>SVQR01000094.1 GCA_015065225.1 Oscillospiraceae bacterium | reverse complement strand
GACCTTGTCGGTAAAGTCCATCAGGTTGTCGTAGTCGACGGTCCCATACTTTCCCCGTATATCCATAAAGATATTGTCGCGTCCGATGTCCTCTATAAGAGCCTTGAGTATTATCGGCACTTCCGTTCCTGTCTCAAGAAGGAGATTTACACCACTATCCTTGCAGCACTTTGCGGCGGCCTCTACCGCCACCATCATGTCGGCATATTCTCTTGACATAAGGTCTATGGGAAGATATCCCGCATGGATAACAACATCCGGGATTCCCGCCTTTGAGGCAAAGGATATCGCTGAGCGGAGATACTTCATTCTTTCAAGCCTGTATGCGGGAACACCTATGCCAAGCGTACTTGCAAGGTATCTCGTATCATACCAGGCTATCTCCGCATCACGGAAGCCTGCAAACTGGGCAGATATATCAATGCCGTAAAACTCCGCCTTTTCCTTAACTGTCTTTGCCGCCTCATCGGTATATTCCTCCGGCTTATATATCAGCTGACAAGCCTCAAAGCCGTTTTCACGGAGAGTTTTAAATTTTTCATCGCATTGATCGAGCGATGTTATGTGTGTCATTGTTCCGAATTTCATGGTTATACCTCGTTAGATAATTTGTTGATATAGCAGTTTTTAATTTAACGGCGGTGTTCAAATTTATGTTTATAGAGGTGTTGCAAATTTGAACCATACATCCAATCAATGCCTTGTGACACCGCTGTGGGTTGGCGGGTGACATCGCGGGAACAAAAGACCGAGCCTAAACTCAACCTCAGTGCGCGAGCCTGCCGGCGGGGGTGTCCCCGTTAAAATACCATCTTCTCAAACAGTTCCCTCGTTACCACCATCTCCGCATCGGGATGATGCTGAAGGAATGAAGCGGGTGCTGTTCTTGTAGCATCCTCAAGTCCTATCTTTCTCATGATACCCCATTGCCACGGGCAGTAGAGATATACCTTGAGCTTTTTAACGGACAACAGCTGCTTCATGCCGAGTGTGATACAACGCTTCGGGAACATATCAAGAGCACCGCATATCTTGTTTGCACCGTTGTTGGTGACAGTCTCTCTTGCAATGTCCATGCATCTTGTCCCGATGTTTTCGTATTCTTCGTCTGTGGTGTCATATTCCGGAGGCTCGTTGAAGGCGATGTGTCCGTTTATGCCGACACCCGTGAGGGAAAGGTCTGCTCCCATTTCCGCAATAAGTGCATCTATTTCCGCTTCCTTTCCGGGCGTGGGAAACAGCCTCTGGGATTCGGGCATAACAAGCTCCGGCTTTATCTGAGAATAACAAAGCCTGTCCATTGTCGCACGGAAGCTCAGGATGGAATCCTTTGAGATAAGCTCGTCTTTATCATCGAGATATTCGTCCATGTTGACGAACCATACATTCTTAAGACTGATATTCTCTTCATTTACTTTCTTTGCAAATATGGGGTACTGCTTTATAGGTCCTACAGGGCAGATGATGAGAGCCTTTTCGCCCTTCTTCGCCTTTATGGTATCCACCATTATCTGCGCGATCTCCTCATACATATCATCCTCACGTTCCATGATACGCAGAGGTATCTTACAATTTTTCTTGAATTCCTCGGGTGAACAGGTATATGTCTTTTCCATTTTTTGCTCCTTATATGTTTTGGTGCATCAATATTGTATCATTAATCAAACCGATTCGCACCCCAACCAATTCTTAATTATGAATTCTTAATTCTCTTACAGCCTATACGTTCCGTTCTCCACATCCTCAATACGTATATACTTCTTCTCGTCGCAGGATATCTGTGCCGCCTCAAGTACCTTCTGACATTCCATTCCGTGGCAGAGCTCTGATGTGTACTGATCCTTCCTGCCGAGTATCATGTCAACAAAGGACTTGGACTGATTGCCTTCATATGAGTCGGGAGGCGTGAGACGCTCGAACTTTCTTGCCTTGACGTCTTCTCCGAAGCAGGCTTCTATGTACTGTCCGTTGTCGTTGACATATCTTATTCTGCCGTTTTCACCCATTACATCGAATTCTATGCGGCTGTCAATTGTTGTTGCAACACGGGACAGGGCTATTGTTATCGGAATACCGTTCTTTGAGATGCCGTTGATGTTGCACCAGTCATCGGTTGTAACTTCCGCTATCTCGTCGCAGTCCTCACGCATACGTTCCTTTATATAAGTATCTCTCTGTGCGAATACACCGTCGAATTCCTCGCCCCAGAAGCGAACAATATCAACCATGTGAGAGCCGAGATCACCAAGCACACCTGTGCCGCCCTTGTTCTTGTCAAATCTCCATTCCAGCTTTCTGCCTTCCCAAAGACCGCTGTCCTTGATGCAGGTAACGTAAATGTGATATATCTTTCCGAGCTTTCCGCTCTTTATGATATCACGTACGTATCTTGTGTATTCTCTGTATCTCCATGAGAAGCATACAAATGAGGGAGTGCCTGTCTTTTCAACCGCATCGGCGAGCTTCTTTGCTTCCTCATATGTGAGACCTATCGGCTTTTCGATACTGAAGGGAAGTCCCGCATCTATCGCTGCATGGGCTATCTCGCAGTGAACGTGGTTTGGTGTGCAGATGTCTATCGCATCGACAAGTCCGCTTGCGATAAGATCCTTATAATCGAGAAACTGACGTTCAACGGGAACGCCCCACTCCTCACCCTTCTTTCTGAGCTTTTCCTCGTCAATATCGCAAAGAGCATAGACCTCTGCCATATCCGGAATAGCCTTGTATCCGGGAACGTGTGTCCATGTGGCGATACCGCCGCAGCCGATGATGCCGATCTTTACTTTTTTGTCCATGATTGTTACCTCGTTGTTTTATAATTTTGGGAACAGGATTCGGGAAAGGAAGGTTTTCCGCACCGATTGCGGTGAAAACCGGAATCCTTGATTAACGAATGCTAAACCCTATTTCTTAAACACCGGAACTCTATTCCCTTTTTACTGAATTCAGCATACCACAAATCCCACATTTCTTCAATACACATTTTAATACATATATTGTACTTTTCGAAACAGCACTTGACAAACAAGGCTGTTCGGATATATAATAGCAGAAAAAGCATCGGAGGTGCAAAAATTGAGCAGTACAACGGGATTTCGCGGACTTTACGGAAAAGAATTCAATGTCTATGTCCAGAACAGCGCGAAAATGTATTGGAATAATCGTTACAAATTTTCTTGTCTTGAAACGGGAAAACCGACTGATATGCTTCTGTATCTTGCAAACTGTGCAGGTGAGTATGAGCTTCCCGACGGGACACTTATATATGCACCGAGAAAGAGCTTCGTCTATGCGCCCAAGGACATTCGCTACAGATTCAGATGTACCGAGGCGGAGGATGATGTCTACAGCAATATAATTATAAACTTCGTTTTATCCGATACAAGCGGCAGAGAGTTTAGGATATACGACAGCATAAAGGTAATGACGGATCTTCCGGTCGGAAAGCTGGAAAAGCTGTTCCTTGATACCGCCGCAATATCCGGGCAGAACCTGCGATTCCCCTGTGGTCTCAACGCCTGTATATACAGCGTGCTTTCCGAGTTCTGTGCCCATTTTCACAAAAAGAAGATACTGTCCAAGAAGTACCAGGTCATCTCAAAGGGCATACTGTATCTTGAGGAAAACGAGGAGCTTGATATGTCTGTGCGCGAGATAGCAAAAATGTGCAATGTCAGCGAGATATATTTCCGTAAACTTTTCAAGGAATACTCAGGCGTAACTCCCGTGAGCTTCAAGCTAAGCCGAAAAATGGAAAGAGCCAAGCAGTATCTCACCTTTGAGGGCAAGACCGTGCGAGAGACCGCCGAAGCTCTGGGCTTTTCCGAGCCTGCCTATTTTTGCAGAGTTTTCAAGGAAAAAACGGGAATGACGCCCGGTGAGGCTATGGAAGGAAGCTGAGGATATAAAACTTGTGTGGTTCTTGTTATATATCATATAATTAAGGAAATATTGTTGAAGCCTGCTAATATCAAATACAAGTCATATATACCGAAAAAATATATTGACAAATCCAAGATTATATGGTATAATATCGCAAAGACTTAGTTAAAGCATTTAACTAATCAGAGGTACACACATGAAAATATTCAACAAAGGCTTTAATTTCCGCCAGGACGGTCCGGGAAACAGGCTTGTTTATCACCTTCAGGGATGTAACATGAGATGTATCTGGTGCTCCAATCCCGAGGGAATGGATATGTGCGGCGGCAGAGATGTAACGGTTGCACAGATGCTTGACGAGTGCAAGAGAAGTCGTGCTATGTTCTTCTCCGGCGGCGGTGTCACTTTTACCGGCGGTGAGGCTACGCTTCAGACAGATGAGCTTTGCGAGCTTCTGAAGCTTCTTAAAAATGAGGGGATACATACCGCTATCGAGACTAACGGAACATCCAAAAGACTTGCGGAGCTTCTTGAATATGTCGATTATCTGATTATGGACTTTAAGCACTATGACAGCGATGAGCTAAAAAAGTACACAGGTGTCGGAAATGAGGTCATAAAGCATAACTTTGAGGAGAACTGCAAAAAAGGCAGGCAACAGCATATACGCATACCGCTGATAAACGGCATTAATACCGATTGTCCCGAAGGCTTTGCGGATTACTTTTCGCAGTTTGATACGTCAAACACCGTATTTGAATTTCTCGCCTATCATGAATACGGGAAAGAGAAGTGGAAAACCGAGTACAAGGTAAAAGACGGTTTTGTGACAAAGGAAAAGATAGCGGAATTTACCGTTTGCTTTGAAAAGGCGGGACTTACCGTTATTAAGACATAAAAATTCTATTGCTATGATAACAGAAACAATAAAAGGAGAATACATCATGAGAAACATTTACGCCCCCGGTAAGCTTACCGAAATGGCAAAGGCACTTTTTAAGGAAGAAAGAGCGATAAAGCGACTTGACGGCTGGTTTATCGCCAAGGAAACGGAGATGCTCTGTGCCGATAAATACAAGGACTGCCACCCGGAAGTGAGGAAGGCGCATCTTGTAAACGAGGTACTCAAGGCTATTCCGATAAGTCTCTCGGATAATGCAATATTCGTCGGTACGCAGAGAGATGCATTCGCTAAGAGCTACGCACTTATAAATCCATCCTTCACCGTTGAAGGCTTCTCCGGCTACTGCGATCCTATGGCGATATATAATGATATCGAGCCTAACGATGAATTTACTGCGGAAAGGATCGACAAGGTAAGACAATATACCGCAAAGACTCCCATGGTGGCGATGCTCAATAAGACATACAGCGAAGCCGAAAGCTACACAAAGGAAGTACTGTTCTTTGTCGAGCAGGTAACAGGACACGTTATCCCGGATTTCAGATATGCTCTGAAGTACGGTATTGATAAAATGATAGAGGAAGCAAAGTCCAAGGACGGCGACTTTTACAGAGCGGCAGAAATATCTCTTTGCGGCGTGAAGATACTTTGCGAGAGATACATCGCACTTATAAATGAGCAGAAAAAGACCTGCACTGCGGAAAGACTTACACAGCTTGAATATCTTGAAAAGACACTTGAGAATATCTCGGGCAAGGGTGCGCAAAATCTCTATGAAGCTATCCAGTTATATATCCTCCTCTGGGAGATAATGTGTATGGAGCAGGCTCCCAACCCGTATGCGTTCTCAGTCGGCAATGCTGACAGGATATTCGAGCCTTACAGAGGCGATCTTACAAGAGAAGAAGCATCCGAGCTGTTCAAGCATCTGCTTGTATTCTACAACGTAGGCGACAGAAGCTGGGCGATATCCCAGAATGTACTTATAAGCGGCAAAGACTGTGACGGCAACGACCTTACAAACACCATGTCCTACGCTATCCTTGATGCATATTTCGATATGAATCTCCCTCAGCCGATACTTTCCGTGAAGCTCCATAAGAACACACCCAAGAAGCTCTATGAGGAAATGGGAAGATTCTTCTTCTCGCCCGGTGTACTTACACCTTCACTTTTCAATGATGATTCACTCTTTGAGATACTTAAAAATCACGGCATAGACGAAAATGATATCCCGGATTATTCCGTCGCAGGCTGTCAGGAGCCTCTCATCATGGGTAAGGACAACGGCAACACAACAAACAGCTGGCTGTCGCTTCCGAAGGTGCTTGAAACCATACTTATGGACGGAAGTTCCGCTATTACCGGTGATGTACTTACGGAAAAGACAGAGTATGAGCTTTCAAACATAAGAGAAGTATTTTACAAGGTGCTTGATAAAGTCCTTGACGAGATGGCAAAGGCGGCAAACGGTTGCTCGATTGCACTTTCAGAACTCAAAGTACCGTTTCTCAGCTGCTTTATGGGCGGCATGGAATACGGTGCCGATATGCGTGATACAAAGGTACAGGGTACGAAGTACAACGGAAGCGGATGTCTTGTCCACGGTCTTACCGTGCTTGCCGATTCCTTTATCGCAATTGACAAATATATAGAAAAATATCCCGACGGCAAGGAAAAGCTCATTGCCGCATTGAAGAACAACTTCAAGGGATATGAGGAAATACACGAGTTTCTTCTCTCCTGCCCGAAGTTTGGTAACAACGTGGAAGAAGTGGACAACGAAGCGGTGAGCATTGCAAACAGAGTTTCCGATATGATAAGAAGCAAGAAGAACTATCTCGGAAACAGTTTCCGCCCCGACTTTTCAAGTCCGTCGACACATCTTACTTACGGCTATTGGGTGGGTGCTACTCCCGATGGAAGAAAGAGCCGCGATATGCTCGGCTACGGCGTAGATCCTCTTTACGGCGAAGCACAGAACGGTCTCGGATTCAGAATACTCTCCAACATGAAGCTCCCGTTCGGACAATTCAACGGCGGTTACGCATCCCATCTCGGAATTGATCCCAAATATTTCACCGCAGGAACACTTGAAGAAAAGGGTGTACAGTTCCTTGAGAACATCATCACACCTTTGTTCTTCAATCCTCTGTGCGAAGGTATCTCACCTTTCTATCTTTACGTCAATGTAACAACACCGGAAACGCTCAGAAAGGTACTTGAAAATCCCAAGAAGTACGCACCGAGCGGAGTATACATCATGCGTATCCACGGAACATTCGTAAACTTCCTTGATCTTTCACCGGAGATACAGCAGGATATCATCACAAGACTCGACCTTGCATCGACGAGTATAGGGTGTTAGTAGAGGTGACCGCCATAGGCGCAAGCGGTCGAACTCCTTCAAATCTATGTTTAACGGGGAGGTAGATTTAGTGGACAGTGGACAGATTTAGTGGACAGTGGACAGTGAACAGGGAAGGATAATTTCCTTCGGAAATTTGCAGATTAATTAAAATCTTTTTATGTGCAATCTTAATTGTGTAAGCTGAAGTAACAAATTTAAACAAATTTTGATCAATCAGAAGGAAGCGAAGCTTCCAACATTCCCTGTCCACTGTTCCCTGTCCACTGTCCACTAGATCTGCCTCCCCGCCAAAACCAAAATTTACAACACAATTCTCCCAAAAACCAATCCCCCTACGGAGGCAAAAATGAAAGCAATAGGAATAGACATCGGCACGACAAGCATCTGCGGTGTAATTATAGATACCGCAAGCGGCAAGGTCGAAAGGTCGATAACAAGAAACAGCGAGGCGTTTATATCCGAATGTCAGCCATTTGAGAAGATACAGTCTGTGGAAAAGATAATGAATACCGCAGACACTATCCTTGCAGAGCTTATGTCGGAGGATGTATCCGTTATCGGTGTCACAGGTCAGATGCATGGTATAGTTTACATTGATAAAGACGGAAATGCTTGCAGTCACCTTTATACCTGGCAGGACGGAAGAGGTGATCTTCCATACAAGGGAACAACATATGCAAAGTATATCGGCGGCTCGACAGGCTTCGGATGCGTTACGGATTTTTATAATTGCGAGAATGGGGTAAGACCTGAAAACGCTGTTGCATTCTGCACTATACACGATTATTTTGTAATGAGGCTCTGCGGACGTAAAACTCCGCTTATCCACACAAGTGATGCGGCGAGCTTCGGATGCTTTGATATCGTCAATATGCGCTTTACCAACGGACTCGATCTTGATGTGACGGCAGACTTTGCAATTGCGGGAGAGTACCGCGGTATTCCGGTAAGCGTTGCCATAGGCGATAATCAGGCAAGCGTTTTCTCCTGTATCAAAGAGGGCGATCTTCTATTAAACTTCGGTACGGGAAGCCAGATATCCGCCATATGCGATAAGGTGATAATCGGCGAGAATATAGAGACACGCCCATACTTCGGAGGGAAATACCTCTGTGTCGGTGCGGCACTTTGCGGAGGCAGAGCATATTCGCTTTTGAAGGAATTTTACCGTGAGATTCTGGAATATGTCGGAGACTTCGACGAAAAACAGGTCTATGCCATAATGGATAAGATGCTTGAAAAGCACAGCTCATCTTCCATGACAGCGGATACACGCTTTGCGGGAACAAGAGCCGACAGCAGTATAACCGGTAAGATAATCGGCATCACAACGGAGAACTTCCATCCTTCCGATCTCACATATGCTGTCCTTTGCGGCATGACAGACGAGCTTTACGGTATGTTCGAGGGCAAGGATATAAAATACACAAGTCTTGTAGGTTCGGGCAACGGCATAAGAAAAAATCCCGCACTTGTAAAGATAGTGCAGGAGAGATTTGGTATGAAAATGAAGATACCGTCACACCTTGAGGAAGCGGCGGTAGGTGCGGCAATGTTCGGTCTTGTCACAAACGGCGCTCTTAGTGTTGATGATGCATCACAGCTTATAAAATATAATTGATGGAGTATATGAAAATGACAAATCATCCGATTTTTTTTGAAAGAAACAGAGTAGGCAGAGTATATACGGGAGGCAAGCTCTTCGGTGACTTTCTGGGAGACGAGCCTTTGGACGGATACCTTCCCGAAGAATGGGTGGCATCCTCGGTTGTTGCAAACAATACCGTCATGAGAAGTCCGAAAGAGGGCGTATCAAAGGTGGCGGGAAGCGATATGTATTTTGATGAGCTTCTTGAAAAATACAAGGAAGAATGCCTTGGAAAGAACGGTGTGTTCAGAATACTTGTAAAATACCTTGACAGTGCTATAAGACTTCCGGCACAGGCACATCCCGACAAAGATTTTTCCCGTAAGCATTTCAATTCCGAATACGGCAAGACGGAAAGCTGGCTGGTGCTTGCAACAAGACCGGGAGCAAGAATATACTTCGGCTTCAAGGACGGCGTAACGGAAGAGATATTCAACAAAGCCATAGACGACAGTGAAACGGACAAAGACGCAATGGAACGACTTCTGGAGTATATTGAGCCGAAGGTGGGAGATGTGTTTCTTGTGCCTGCAAGGACAGTACACGCAATAGGTGCAGGCTGTCTTATACTGGAGGTGCAGGAGCCTACCGACTTTACAATACAGCCGGAACGCTGGTGCGGCGAATATAAGCTCTCGGATAAGGAGATGTACATAGGTCTCTCACGCAAGGATGCCGTATCCTGCTTTGATTTTAAAAAAGCTCCCGACACGAAGCTTATACCGGAAGTGGTCTGTGACAAGGATGGCGTCAAGCTTGAAAAACTGATAAGCGAAAAGCACACCGACTGCTTTATCATAAACAGGATAACCGTAAATGGCGGCAAGCACACTCTTAATATCCCCGACAGCTACGGCGTATATATCGTTACGAACGGCAATGGAACGATAAGCGGCGACAACTATTCAAAGGATATCAAAAAAGGCGATTACTTCTTCATGCCTGCCTGTGCCATGGGTAAGTTTGAGATATCCGGAAATATCGAAGTTGCGGAGTGCTATTAATATCATCTTGCGAATGCAAAGATATTTAAAAAAAGATATAAAAACATCCGACAGATACATGATGCGTCTGTCGGATATCTCTTTTGGTGCGGTATCAGCCGTCTTTAAGTTCCTTTACGGTGCGGATCTTCCTGTTCTCGTCTTCGATATAGGCGATGATATCACAGAGATTGTCCGTTATCCTGTAAAGCTCAAGACAGTTCTCCTTTATAAAATTCTTGCCGATGGCTTGCTTCATTACTTCATGGAGGCTGTCGTAGTATCCGTTTATATTGTATATTGCTATGGGCTTGTTGTGGCGGCAAAGCTGTTTAAGTGTCAGTATCTCGAAGAATTCCTCGTATGTGCCGATTCCTCCGGGAACAACTATGAATGCGTCCGCGTTGTCCTCCATTATCTGCTTTCTTTCACGCATGGTCTCCGGCATTATAAGCTCGTTGCAGAAATCGCATATCTCCTCCACAGTTTCATCTCTGAAAAAGGTTGGGATGACACCGAAGATGTGGGCGTTTCCGCGCTTAAAGCCTCTTGCCGCTGCACCCATAAGTCCGTTTCCGCCTCCACCGAATACAAGGGAGTGACCTCTTTTGGCGAGTATCTCGCCCATGTCCTCCACCTTTGTGATAAATGCCTTATCAATTGTCGGAGACGCTGCTCCGTATACGCATATCCTCATTGTCCTGTTCCTTTCGTGTGGATTGTATGATACTATTATACAGCATATTTTTTTAGTTGTAAAGAGGGACTTCTTAACTTTTTCGGATTTTTAGGAGAATATATGTCAAAAAAGCCAAAAGGGAGAGTCTTGTGCCGATAGTTACAAAAAATATCCAAATACTATCCATTTCTGACATTTTTGACCTGCCTTTTGCGGTTGCATTTTGTGTGAATCTATGTTATAATATACTTAATACAGAAAATATGACATATTGGACTTGTAAAAAATAATATGAAAAACATTGATTTCTCACAAGGCTCTGTCCGTAAGTGCATAATAATGCAGGCAGTACCTCTGACGGTAGCTCAGCTTGTCCATATACTTTATAATCTTGTGGACAGAATATACATAGGTCACCTGGGTGACGGAGACAGCATCGCTCTGACAGGCGTCGGACTTACATTTCCCGTTATTACGCTGATCATGGCGTTTACCGCACTTTTCGGCAACGGAGGTCTGCCTCTTTTCTCCATGGCACACGGTGCGGGCGATAAAGAAAAGGCACAGAAAATACTGGGTAATTCCGCATTTCTTTTGATATCATCCTCCGTGATACTTACCGTTCTCGGATATATCCTTACAAAACCGCTTCTTTTTGCCTTCGGTGCGAGCGGAGAATCCTTTGTATATGCAAAGGAGTATTTGAATATATATCTTACCGGCACACTTTTTGCCATGATATCCACCGGACTTAACGGATATATCAATTCCCAGGGCTTTCCGAGGATAGGTATGTTTACCGTTGTAATAGGTGCGGCGGTAAATATAGTCCTTGATCCTATCTTCATCTTTGTCTTTGACATGGGTGTCGGAGGTGCGGCGCTTGCGACAGTTATAAGTCAGGCGGTATCCGCACTTTGGATAATCGCTTTCCTTACGGGCAAAAAGGCAGTAGTTCCGCTGAAGATATCCAATATCCGTGCGGAGCTTGCTACCACAAAAAATATCCTTCGTGTGGGGACGGCAAACTTCATAATGCAGGGTACGAACTTTCTCGTTCAGGCTTCCTGCAATTCCACACTTCAGATATACGGCGGTGATATTTTCGTAGGCATCATGACCGTCATAAACTCCATAAGGGAGATATTCACACTTCCGCTCACAGGTATCGTAAACGGTGCACAGCCTGTCATAAGCTTCAACTACGGAGCGAAAAAATACGACAGAGTAAGCTCGGCGATAAGTTTCAACACAAAGTCGGGAGTGATATATACCCTTGCCGCATGGCTGCTGATAGTGCTTTTTCCGTCATTCTGGTTTGGTGTATTCTCGGACGATGCCGTAATGGCACTTCACGGAGCGCAAATGCTGAAGATATACTTCTTCGGATTCATATTCATGGCATTGCAGTTTGCGGGGCAATCGGTATTCCAGGCTCTGGGCGATGCAAAGCACGCGATCATCTTCTCACTTTTGCGTAAGGTTGTGATTGTCGTTCCGCTGACACTTCTTCTTCCGCGAATCGGCTTCGGTGTCGCAGGTGTATTTCTCGCAGAGCCGATATCCAATGTAATAGGTGGTCTTTGCTGTTATATCACCATGAAGATTACGGTGGGGAAGGCGTTAGGGAACAGGAGTTAGGAACCGGGAATTGGTGGATAGTGGACAGTGGACAGTGGACAGGGAATGTTGGTTGCTTCGCAACCTTCGGATAATCAAATTTTTTATAAATATGTTACTTCTACTTACAGAATAAGGTTTTGAATTAAAAAAGATTTTAATTGATCGGCAGATTTCCGAAAGAAATTATCCTTTCACTGTCCACTAAATCTGTCCCTTGTTCCACGGATTCTAAAAAATCATTTTAAGTTACTATTTTATTATCATATTTCGAAAGGAGTTTCATTATGGGACTTATAAAAGCAGGCCTCGGTGCACTGGGAGGCACACTGGCAGATCAGTGGAAGGAGTTTTTCTACTGTGAAGCACTCAGCAACGACGTACTTATGGTCAAAGGTCAGAAGCAGATAACAGGA
>SVQR01000093.1 GCA_015065225.1 Oscillospiraceae bacterium | reverse complement strand
CGTATCTGCTTTGAGATGATAACCTGTTTTTCGCCGCTTTTTGTCTTTTTAAGTACCGAGATCTCCCCGTCAAACAGCTTTGCCAGCTTGTCCGCTATGGAGAGCTTGTCGATATATATCCTGTAGCTTGCGCTTGTTATATCCTTGAGCTTGGTTTCGGCGATATCTACCTTTTTGATCCTGATATGCGCAGGCATCTGCTCCTGCAAAAGCTGACCGAATCTTTCCGCAGTCATTTCTTCATCGGCAACACCGATATCCACAATTTCGTTTTCACCTTCCATACCAACGGACAAAGGAAGTGCAAAAACTATCTTGGGATGAGGATTGAAGCCTTCCGAGAATTTCAGCTTTATATCCGCACGGTTGAGTGCTCTTATAAATGCGTGATTGAGATCAAGATGAGATATGTATACCAGGACGTCGTCCTTTGAAAATGTTACTCTGAAATTGGGCATTTTTGGTGTCCTTTCGTTTTTGTT
Source organism: Oscillospiraceae bacterium (assembly GCA_015065225.1). Lineage (GTDB taxonomy): Bacteria > Bacillota > Clostridia > Oscillospirales > CAG-382 > SIG622. The sequence continues at coordinate 12,027 of SVQR01000093.1, read as the reverse complement.
TCGCTTTCTTATATTATAACACATTCTTTATCGAAAATGGTGACTAAGGTTTGAATTTTTAATTGAATGAAGGAATTAATTATTACCTTCCGACAATAATTACGAAAGAAAGATCAGGGGTGATATACAGATGTAAAAAATACTTACAAAATAAATCGTGAATAGCTTGACAAAAAAGTCAAAAAGTATTACAATGTCCATATATATTCTTTTCAACCAAAGGAAGGCACTAAAATGACACCTTATAATTACACTCTGCTCTGCGACTTTTACGAGCTTACCATGGCTAACGGATATTTCCTCTCAGGCAAGGGCGACGAGATCGCTTATTTCGATGTATTCTTCAGAAGGATACCAGACGGCGGCGGTGTTGCCATTGCTGCGGGACTTGAGCAGATCATTGACTATATTAAAAATCTTAAGTTCACAGATGAGGATATCGAGTTTCTCCGCGGAAAGAATCTTTTCAGCGAGGATTTTCTCGATTATCTCAGGACATTTAAGTTCACCGGTGATATCTGGGCTGTTCCGGAAGGTACTCCCATATTCCCCAACGAACCTATACTTACAGTACGCGCACCTGCGATACAGGCACAGTTTATCGAGACTTATGTTCTCCTTTGCATAAACCATCAGTCGCTTATCGCAACAAAGGCAAACAGGATAGTCAGAGCAGCGCAAGGACGTGCGGTTGCAGAATTCGGCTCCCGTCGTGCTCAGGGTGCAGACGGTGCGATGCTGGGTGCAAGAGCAGCTTATATCGGCGGTTGCGGATCTACCGCATGCACCATTTCGGACAAAGAATTTGGTGTTCCCTGCTCCGGCACTATGGCACATTCATGGGTGCAGATGTTTGACAACGAATATGATGCATTCAAGACATACTGCGAGGTATATCCCAACAACGCAACACTTCTTATCGATACATACGATGTCATAGGCAGCGGTGTTCCCAATGCTATACGAGCCTTCAAGGAAGTGCTTATTCCCAAGGGCGTAAAGAGCTTCGGTGTAAGACTCGACTCCGGTGATATCACCTATCTTACCAAGAAGATAAGAAAGATGCTTGACGATGCGGGACTACCGCAGTGTAAGATCATTGTTTCAAATTCACTTGACGAAACAATCATCCGCGACATCATTCATCAGGGGGCAAAGGTGGATGCCTTCGGTGTCGGCGAAAGACTTATCACGGCAAAGAGCGATCCGGTATTCGGCGGCGTATATAAACTCGTGGCAAAGGAAAATGCCGACGGAAATATCATTCCCAAAATAAAGATATCAGAAAATGCAATAAAGATCACAAATCCCCACTTCAAGAAGCTTTACAGGATATATGACAAGGACAGCAACGAAGCTGTTGCGGATATGCTTTGTGTACACGATGAAGTGATAGACGATACACAGCCCCTTGAAATATTCGATCCGGATAATACATGGAAGAGAAAGACTCTCACAAACTTCTATGCAAAGGAGCTGCACACACAGATCTTCAAAAGCGGTGAATGTGTCTATGAATGCCCTGAGCTTTCCGATATAAGGGATTACTGTGCGGACAGAGTGGGACATCTCTGGGATGAAGTCAAGAGATTTGAGAATCCTCATAAGTTCTACGTTGACCTTTCCGCAAAGCTGTGGGATATCAAAATGGGACTTCTTTCGGAAAAGAGAGGAAAATAAGAAAGTATACAGAGAATTACTGCCATCCTTTTTTGGGGTGGCAGTTTGATTATTCAACAATATATGAATGGTTATAGCGAAGGATATTATAACATCATTGTGACTCGATATCAGCCTGACGATTTTGAGCATTATCTTAACGAATGTGAAATCATCTATGATAAAAAGAAAATGAACGGAAAATATCAAGTTGGATCTGGTCGTGTAGTGACCTTCACGCATGATACTCCGTTCATCAATAATAGTATATTACATAATTCCGAATTTGTCAAGGAGGATTTTTCTCTCAAAGAAAGCAATGATACTTTAAGAACTGCTAACGGAGAGCTGCTTGATACAAAATTTTCTTATAATTCACTTGTTTCTTTGCCGGATATGGAAGTGCCGGTTATTGGCTCTGAAACCGACATTAAGTTTACGGATGATGGCAGGATTGATAAAGCTTACATTTTTAAAACTGTTCGAGATATGTGTGAGAGAATAGTCACAAGTAAGAAAGAGCCTACTTATGTTACCGATGTTCCGGCACTTGGAGGCAAGGTTGAGCTCCCGGGTAAAGGCATAAGGCATGGCTTCGAGAACGGATTAAAAACCGTGGATCCCCCGACGCCGGGATCGATAGTCACAGCACGTGCCGAGTTGGCTCTGCCGGAAATACTAAAAAGCTCTATCGAAGTGAACCGAAAAGGCAGGAGAGATTCGGAAACTGATTATTCAAGTGTTCTTCTTGGTGCTGTTGCAATGCAAAACGATGTTGGCGATGTTGAAGTATACGCAGTACGGTCCGTTGTTGAAATGGGCAAAAATAAAACTCCTGTACTGGTAGACTACGGAGTTATAGGTTCGCTTCATGCTTCGAATGCAAAAAAACAGATGTCCGTAAAGATTGGGTCTCCAAAGGAACGGAGAGCCGCACTCATCGTACATCTGTTGATATTAGTATATCACAGCTTTTAGATTCTGTCAAGGGAGTATTTGATGATACTTTATATTACCCGGTTATATGGAGCGACAATCACCTTTGTTTATCTTTTATATCGACGTAAGCCGCCCGAATTATAATCAAGCAAAAGCAATATTGTGTTATTTTTCCGCAATATTTGTGCTTTACCTTTGAATAGGATAATGGTAAAATAAAAATACGGTATTATGTATCGTATTTGTTTGATAAGTAATTATTTTAATCCAAGGAGGATATTACAATGAAAGTAGGTATCAGTGCTTACAGCTTCCATAAGTGCGAGCCGGCACTCAGCATTTTCGAGATTCTCGAAAAGATCAAAGAAATGGGTGCAACAGGCGTTGACTTCATTCCGGACCTTAAGCAGGAAGGCATCACCATAGACATAGAAATGGCAAAGAAGATAAGAGCAAAGCTTGACGAGCTCGGTCTTGAAGCCGCTTGTATGTGTCAGGGTGCGGAATTCTTCGGTGACAGAACGATCGAAGAAGAAAAGAACCGCATCATAAACGAGCGTCTTCCCGTTGCAAAGGAGCTCGGCTGTCCCGTTATGCGTATTGACGTTACATTCAGAGGACTTCCCGCTTCCGAGACAAACAGAAGCTATGAAAGAATAATCGAGCTTGTAGCTCCCGCATTCAAGGAGATCACTCTTGCGGCAGAAGCTATGGGTATCAAACTCTGCACCGAAAACCACGGCAGAATCTCCCAGGCGGCTGACAGAATAGAAAAGCTCATCAATACCGTTGCTCACAAAAACTTCGGTGCACTTATCGACATGGGTAACTTCACAGGTGTTGACGGTGACCATGTATGGAGCGTTTCCACACTTGCTCCTTACGCATTCCACGTTCATGCAAAGGACCTTTTCATCAAAAACGGTATGATTGAAAATCCCGGCAGAGGCTACAATCTCACAAAGGGCTGCAACTACTCAAGATCAACAATCGTAGGACACGGCAATGTTCCGATAAAGCAGTGCCTCAAGGCTCTTAGTGTTGCAGGCTACAAGGGATATGTTTCCATCGAGTTTGAAGGTATCGAAGACCCGATCCTCGGAAACAGCATCGGATGCGAGAACCTTATAAGATATCTTAAGGAAATTGACGCATACGAAGCGTGAAAATTTAGGATCTAGGATCTAGGATTTAGGATTTAGGGAAGGTTGGAAGCTTCGCTTCCTTCATTTAAAAAATTGAAAATTTCCGAAGGAAATTATCATTCCCTATATCCTATCCCCTATCCCCTAAATCCTTTAAAAATAATATATTACGAGGTAAAACACTATGATGAAAGTTGGCGTAAGCACATACAGCTTCGGTAAATACGTTTCCGAGCTCGGTATGATAGGTGTACTTGATAAAATCAAAGAATTTGAGGGTGAAGCGGTTGACTTCATTCCTTTTGAAAAAGACGATCATGCAAAGGCTCTTGCTCTTGCAGCGGAATACAAGGAGCATATGGACAAGATAGGTCTTCTTCCCGGTTGTTTCTGCGTTGGTGCGAACTTCCTTGCAGATGATCTTGATGCACAGGTAAGAGATCTTTGCCTCCAGGCTGATATCGCAAAGGTACTCGGAACAAAAATGAGATTTGATGTCGCATACGGCTTCCCCGCAAACGTAAAGGTAAAGAGAAGCTATGACTCCTTCCTTGAAAGCGGTGCTGTTGACTACATAAGACAGGTCGTTGACTATGCGGAAAGCATCGGTGTTGAAACTTGTACAGAAAACCACGGTATCTTCTCTCAGGATTCCGAAAGAGTTGAAAAGCTCATCAACATCGTTGACAGAGAAAACTTCGGTGCACTTGTTGACATCGGCAACTTCGCCTGTGCCGACGAGCCCTCCGACAAGGCTGTGGGAAGAATGGCGCAGTATGCACGTCATGCTCACGCAAAGGACTTCCACTACAGACCCGGCTACAAGGACTTCCCCGGTGAAGGCTGGTTCACAACAAGAAACGAGAACTGGCTGAAGGGTACGGTTATCGGTCACGGTGATGTTCCCGTAAAGCAGTGTCTGAGAATACTCAAGAAGAACGGATATGACGGAATTCTCGCTATCGAATTTGAGGGTAAGGAAGATCCGCTTTTCGGTGTAAGAGTAGGTATTGCAAATCTTCACAGATTCCTCAAGGAGATTTATCAGTAATAAAAATTACGGACGGTCAATTGCGATCGTCCGTTTTGTTATGCTTGCCCTTGTTAAAAGATCAGGTTTATCCGTGTAAAACCGAAGCCGTTGTTTTCGGGTGGTGGAGTACCGCGCCATTTTACATCATCCGACTTTTCTTCAAAGTATGCCACATCACCGAATATCGGAGCTATACTTGAATACTGAGTTACAGTCAATGTAACATCCTTTCCACACAGCTCTTTGTCTACGTGGAAGATATATGGATGACATATCCTCTGCCCTATGGACTTGCCGTCTGCGGAAACTGCCGTATAAAGCTTACATCCGCAAAGCTCTATGGCTTTGACTCCTTCCGGTATACAAAGTACAGTTTCAAATTCTACTTTTCCGAAATCCGCAAAGTATTCTCCGGGAGTATATGTCTTTCTTCTGTCGTTCAATGTTACACCGCAAACATCTCCGTTATGGATCTCCGGCGTGAAATCTCCCATTATGAAAACACTCGGATAAAACTTAAAGTCATCGGTCGACGAAAGAATTGTCCTTGCTTTTGCTTGTTTTATCTTTTCCGAAATACCGTACAGTTTACGAAGTCCCGCCGACATCTCATTACCGCATTCGGTTACATTTATCTTTCCTTCGTCAAGGTATGCGCTTACATCCTTTCTTACCGCAAACCGTATTTCTGTATTGCAACTGTTAAGCACCTCGAAATTCCGCTGATCGTTGATAAACATTGCGCGTATTATGTTGTCGTTTGCGTATCTCACACAAAACTGCGGTTTAATATTCTGCTTTGCTTCATCACTGATACCGCGATAATCCTCATCGGTATATACACCGTATTTTGCAAGGTATATTTCCCTGTCGAAAAGTCTGTATATACCTTCTTCGCCATACATATTAACAATGATGAAGCTGTCATCGTCAAACCTTCTTACAAAAACGCCGTTCGGGATGTTTCCGTCCTTATCGGTGAGAATAATATGTTTTTCAAGGCTTTGGCAGATCTGTTCGGCATCTGTTGTTACCATATCTCCGAATATGTATTCCCGATCGAGAGATATCTCAATTATCGGTATACCATCAAGAGGTGCATTGTCGGATATGAGCTTCCATTGGATCTGATAGTGGGAAAGCCTTGCCGCAATATTGAAATAAGGATCGTCATTGCTTTTGTCAAGAATTCGGCTTGCACTCTCTTTTGTCGGGTATCTGAGATATACCTGTGCCGTATAGTCCTTTTCTGCATATTCCGAGGCACGCTCCGCTTCTTTTGCAAAGATTTTCATACCGCCAAAATCCGGCTGATCGTTGGTAAACACATTGAAATAATCCGTGATAAACTTGCTTCCTCTTATATCAAGCGGAGATATTGCGAGAAACCAGTGACCTATCTTGAAGCAGGCTGTAAGATAAATCATACAGAGTTTCTTTTGATATGTTATATCAACGGGTCCCAACGCAAAAAGTTCCGCCATTGTACCGTTTGCGCCACATGCATACTCTGCCGAAGCAAGAAGCGGAAGAAGCACGACGGATTTCATATCCGTGCTTATCTCATCTATTCCGGGCATCGAAAAGGCGGACAGATTTTTCAAAAAATCTCCGTTCTGACGTATTGCACCGCGGGGTGTACTATCTGACATCAGATGTCCCGTCAGAAGTATATTGCGAGCCTCGCACCATCTGCTTATCCTTTCCGTAAAGCTTTTGGTGAATCTCTCTCCGATAAGCTCGGATACGTTTATCAAAAATTCCTTTGAGCACTCATGCATATCGGTATCAAAGGAGCGACCGAAGCATTTTTCGTAATCGTCCTTCATTCCGTCATAGTACGGAATTGATTTGTCGGTGCAGCAATATGCCACGGCCGGCTCATCGGTAAAAAAGCCTTTTATCGTTCTTCCGAAGTACTCTCCGAATCTTTCATAATATTCTTCGTGTGTACACTTGATAAAGTAGTCCACAGCCTTTTCGGAAAACAAATCCGGAAGAAATTTTTCGTCAAACATCGATGACGTTCTGACAGAGGGAACTGTTATCTTTCCAATGTTGTCGCCCCGTACTTCAATAGTCTTGAGCCTGTATTCCTCTATCTTGGTCACCCTGCCGCATGCTTCTCCCGACGGCCAGTTAAAATCGTCATATATCCATACACTCATACCGAGCTTTTCGGCGATCCTTATAAATGACTCTATTATTTCAAACCATCTCTCGCCGAGATATTCTACCTCACAGCCCGAACGGGGATACAGCATAGCCTGCTTTATTCCATTTTCACAAAGTGACCTCATGTAAGAGAATATATCATCCTCGGTCGGATCTCCCGTGATAGCCGACATTGTTATAAGCGGATACTTCATATACACATCTCCAATTATGTTTTTATGTATTGATTTTAACATAAATATATGATATTATATATACCGTAGCCAAAGACAGATTATCAAAAATCAAAGTTTTTTTGGAGGATTCTATGGGACTTGATTTTCATCCATATACAAGATTTGTCTCAAAGAGCACTTACTATCTGGCACAAAGAGTCACGGCAAGAGATTGCAGACTTCTTTATATATTATCGGGCACGGGAAGCTTTGTAACGAATGAGGTGACATACGAGCTTTCCGCCAACACTCTGATATATTATCCCTGCGGTATGCCGTACCGTATAAGCTCCGATGGTGAATTGCTGTTTATAACAGTCAATTTCGATTTCTCCGAAAAGTACAAGGGGCTTGGTGTCATGATACCGGAAGCATCGGAGCTGTTCAGGCATGAAGAAATGCTTGATACAGTCCCGGAAACCGCCGGTGATGTGTTTCATAAATCAATGTGCTTTCACGGTGCTGTCAGTGAAGGTGAAATAATAAACCGTATGCATGATGAATACACAACGAAAAGCATCGGGCACAGCGAGATAACAGACTCTTACCTTAAAATACTGCTGACAAAATTATACCGCAAGTATATTACGCCGGATACAAAAAATCCGCTGATACATCTCATAAAGGAAACAGTAGGCAAGGATCTCACTCTTAACATCGGAAAGATCGCCGAAAAACTCAATTATCACCCGTTTTATCTTAATGAGGCATTCAGAAAAAGCGAGGGATGTTCCCTTCATGAATACATATCAAAGCAGCGTCTGCGAAGAGCGACCGAGCTTATCACCACCACACATAAAAGTCTTTACGAGATAGCTCTTTTATGCGGATTTTCCTCCCACTCCCACATGACTACCGCATTTAAAAAGGAATACAGTATAACGCCGGTATCCCTTCGCAAACAGATATGATCTTTGGAATACAGATTCGACAGAGTACACAGTTGCCGGCAGAAAAGCTTATTCCGGCAAAGTATTCCGAAAACACGCAGGCATCCCCCGAGCGAATACAAAAGATACGGACGATCATAAAGGTCGTCCGTTTTGCTTTTAAAATATGAACTCTTTTACGGTTGTTTTCCGATATATGCAAGAATACCGCCGTCAACATAAAGAATATGACCGTTGACAAAATCGGAAGCTTCCGAAGCAAGGAACACCGCAGGACCTACAAGGTCTTCGGGAGTTCCCCATCTTGCCGCAGGTGTTTTTGCTATAATGAAACTGTCAAAAGGATGCCTTGAACCATCGGGCTGTTTTTGGCGAAGCGGCGCTGTCTGCGGTGTTGCAATGTACCCCGGGCCTATGCCGTTGCACTGAATGTTGTTTGCACCATACTCCGAGCAGATATTTCTTGTGAGCATTTTAAGACCGCCCTTTGCGGCTGCATATGCAGATACCGTTTCTCTGCCAAGCTCCGACATCATTGAGCATATGTTGATTATCTTTCCGTGTCCCTTTTTTATCATTGAGGGAATAACCGCTTTTGAAACAATAAACGGACCTATAAGGTCAACATCAACCACTTTTCTGAAATCCTCTGCAGTCATTTCGTGCATGGGAATTCTTTTTATTATTCCTGCGTTGTTTACAAGGATGTCAACGGTTCCGACTTCACTTTCCGTTTTTGAAATCATTTTTCTTACATCTTCTTCATTTGTAACATCGCATACATAGCCTTTTGCTTCAACGCCTGCTTCCTTATAAGCTTCAAGTCCCTTGTTTACAAGTTCTTCATTTATATCATTGAATACTATCTTCGCACCTGCTTCGGCGTATCCCTTTGCTATTGCAAAGCCTATCCCGTACGATGCTCCCGTAACAAGTGCGATTTTTCCTTTTAAGCTGAACATACAAAAACCTCCATCAGTTCTCTGTAGTACCGAAGCAGTACTTCATTGTTTCATCATAAATGTTGTCTGCGTATTCTTCAATCATTCCTTTGTCAAAAAGATACTGCAAAAGCGTGTACCTTACCCTGAATGTTCTTCCGCGCAGAATTCCTTCGACAAATTTGTCCTTTTCCGTTACCGTGAAAGGAATCTTTATTATCTTCTGAAGTTCAAGAACCTTGTCAAATGCAGGAATATACTTGCCTATAAGTTCACGGAGCCATTCATCACACCTATCATCTTTGTAAAGTTTTTTGTACATAAGCATGGCCATAAAGGTAGCCTCGCCCACTTCAACACCGTGAAGCTGAGGCATCTTTCCTTTTTCAACGTCCATAACCTCCCAGGTCTGTCCTACCATATGTTCCGTACCGGAGGCAGGTCTTGACGAACCTGTATATGCTATACCGAGTCCCGAGAGAAGAAGTCCGTCTATTGTGTTCTTTATTGTTTCAATCTTTCTTTCCGATAAAACAGTTGCCGACTCAATACACTTTTCTGTCGCTTCAAGTACCATATTGGCTACCTTTTCGCAGTAGTATTCTCCGGTAATCTTCTTTGAAAGCTCCCAGTCGAGAATAGCGACATATTTACCTATCATATCACCAACCCCTGCAAGAAGAAGCTCATACGGAGCCTGCGAACAGATATTGAGGTCTATTATGATATACCTTGCTGTTGTGCAGTTGTATATTATCTTTCTTTTACCATTGATAATCGGAGCAACAACCGAAATATAGCCATCCATTGAAGGTGCTGTCGCAACAACACCGTATTCAAGTCCCAATCTGTAGCTTACCATCCTTGATATATCATTTACGGAGCCTGAGCCTACGGCGAGTACAAAATCCGGATTTTGGGAGAACGCATTTATGTCAAATACTTCTCTGTCGGAACCTGCTTCGATAAGAGCTTTGCCTATATTGTTATTATTGGGAAGCCCGGGATCGTCTATTATGCATGTGTGGGAATAATTTCCTAATACTTTAAGTATTTCCTCTACCCTTTTACCCGCAACCTCGTATGTGTTTTTGTCGCAGATTACATATATTTTTTTGTAGTCTTTGAGAATTTCCCCAACCTTTTCTATAGCGTGTTCGCATATTTCGGTATGTTTTATCGGGGCGATATGCTTTTTTTGCGCACAGGTGCAGTCCATCTGTAACATAGTGATATTTCTCCTTATATTTTATTTTTTCTATATAATACATCGAAATATTTTTATATTCTATAAAAAATAAACCGATTTTTATAAATATATTGCTTTTTTCAAAAAACGATGTATAATAAAACAGAAGGAGTGATCAAATGAAAGACATAGTGACTCTGAAATACCACGACACGGGAACAGACAGCTTAAACGGCAAAAAGCACTTTCACGACAACGAGCTTGAAATACTCCACATTATATCAGGAAGTGGAGTGATGATGATAAAAGACAAGCTCTATCCGCTTACGGACAATACGATATTTTTTGTCTGCGGAAGAGATGCACATTTTTCCTCACCGCGTATTCCGAAAGAATACATAAGAAACAAAATCGTATTTTCGGAAAATCTTCTGTGTTCTCTTTGCGAAAAACTCGGAACAAGTTCTGTACTTGACGAACTTTTCTACGGTGACAAAGGCGCAGTAAATCTGTCGGCGGAAAGTTCAATGCACATAGATGAATGTTTTTTGAAAATAACCGAATCTCAAAAGCAAAGAAAAGAAATTCGGGCAATGCAGTTTGTATCAAATATATTCTCAATCCTCATCACGGCATCCATGCAGAATAACAATGCCATTCCGGACATAAAAAACAAGATCTCCGACGTAATACAGTATATAAATCGTAATATTTCGGAAAAGCTTTCACTTGATTCGGTTGCAAATGCGGCACATGTAAGCAAATACTATATGATCCACACATTTAAAAACGCCGTCGGAATGACGGTATTTGAATATATTACATTCACAAGGATATCAAAGGCAAAACAGCTTCTTCGTAAAACCGATGACAGTATAACGGATATCTGTTTTGCCGCAGGCTTTGACGATCTTTCTTACTTCGGAAAGGTTTTCCGAGAATATGAAGGTATAACACCAAGAGAATACAGAAAAAAATCAGCCGGCATTTAATGCCGGCTGTCGTATTTTATTCTTCAACCGTTATTGACTCAATCTTCATGTCAATCATAGGTCTGTCTGAGAAATCAGTCTTTACGTTTGCAATTTCATCAAGCACTTCAAAGCCTTCCGTCATCTTACCGAATGCGGCATACTGACCGTCAAGGTAGGGAGCGTTCTCATGCATTATAAAGAACTGCGAGCCTGCAGAGTTGGGGGCATTGGTTCTTGCCATGGAGATAACTCCTCTTGTGTGCTTGAGATCGTTGCTTACGCCGTTTGCGGCAAACTCACCCTTAATGGTGTAGCCGGGACCACCCATGCCTGTTCCTTCGGGGCAACCGCCCTGGATCATGAAGCCTGCTATTACTCTGTGGAAGATAAGTCCGTTGTAAAATCCCTTATCCGCAAGAGCCTTGAAATTTTCAACCGTTATCGGAGCCTTTTCGGGGTACAGCTCAAGCACCATCTTGTCTCCGCTTTCCATTGTTATTGTTGCTTTCATATAAAAAGTCCTTCCTGTCAATGTTTTAAACGAATATCGGATATTATTCTATCCAAAATAAGGTATAATATTATTTTACACCTTAATCTTTATAAAACTTTGACCGTATTGTAATTTTTCCGTCAATGGAATGTGCGTTTACCGTGATGCGATATATCGACTTACCCCAGTCATTTACCAGCTTTTTATCGTCAAACACTATCTCTTCAATACTTACGCCGTTGTTTTCCGAAAGATCGAGTTTTATTCCTTCACACAGCTTTACGGTATTTCCGCATACCTCGGGCTTTTCAACGGTGTAGTAGATAAACTGTGCGTCACCGTCTTTGACAAGGGAGATGTCGTCGTTTATCTCA
>SVQR01000092.1 GCA_015065225.1 Oscillospiraceae bacterium | reverse complement strand
ATACGCCGATATCATGGAAGCAACGATATCCCACGTTGAGGATAAGAACGGATGGGTGTTCTGTATGGTATCCCCATACACCGTATTCGGCAGAACAAATGACAACCTCGACTATGCGGCAGGAGAAAGCTATCTCAAGGAGTTTGATACAAAAAGTAATGAAAAGAAACAGGCAGTAAAGAATGCTCCCAATATGGATCTTTCCGGATATAGCGGCAAAAAATATTATATCTCCAATAACGGCAACGATGAAAATGACGGTCTTACCCCGGATACGGCATGGAAGACTGTCGGCAGAATGGTAAAGGAATACACAAGGATGAATGCGGGAGATGTGGTACTGTTTGAGCGCGGCGGCACATGGCGTGAGCGCTTCAGCACAAAGAGCGGTATTACATATACAGCCTACGGAAACGGTGCAAAGCCCTGTCTTTACGGATCTCCCGAAAACGGAGCGGATGCTTCAAAGTGGACACTTCTGGAAGGTACATCCAACATCTGGGTATATGCGACAGAGCTTCCCGAGGTCGGCGGTATCATCTGTGACGGTGGAAAAGCGATTGGTCTTAAGGAGCTTCCGGATCTTTCCGGTAAGATATTCTACGTCAGAAATACGGGAAAGACTAAAGTATTTGATGTAAAAGCAGAGCTTTCGGAAAACTACGAATTTTTCAGTGAGATCCCATCGACCTCAATAAAGAATGTGAAAGGCAAGCTTTATTTCAGATGCGACGAAGGCAATCCCGGTGAGATCTTCTCGCAGATAGAATTCAACACCAACGGAAGCGTTATCGCAAACGGCGATGCTGTCGATACACACTTTGATAATCTGTGCATAATGTACACGGGTACTCACGGTATATCCTCACACAGTACGAAAAACATGACCGTTACAAACTGTGAGATTGGCTGGATAGGCGGAACGATAATGTCCTACGGAAATGACGGCGCGGCGGCAAGACTCGGAAACGGTATCGAAATATACGGCGGTGTTGACGGTTATACCGTAAAGAACAACTACATATATCAGTGTTACGATGCGGGAGCTACACACCAGTATTCTGCAGGCGGCAGCGATAATATCTCCATGTACAACATCATCTATTCGGACAACATAATAGAGGATTGTATCTACAGCATAGAATATTTCAACGGCGCTTCGGATAACGATATAGCACTTCGTGACGGCAGAGATCTTACGATAAGCGGAAACATCCTTCGCCGTGCAGGTTACGGCTGGGGAAATCAGCGACCTGATTCCAATACATGCGCACACATAAAGAGCTGGGCACACAGCAACGAATACGAGCCGGGTACATTTATCATAGAGAATAATATCTTTGACAGATCATCCCGTAAGCTTGTACAGACAAGGGCGGCACACGATGTCTGGTGTCCCGTTTACCGCGGCAACACATACATTCAGTATATAGACGGTGGCCTTGCGGAGCATAAGCAGCTCGACCTCGACTATAACTGCTATGCCGAGCAGACGGTGAAATATGAGCTTTGCGACGATGAGGCGAAGGTGTACTTCCTTCCCGAAAGCTACAAGTATAACGGATTTTTAACAAGATAACGACACAAAACAGGGGTCTTCGTAATCGGGGACTCCTTTTGTTATACAAAAACATCGGTAAATCGTTATCTTTTGACTCAAATACATATAAAAGATACATTGTTATATGCTATATGCTTTGTTGATTTCGATGAAAATCTTTTTTTTGAATATATTTTCATTCAACGTATTTACTTTTTGAAAAAAATGTGATATAATTAATCAATTTATCGTAAGACTATAAAAGCAAAGGAGAATTAACATGGCTTACTACTACGACGAACCTTCAAGAACCTTCAGTGAATATCTTCTCGTTCCCGGATATTCCGATGCAAACTGCATTCCCGGCAATGTGTCCCTCAGAACTCCCCTTGTAAAGTTCAAAAAGGGTGAAGAACCTGCAATATCCATGAATATACCCATGGTATCCGCTATCATGCAGTCGGTATCCGACGATAAGATGGCGATAGCACTTGCAAAGGAAGGCGGCGTATCCTTTATCTACGGCTCTCAGACTATTGAGCAGGAAGCTGAAATGATAAGACGCGTCAAGAATTACAAGGCAGGCTTTGTTACCTCCGATTCAAATATCAAGCCGGATGCAACTCTTGCAGAAGTTGTTGCACTTACGGAAGAACTCGGTCACTCCACCATAGCTGTAACAGAGGATGGTACTGCAAACGGCAAGCTTCTCGGTATCGTTACAGGCAGAGACTACAGAATAAGCCGTATGTCCATGGATGAAAAGGTACACACCTTCATGACTCCTCTTGAAAAGCTCGTTACAGCTCCCGAAGGAACAACTCTTAAGGAAGCCAACAACATAATCTGGGATCACAAGCTCAATTCTCTTCCCATTGTTGACAAGAACGGCAATCTTCTTTATTTCGTATTCAGAAAAGACTATGCACAGCATAAGGAAAACCCTCACGAGCTTCTTGATTCTGCAAAGAGATACGTTGTCGGTGCAGGTGTAAATACCCGTGACTACGAGCAGAGAATTCCCGCCCTTGTTGAAGCCGGTGCCGATGTACTTTGTATCGACTCCAGCGAAGGCTTTACCGAATGGCAGAAGAGAACTATCGCATTTGTTCGCGAAAAGTACGGCGATACCGTAAAGATCGGTGCAGGTAATGTCGTTGATGCGGAAGGCTTCAGATTCCTTGCCGAGGCAGGTGCGGACTTTATTAAGATCGGTATCGGTGGCGGATCTATCTGTATCACTCGTGAAACAAAGGGTATCGGCAGAGGACAGGCTACAGCTGTTATTGATGTTGCAAAGGCAAGAGACGAATACTTCAAGGAAACCGGCGTGTATATTCCGATCTGTTCCGACGGCGGTATCGTACATGACTACCACATCACCCTTGCACTCGCAATGGGCTGTGACTTTGTAATGCTCGGAAGATACTTCTCTCGTTTTGATGAATCTCCCACAAACAAGATAATGGTAAACGGCAGCTACATGAAGGAATACTGGGGCGAAGGAAGTGCACGTGCAAGAAACTGGCAGAGATACGACATGGGCGGTGCTGCAAAGCTCTCCTTTGTTGAAGGCGTTGACTGCTACGTTCCTTATGCAGGACCTCTCCATGACAACCTCATGGTAACACTTTCAAAGGTACGTTCCACAATGTGTAACTGCGGCGCTCTCTCCATAGCAGAGCTTCAGGCTAAGGCAAAGCTGACACTTGTAAGCTCCGTATCCATCGTAGAAGGCGGTGCGCATGACGTACTTGTAAAGGATCAGAGCGGAAATATCCATAACTGATATGTATAACAATTAAGACGGGGCTTTAAAGCTTCGTCTTTTTTTGCGAAATTTGCAACAAATGTTCTAAAAATTAATATCTGATTTATACTTAATCGTATTTTATCTGTTATAATACAAAGGATATATCATCGCCAAAGGAGGTGCCACAAATGTCGGAAAAGCTTGATGTCGTAAAAGGTGAAGTGGAAGACATAACTTACACCAACGAAATAAACGGCTACACCGTATGTGTAATAGATTATGACGGAGAGATGCTGACACTTGTAGGTACTATGCCGTTCCTCAATTGCGGTGAGACCATTACCGCTATGGGTAAGTTCACAAATCACCCTACATTCGGACGTCAGTTCAAGGTGGAGCATTATGAAAAGGAGCTGCCCGCGACAGAGAGCTCTATTATCGCATATCTTTCCTCCGGTGCTATAAAGGGTATAGGGCCTGTGCTTGCAAGAAGGATAGTTGATAAATTCGGCGAGGATACCTTTGATGTTCTTGAAAATCACCCGGAATATCTTGAGGATGTGAAGGGCGTGACACGAAAAAAATCCCGTGAGATAGCCGAGAAATTCCGTGAACAGTTTGGTATGCGTAATGTTATGATGTACTTCAACGGTATATTCGGTACAGGCACTGCCATGAAGGTGTATAAGAAATACGGTGATGCGGCAGTGGACATTATAAAAAGAAATCCGTATATCCTTTGCGAGCAGATACACGGTATAGGATTTGAAAGAGCGGATGCCATAGCACGTCAGCTTGGAATAGATGAACATTCCCATTTCAGAGTAGAGTCGGGGATGAAGTACATCTTAAAGCTCAATATATCACGGAACGGAAACTGTTATCTTCCTGTTGAAAAACTTCTTGATGAAACTGTAAGACTTCTCGGTGTCACAAGGGATGAGGCAAATTCCGCACTAAAAGCTATCGGCGCTGTCGGTGAGGTAGTACTGGTAAAATACGGAGAAACTCTTGCCGTATACATGGACTACGCATACCGTGCGGAAAAATATTGTGCCGAAAAGCTGAAGGTGCTTGCGGATACCTGTATAAACATTCCCGATTCAAAGGCGGACAGGCATATAGATGCGTGTGAAGCGGAGATGGACATAACCTTTGCCCCTTTGCAGAGACTTGCCATAAAGAGTGCAACAGACCACGGGATGTTGATAGTCACGGGCGGTCCGGGTACAGGTAAAACAACAGTCGTTCGTGCAATTATAAAGCTGTTTGACAGTCTCGGCATGGATGTGCTTCTTGCCGCCCCAACAGGCAGAGCGGCAAAGCGTATGACAAATGCTACCGAACGTGAGGCAAGAACGATACACAGGCTTCTTGAAAGCGGTTATACCGGAGACGATGCAGGCAATGAGACCTTCGGGAGAGATGAGAATAATCCCCTTCAATGCGATGCCCTTATAATAGATGAGATATCCATGTGCGATATATTCCTGCTGGCATCGCTTCTGCGAGCGGTAAAACCCGGAACAAAGCTGATCTTTCTCGGAGACAGCGATCAGCTTCCGCCCGTAGGTGCGGGTGATACTCTTCGCGATATGCTGAATTCCGGAGCGATCCCCACCGTAAGACTTGACGAGGTATTCAGGCAGGGAGAGGGAAGCGGTATAGTCATAAATGCACATAAGATAAATAAAGGCGAGATGCCGAATATTGACAACAAGAGTGAGGATTTCTTCTTTATGAAAAGGAACGATCCTTCCGCACTTGCGGAGCTTGTGTGTTCACTTTGCTCGAAGCGTCTGCCCGAGGCTTACGGCATGGATCCCTTTGAAGATATACAGGTCATAACACCATCAAGGAAGGGAGTTGCGGGAACTATAAGCCTCAACGCTGCACTTCAGAATGTTCTGAATCCCGCAAATACCGCAAAGCTTGAAAAACAGATCGGGGATATCACCTTCCGCGAGGGCGACAAGGTTATGCAGATTAAGAATAACTACTCTCAGGAATGGGAATACAGTGACGGAAGAAGCGGACAGGGAGTATACAACGGTGAGATAGGCATAATAGAACGGATAAATACCTTCGAGGAATACTTTGAGGTGAACTTTGACGGGCGAAAGGTTCATTACGATCTGACGCAGTTTGACGAAATAGAGCATGCCTATGCTGTAACCGTACACAAAAGTCAGGGCAGTGAGTATCCGTGTGTTATAATCCCGATACTTGATGCGCCTCCCGGACTTCTCACGAGAAATATGCTGTACACTGCTGTCACAAGAGCCAAAAACTGTGCCATTATTGCAGGAAGTGCCGAAAGGACAGCCGAAATGGTAGCAAATAACAGACAGCTCCACAGATACACCGGTCTTTGTACCATGCTGAAAAAGACATCCGGTGATAATAACGATGAGAATCTGTAGTATTTTTTATACAATCCAAAAGCCTTGACAAGTGCAGGAATGTTTTGCAGTCGGTCAGGGCTTTATCTTATATATTCTGTCTCTTGAAGAATGCTTACTTTAGCTGTCCTTTATAAGCATAAATTCCCAAATGTCTATTGACAAAGAATCTTGTGCATGATATAATCATTTGCATTGAAATAACATAGGAGATACATTAATGAAGACATTCAAACAGCGGGTGAAGGATTGTGAAATCCTTTCAGGAACACATATAAATCTTAACGATCCGTCTATAGCAAATATCGTTGCACATCTTGATTTTGATTACATCTGGATAGATATGGAGCACAGCTATCTCACACTTCCCAATCTTCTCAGCCATATGATGATCATACAGAATGCGGGAAAGCCTGTATTGGTACGCGTTCCGCAGGATGACTTGACTTTTACGAAGAAGGTACTTGAAATGGGACCTGATGCTATCCTTTTCCCCATGATAAGATCAAAGGAGCAGGCTGAAAAGTTGATAAATTCCACACTTTATCCGCCATACGGAAACCGTGGCTACGGTCCGGGCAATGCAATAAAGTTCGGTATTGAGCAAAGCTCGGTCTATTGCGCAACAAACCACGAAAATATGTGCAGATTCCTTCAGATAGAGCATACGGACATCCTTGAATGCCTTGATGACCTTTGTGAGCATCCTTATATTGACGGTTTCATTATCGGGCCGTTTGATCTTTCCGGCTCTGTGGGAGAGCTTGAAAATGTATTCGGCGACAAGACACAGGATGTTATAAAGAGATCTGTTGAGATAGTTACAAGACATGGAAAATCTATCGGACTTTCAACGGGAGCTACAGATGCGGAGTCTATTATAAAGTGGCACTCTCTCGGCATAAATATGATATCTGCAGGTTCCGATCTTGGGATGCTTGCAAATTCCATGAAAGCTATGTCGGAAACGCTCAAAAAGCACCACGGCAATTCATAATATAAAACTTTGGAGGACACGGATAATGTCAAACAACGCAAAAGAAAAGGCCTGCGATATTATACTTTACCCGCAAGATGAAAAATACATAAATGAGGGTATCCGCAATTTTCAGGGGTGTCCCACAATTGCAGTTACAAAAAAGGGAAGAATATTCCTCGGCTGGTATTCGGGAGGCAGACGTGAGCCTCATATGGATAACTTCAATCTCGTTGTGTACAGCGATGATGGCGGCAAAACATGGACAAAGCCGGTACTTGTCATTCCGAGCAGTTACGAGAACTGTGTCCAGGCACTCGATATCCAGATGTGGATAAATACAGACGGCGAGCTGTGCATCTACTGGGTACAGAATAATACGGTACCTCATCCCGGTGTCACGGAACAGATAGACATAAAGGACGGAAAACCATGGGTGACCGTTGACGGCTACGACTTTTTCGATTTTGACCACGCAATGTGGAAAACGGTCTGCCATGATCCCGATGCGGATGTACTTGAATTTACTGCTCCCGAATACATGGATAAAGGCTTTCTCAGATGTAAGCCTACAGTCCTGAAGAACGGCAGGCAGCTATATTTCAACTATGACCAGAACTCCGATCGCTACGGCTACAGTATCTCCGAGGATGGCGGAAAGACACACGAGCATCACTACGGTGCAAAAAAGCTCCTTACCTGCTTTGATGAGGCAATGGCATATGAAATGCTTGACGGCAGTATAAGAATGCTCGCAAGAACGGAACACGGCACAGGCTTCCTTGCGGAAAGTATATCAAATGACGGCGGTCTTACGTGGACAGATGCGGTGATTTCCGATATAGAATCCCCGAATACACGATTTTTTATTGCGAGAACACCAACCGGAAGAATACTTCTTGTCAATAACGATGCGAGGCTCGACAGAAAGAACATGACTGTCTACCTTTCCGAGGATGACGGCAAGACATGGAAATACAAACGTCTTATTGACAGCAGAAACAGCCTCTCATATCCGGACGCAGACTTCCATGACGGAAAGATTTATCTGACTTATGACCGGGAACGTACAGGTGCGAAGGAGATATTGTTCCTCAGCTTTACCGAAGAAGATATCATGAATGATAATTACATATTCGAGCCGCAGATCATCAGCAAGCCTTGAATAAAGATTTAAAGTATAAGCTCCGTATCCGAAAAGGGTACGGAGTCTTTTATATTCGCATATACAAAACAGAGACGGCTTTTACACCGTCTCTGAAATTGATTATTGCTGTTTCAGTTGTTTTCGGAATAAGCATCTGCTGTCTTTCCGTAGTTTGCCTTGATGATAGCAAGGTCGGAAACATTTACCGCACCGTCTTCGTTAAGGTCAACGGACTGACGAAGGAGCTTGTTTTCACTTTCGTCTCCGGAGAATCCTCTGAGAACTCTTATAAAGTCGTCAAGGTCTATCTTGCCGTCACCTTCGTTGGTGTCGAAGCTGTTTCTGATATCACCGGCGATAAGTGTGGGTATCTCGGGCATATCGAATGTGCCGTCTGCTTTTACCGTGACAGTACCTTCATATGTGATATAACCGGGCTTTGTTACCTTGAAAGCGTGCTCGCCGGATGTGAGATGAACCTCACCTGTTACTGTCTCTTCGGTAGAACCTGCACTTTCGAGATAGATGGGCTCTTCCATACCTTCGATGGTAAGAGTTGCTCTGCCGTCAAAGCCTGTTGCGGAGTCAACAACTACCGCGCTGCTCTCATTCTTGTCGCCGAAGGTTACATTAACCTCTACCTTTGTGGGCTTTTCTTCGTATGTTACAACGAATATATCCTTGTCCGCGGGAGTAAATATGTATTCGCCGTTTACATCCTCAACCTTTTCGCCGTCGATAAGGATAGCCTTGTTTGCGTCTGCCTTGATGAGGAACTTGGGAGCGGCTGTCTCGCTTCCTTCTTCCGCAAGAGTTACAGTGCCGCCCTTTGCAGACTCGATAACATATTCAACCTTGGAATCGATAGCGAATGTTGTTGTGTCCGCAATACCGTTGTTGATAATTACGGATACGGCACCGTTTACGTTTGTGAGCTTGCCTGCCGCATTGCCCTTATCGACGTTTATCCAATGAGTAGCATTGAATACACCGCCGTTGATAACGAGAGTTATGTTACCGTTGTGTGTACGTGTATTTGAACCCCAGTCAAGAACACCGAGATTAATGGGAGTAGCAAAGCTTGCGGTACCGCCGATCTCAAGATACTTGTTGCCGGAGCTGTTGCTTACATAACCGCCGATATGGAAGTTCTCGCTGAAGTTACCGCTGTGTGCCGTAACACTTGCAAAGTTGTAGCCCTGAAGTGCAGCCTTTGCGCCAAGCTTGCCTGTGCCTTTTGCTTCTTCTGTGTATGTCTCTGTGCCTTCGCCGAAGGTTACGGACTTGCCATTACCGTTGAAGTAAAGGTCTGTGACGTACTCCTTCTCCGTTGTTGTGCTATCCGCATTTGTAACCGTTGTTGTACCTCTGAGCTTTAAGAACTTGACATTCTTGAAGTTTACCTGTGCGGTATAAGGCTTAACATTGATCGCACTTGCGCTGGGACCTGCGGTGAGGATACCTTCGTTTCCTACGCCCTCGAATGTTACATAAGGAGCCTTGCCGTATGTCCAGTCCATAGTCTTGTAGAAGTCAAATGAGCCTGTGAATACATATGTAACACCAATAGCACCTGTTGCTTCCTGTGCCTTGTTGAGGTCTGTATAGTCGGCAACGTATTCAACACCGTCATATGTGAGCTTGCCGCTTGCCGCAACAAAGATCTTGTCCGCATCTCTCCATACGGGGTAGAGAGTGATACCTCCCTCGGGCATCTTGACTGTTGTTGTGTATTCGGGGTTTACAAGACCTTCGGTTGTTGCCCAGCCTGCAAGTCTCTTGCCTTCCTTAGAGAGGTCACATGTGGGAATTGTAACATCCGCACCTGCAAGAGCTGTTACGTTTGCGGGAGCATTTCCTGTTGTACCTTCGCCTGCAACGAATGTTACTGCGGGAAGAACAAGGTCTGCTTCAACTACGAATGTGCCTGCAGCTGTGGGAGTATATGTATACACGCCGTTTACGGGAGATACTTCTGACTTGTTTACAAATATCTTTTCGACATCTGCCGCGGGAGTAAGTGTGAATGTGGGAGCTGCGGAGGAGCTACCTACGTTTGCGATGTCAACCTTGATTCCTGCGGGAGCATCAACTACATAGTCCACATTGGATATTGTGTATGTCTGGAGATGCATAGCACCGCCGTTGAATACGAGGATGGAATTTCCGTTAACTGTACCCTTCTTTTCAAAGTCAATTGCTGTACCGCTGAGTGCAACTCCGTTTACGGATACAGCCATATTTGCGTTGAGTGTACCGCCGCCGAAGTAAGCACCGATACCGCTTGCGGATACCTTGCCGCCGTTGATCTCAATAACAACATCAGTATTATGTGTACCCGACCAGTCACGACCGAGGTTTCCGAAGTTACAGTTGTAAATTACGTACTTTCCGCCGCTTCCGGTAACGATACACTGAGCAGAGGTTTCTGTGCCCGCCTTTGTAAGGTACTTCATTGTCATTGTATCATCGGGATTACCGAATGTAACAACATGAGCACCTGTTCTGAGCCATACATCCTGGTTTGCTTCTTCTCTGAGGTGACAGTTTTCAATTGCAACATCACAACCGAAGCCTACAGTCTGAGCCTTTGTGTCAAATACGAGAACAGAGCTTTCGCCGACACCTCTTACGGTGAGCTTCTTGAAGCCGAGATTGGATGCATCTTCAACTTCAAAGTAGGACTGTTCACCGTCAAAGTAGATTGTGCCGCCGGCCGCATCGAGATTTGCGGCTGCCTCTGCGATTGTAGCGTAAGCCGTATGCTCAACACCGTCAACCGTAAGCTTGCCCGAACCGTCTCCGTTTACATATACCTTTGTTGCACCTTTGTATGTTACATCAAATGTACCGCCACTCTTGGGCATAAAGAGATATTCGCCGTTTACTGATTCAACCTCTTCTCCGTTTACAAGAATTACGGCATCGGGATTGATTGCCTTGATAAGGAACGTGGGAGCATAGGAAGAAGATCCTTCAGCCGCAAGTGTTACCTTACCGCCGGCACTTGACTTTACGATATACTTGAACTTGGGGTCAAAGGTCATGGACTTGGATGCCGCAAGACCGTTGTTTACGATAACTGTTGTTGCGCCGCTGACACTTGTCTTAACGGTTGCGCTCTTGTCAATAAGTACCTTCTGACCGTTTGCGAGATTACCGCCGTTTACAACTACGGTGATATTACCGTTATGATTCATTGTTTTTTCGGAGAAATTAAGAGAACCTGCCTGAATGCAGTCACCGGGAGTACCGCCGTTTATTTCGTAATAAACATTGCCGCTTGAGGCATTGCCGTACTGTGTAAGGTGGAAGTTATTGGATATCTTACCGTCGTTGAGGATGAGCTTTCTGAAGGTATAGCCCTGGAGAGCTGCCTCATTACCTATCTGGTAAGAGCCTCTTTCACCTGCTTCGTTGTGCGTCTTTGTGCCGACATCAAGGATAAGTGTCTTTGCGTTACCGTTGATGTAGGTGTCGGAATTGCTGCCGTTTTCGTTGATACCTCTGAGAATTGTTACATTCTTGAGAGTTGTATCGCAAAGAAGCTTTGCATTTACCGCGCCTGTAGCTTCCGTTCTGAGTATAGCGTTGTCGCTCGCACCTTCGAGAATGATAATGGGAGCGGAGGAATTCTGCTTGGGGAAGAAGTCGTCATCGTCAAAGCCGCCCTCGAAGATGATGTGACCGCCGTTTGCACCGAGAGCTGCAAGTGCATCGCTAAGTGTAGCATAGTCTGCTGTTACTTCTTCGCCGTTGTATGTGAACTTGCCGGATTCGTTGTTTGTTACATATACTGTCTGAAGTGCCTTGTAGATAGCATATACGGTAACTCCGTCTGCATCCATTGTAACAGAGCTTATGGGAGTTGTAGCATCAGCACTTGTGCCCCAGCCGATAAATACATGACCTTCTTTTGTAAGATTTCCGCTTACAAGAGTTGTATCTCTGCCGACCAGAACCTTAACCGATGCGGGAGCCGCACCTGTACCGCCGTTTGCATTATATGTAAGAGTTGCCGCGTCTGCGTAGATGGCGTAAAGTGTAGCACCGTCAACGGGAACTTCAAAGTTGGAAACTGTTTCCGTAGCATCGGGAGATGTCGCCCAGCCGAGGAACAGCTGTGAGCCCTTTTCGAGAGAAGCCGCAGGAAGTGTAACGATCGTGCCGATTTTTCCTGTAACTGCCTCGGGAAGTGTTCCTGTACCGCCGTTGGCATCAAAGTTTACCGTAAATTCCGCATTGGGATCGGGATAGTTTACGCAGAAAGTAATGCTTTCAATGTCTATTTCCTTGTCTGCGGAAAGCTTAACCTTTGTATAGTAGTCTATCTGACCGCTTTCTGCGATCTCGGTAAGATTCATAACTATCTCGCCTTCGCCTGCGGGTGCAGTCTTGGAAGCGGAGTAATCGCCGTTGTAAAGACCTTCAAAACCGAATGTGAGCTTTGCATCCTCTGCCGCTGTATACTTAACTTTAGCATATCTGTGTGCGGAGGGAAGAATACGCTTGCCGCTAAGGTCTATCTCCTGAGCTGTCGCTGTGACAGTCTTATCAACAGCAACTTCGATCTCATATTCATCGGAGAAAGGATAATCGGCATAGAACATGATGGATTCAATGTTCATAAGCTCTGTTTCGGCAAGAGCCGAACCCGCTACATTATTACCGAAGGGATAGAAGTGCATCTGGTGAAGGTTTCCCGTGTGACCTGTTCTTGCGGTGATCGCGAGAAGGTCGATAATGGATGTATGTGCACTTGTGCCGCCGAGAACAATTTTGTCAGCGGAAAGGATGCCGCAGGCTTTGGGATCGCCGTTTGCAAGCTGAAGGAAGTTAATGAAATGTCTGTTGCCTTCCGCATTTACTTCTGTTGTACCGGGCTCAAGCTCGTAGTAGTACCTGATGACCGCATACTTGTAATCCGGGATTGAAACGCT
>SVQR01000091.1 GCA_015065225.1 Oscillospiraceae bacterium | reverse complement strand
TCCTTCAAATTTGGGTTTGGCGAGGGGCAAATTCGCATATCAACGAATAAACATAGATTTGACCCTGACATTTTCAATAGTAGCTACCAAAGCACAAAAACCAATTGCTTGTTCGGACAAAATTTTGCGAAAATGTCTTTTGCGTATATTGACTTTTATATGCTCTTACTTTATAATATATACAGCATAAATAACCTAAAGAAAGGAAAACATCATGAAAAGAACTCTATCCCTTCTTCTCTGTGCGCTCATGACGATATCGGTATTTACATTTACCGCATCCGCACAGATAAAAGAACCTGGCGTGGGCGAAGGCTACATCAGCCTGGATTTTAATGTTATCCAAGGCGGTGTAGTCAACAGCCGTCCCACTGCAACGATCACGAAAAATATTGATAAAGCCGGAGTTTCGGCAGTACAAGTCGTACCTACTCCCGATACCGCTGACGGAGCGGCAATAACGCTCGACTGTCATAAGGTGGACAGCTTGGCGCAGAAGGTTGAGATACCAAAGTATAAGTTCGTTGGTGTCACATATTACTACGATACGGATAACCCCACATTCAAGGGCAAGATGAAGTTCAGATACCTTCCCGGTAACACAAAGGCTACGGGTGATATCTGGAGAGAATCAACACAGGATGTGGTTACCGGTAAATGGGCAGAGGCTATATTCAACTTCAGCGATGTGAAGCTCTCCGAAAATGCGATAAACCCCTGGCTTCAGCAGGTACACTTCAGACCTTTCGGCGATACCGATGCCACAACTCTTACAAAGGATGATGTCATCTATATTGCAAGATACACATTCTATGAAAAGAATCCCGATCCCAACGCAAAGACAAAGATATCCTTCCATAAGGGTAATCCCGGTGCTGTCGGTGAGGACGGAAAGATATTTGAAGTAAAAAGCGGTGAGACATTCACACTTCCCGCAGCCGATTTCTTTAAGCTCGAGGGCGGCGAATTCAAGGGCTGGAAATGCTCTCTTGACGGTAAGGTCTACGGTGCAGGTGAAACAATCAATGTCGGAGATGCCGATCTTAAATTCAGTGCGGAATGGAAAATGGTATCAACGGCAGGCGATTATCTTGCACTTGACTTTTCAAAATTTGAGGGCGGTGTTGTAAACCATGTTGATACGGCAACTCTCGAAACCGTTGAAAAGGACGGCAGGACAGCAACTCTCATAATTCCCAATCCCGCGGCAACGGGCGGTGTAAGGATCGCTGTAGACAGTTTCTGGAACGGTGCGGGCGTTGACCTTGACGTTTTCAGATGGGCTGTGGTTGAGTATCTTTATGAATCTCCCAACCCTGCACAGAATGTTCAGATGTTCATCTCTCCCATGAAAAACGGCGGTATCATGACCATTGACAGATACTCTGCACTTTCCCAAGAAACCCTTATTGAAGGCTCATGGGCGAATGCTCTCTTTGATCTTTCCGGAATCGGAGAAAAGCTCAATCCCGATTCTGCGGATCACAACATGAGACAGCTCCATCTTCGTCCCTTTGCTGAATATCCCGTAAAGGATCTGACGGTCAATGACAAAATGTATATCGGCAAGATAACCTTCTTCAGAGAAAAGCCGACATTTGAAACGCATACATCCTACATGAACGGCTACGCCGACGGTACATTCAAGCCTTCCGGCACTATGACAAGAGCAGAGGCTTGTACCGTTGTTGCAAGACTTCTTGAAGCCGAAGAAACTATTGCAGGTACATCCAATTTTGCAGATGTTAAGGGACACTGGGCAGAGAAGTATATCGGTCTTTGCGAGACAAAGGGACTTCTCGCATCCTACAGCGGTAATTTCACTCCCGATACTCCCATAACAAGAGCGGAATTCTCCGAGCTTGTATACCTTACGGGACTTGCACAGGATAAGGGCATCACAGCGGTATTTACCGATGTTACCGAATCCCATCCCAAGTACGCTTCCATCATGGCAGCTGCAAAGGCAGGTCTTATTAACGGCTACAAAGAAGCTGACGGAACATACACATTCAAGCCCGACAATACCATAACAAGAGCAGAAGTCGTAACCGTCATAAACAGAGCGAGAGGACTTTCAAGGAAGCCTGCTGATATCGCTCAGGAGCTTGTTATCCTCTTTATGGACGTTGACAGCTCACATTGGGCATTCGCAGATATTGCGGAAGCGACGGTACAGCACGTTGAGCAGGATGGTAAATGGCTTTATTCCTGCGTTGATCCCGTATCTGTTCTTGCGGAAAAGATTGATGTAAGCTCTCTTTACGATATAGAGGCTGGCAAGGCAAAGGTTGCAGAGCTTGATGCACTTGAAAAACAGAGAATAGACGAGATAAGAAATACTCCCAACATGGATCTGTCCGGAATCAAGGGCAAGAAGATCTATGTATCATCATCTTCAGGTAATAACGACAATGACGGTCTTACGGAAAGCACTCCCGTCAAGACTATCGCAAAGGCAAATACACTTGTAGGCGAAAACGGCGCGGTGCTTCTAAAGCGCGGCGATCTCTGGCGTGAGCCTTTCACGGCTAAAGGCGGAACCGTATACACAGCATACGGCACAGGTGCAAAGCCCGTACTTTACGCTTCTCCCGAAAACGGTGCCGATCCCGAAAAGTGGTCTCTCGTTCATGAGGATAAGGAGACAGGCGCACTTATCTGGCAGTATTCCAATACGACTCTCAAGGATGTAGGTACTATTGTCCTCAACGAAGGCGAAGGCTACACAATGAAGGAGATACCTTCAAGTGACGGCAAGAAATTCTTTATAAGAGGCAGCAAGAGCAAAGCGGAATTTGACTGGAAAGTACAGCTCGACAAAAACTTCGAGCACTTTCATGCGGCAAACTCCGCAACAATGGGAGCTGTTATCAATATAGATGCCGCAAGAGGACCTCTTTATTTCAGATGTGATAACGGCAACCCCGGAAAGATATTTGATTCCATAGAGTTTAATGTTAAGGAACACATCATAAAGATAGGCGGCAACGATATCACTATTGACAATCTCTGCCTTAAATACACCGGTGCACACGGCATCTCCAGCGGCAACGTCAAGAATCTTACCGTTACAAACTGCGAGATAGGCTGGATAGGCGGCTCTATCCAGAGCTACAACGCAAACGGAAATACAAACGGTTCTGCTACACGTTACGGAAACGGCGTTGAAGTGTACGGCTCCTGTGACGGATACTACATCAACAACTGCTATGTTTACCAGTGCTATGACGCAGGTGTGACACATCAGCTTTCAACAAGAACTCTCACAGGCAACTACAGAGAAGACAACATCGAGTATTCCGACAACCTCATAACAGACTGCGTATACTCCATAGAATACTTTATGGGTGCTCCCGAGGGTGACACAACACTTATTCGTGAAGGTGACAACGTACTCTTTAAGGATAACATCCTCAGACGTGCGGGCTACGGTTTCGGGTCATTCCGTCCCGACAGCGGCAACCAGAGACATATCCGTTCCGGCGGCAATTCTCAGGACAGATTCACAAACTTCAGGATCGAAGGCAACATCTTTGACAGAGCAGTTCAGGAGCTTGCGGACACATCCTGTCAGTACAAGATTCACGCTCCGGATTATGAGGGCAACACCTACATCCAGGGCATAGGCAACAGGCTGTACACTCACAGTACATCAGCGCGCGGTGATATGGATCTTTCTGCACCTTATGCTGTAAAGAATGTTCTCGACGATACAAGCGCCAAGATCTACTATGTTGACTACATCCCCGTATACTCTTTCACATACACCACCGATAAAAAGGCGGAAGTAACGGAAGAGGACAGAAAGCTGAAGATAGATGCCGGGGAAACAAAGCCGGAGGAAGATGAAAGTGATGAGATAGTCGCTCCGATACTTCTTCGTACAACAAAGGCAAAGACTCTTTACGGCTCTATCCGCAACAGCTATACCGTTGAAGTTATGAATGACGATGCACAAGGCTTCTCCTATACACACGTCAACATTCTGAACGATTCCGCAACACTCAACATGGACTGCTATCTTCCCAAGTATTCCATCGCAACTCCCTCAGTTTACTACAAGATACTCATGAGAACAAACCAAAAGGTAATGCCTCATGTAATAGTATACAGCATGACGGATGCGGAAGGCGTGAAGGTGGGCAACGGTACACATGCAGTAAGTGCCGATACCACAACAGGCAGTGAACAGTGGGAGGAGATAATCGTAAAGGTATCCGGCTTCCCGGAAACGGCTGTAAACTCAACGCAGATACATCTTATGTTTGCGGGAGCAAGTGTCAAGGGCGAAGCCTTCTACAAAAACGGAAATCTTATCGACAACGCATACTTTGATATTGCGGCATGGGCGGCATTCCCGAATCTTGCGTCTGCAAAGGCGTTTGATCTTAAAGCAGCGGCAAAGTAAAGAGGCAATTGAATTAAAAATTAAAAGCCTTGGTCTTACCAAGGCTTTTTTGTGCGGAAGTGACACCTATGCTTCGACAGACATCAGAATATCGGTGTTTTCTTCGCTGTATTCTATCTCAGATGAATACATACGGCAGAATTCCGCAATGTCGCAAAGGGTGAGCGTGCCGCTTTTGTGCCTGTGATATGCACAGACGGACATTATCATGTTGACGCTCATAACGCAGAAGTACGCAACTTCGGCAAGGGTGTAAAAGTCGAGTATTTTGGAAAGGTGTCTGTATACGAAATATACCGATATCTGCTCAAAGGGAACATCGAATTCAAAGGGCAGGGAAGTATCGTATTCCGTCTCTTTCATGCGGCATAGCAAATCCTGCCAGCTTTTGTCAAGACATTCGAGACCGAGATATTTGTCCAAATGCTTTTGAATATCGGTATCAAAGGCATCAGCATCGCATAATGTCAGCATCTCGTAAAGTCTGTCGGATATTCTTTTATCCCTGTTTTGCAAAATGGCGAATATATCGTCACGGAGTTTTAGAAACTCCTTTTCATCGTCACGGATTTCATGCCTATCACCGTCATCCGACAGCTCGACTATCTTTGTTATATCCTTCTTTTCAACTATTATTCTTGCCGCTTCTTCACAGGAAAGTCCGAGTCCGATCTCCTCACGGTCGGAGCAGATATTCCTGAATCTGGGATGATCATTACATATCTGACACAGCGCATCTTCACCGAGCTCCGCTATTATCTCACAGAGATTATTCTCATTAAGAAAAGGGCATCTTTCATTCTCACAAAGCACAAAATGCGGACAATCCTCATAAGAGATATTCCGTTTCAGCTTTTCACCGAGAGCGCCTTTTACTCTCTTGTAATACTCCGCAGTGTCCTCATCTATATCTATCTCCCAGCCTATACAGCAGTTATGTTTGCAAGCGGAAGCAACACATTTGAAATTTTTATAATAATCCGGTGCAAATAATCTCATACAAACCTCTCCTGTCAGAAAGACTTTCTTGTATTCTTCTTACATTATATCACTTTTTTTCGTAAATTCAATAGCAAAAGCATATAAAATACGGGATTCCAAAAGCAGGAATCCCGTATCGTCATATTAATTGCAGTACATTCAAGAATCAGCCGTCTCCGTAATCTTCGGCTGCATACAGAACCTTGTTGCCCTTGCCGCCGATATGGTTTTCTATATCGCTCATAGTGCTGTAACCGTATCGGAAGCCTGTTTGGTGAGTGTGTGCAAAGTATCTTCCGGGCACTTGTACAAAGGTGTTGTTCTCAAGATACGGACCTGCCGCGTTGTATGTCGTACCCATCTGGATAAGGTGTGAAAGACCGCCTGTGTGGTTGTAACATCTGTCTATAATATTGTTTCTGACTATGGTGTTGACTGCATTGTTGTGATGTGTCCAGCCCTTTATGCCTGCGGGAGCATCGTCAGGTCTTTGCTGTCCCCAACCGTAGCCTGCACGTCTTATGAGGTTGTTTTCAAACAGGACATTTTCCATAAATCTTTCCGTTGTGCCGTCCGACTCGTCCATGGACATAAAGTACTCGATATTGTATGTGGAATCACAAAGTACATTATTTGAGTATACAACATCCTTCATATAGTAGTTTCCGTGGCTTGTTTTTGAAATCTGATGTGTTATGCCCGCATCGTATATCTCATATACATAGCAGTTGTCTATCTTGTAATTTACAAGACCGCCGTATATCTCGATACCATTACCGAAACGTGTCACCATGCCGTTTTCGTTAAAGTGCTGTATTGAGCCTCCGCCCCAGCCTATCTCGCAGTTTGTTATGGTAAGATTTGAGACAGTACCTGCGCCGATACCGTGAGAGCCGAAGTATTTTATACAGATATTATCTATCGTTACGTTTGAGTTTGCCTTTATGCAGTTGATTCTCTGATTCATCTCGATACTCTCATAAAGCGCACCGGGATTTCCTTCATCGCATCTGAAGTATACGATACCGCCTTTGTTTATGTTGCCGCCGATATCGTGGAAGAATTCGTGGTTGTTGTTAAGCTCGTCGTTCATGATAAATTCCGTCTGCTGTACCTTTACCGAGCCGTCGGTGTTGTATGTGGTCTGTTCCTTGCCTCGAACATAATATTTACCGTTGAGGAAGGACGGTATCTCCTTAAGCCCGACTATCTCGCCATCGTTTATCGTGATAGCACCCGCATCCGTTGAGACTTCACTGTTGGTCTTCCATATGGTCTTGCCTGTTGTTGTATCCTGATAGTGTATCGACCAGTTTTCCGCACCCGTAAAGTTCTTTTCCGAACGGTAGAATCTCGGTTTTTCGCCCTCTCCGTATGCGGAGTATGTGACGCCCGCAACGGTTGTGAGTATGCCTCTGAAGACATCTCCTCTCTTGAAGAGAACCACGTCACCGTTTGAAGCACCGAGAGCAGTTACATCCGCAAGAGTTGCTACAAGCTTCGGAGCATCTGCAGACGCACCGCCCGTACTTGTGCCTTCCGTGGAGGATACATAATATATCTTATTGTCTTTGTGCTTTGTCTTGTATACCGACTCGGTATTTCTTATCTCTTCTATTCTTTTCGCTTCAAGGATATCAAGCTGTCTTATGTAATTTGCCGTATCGCCGAAATCGTACTCAAGGGAATTCGGAGTGCTTCCGGGACACAGGAGCTGATATATCGTCTCATTGCCGTCCTTGTCAAAGGAGGAGAGCCTTGATGCTCCGATATTCATAAAAGCGGTATACTCTGAAGAAAATCTGTCAAGATCCGCGAACATTTTGACATGGGGCTTCAGAAGCTGTGAAGGAACTCCGTTGGTGTACATATTGCTGAGTATCATCGCTGCCTGAGCTCTTGTTATCGGTTTAGTATTTCCCGCATTTGCGATAAAGCTCGGAGCATGGACACCGTTATTGTCAACAAAGGACATAAAGCGCATGAATTCCGCAACGGTTATCTGGTCGTTCGGTCTGAAAAGTCCGTCTTCGGGTATATATCCGAGAG
Organism: Oscillospiraceae bacterium; assembly: GCA_015065225.1. Taxonomy (GTDB): domain Bacteria; phylum Bacillota; class Clostridia; order Oscillospirales; family CAG-382; genus SIG622. Next base: position 5,319 of record SVQR01000091.1, on the reverse strand, counting down.
AATCCATTAACATAACTGGATAATAATACCAAGCTGTGGGAGCGACATCCGTAAATGTCATCTGCATATTATCCGGAAGCTTTGTGATCCTTCCTTCATTTGCAAGAACGTTGGCTATTACTGTAGCCGCCTCGGCTCGTGTCATAGGATCGTGAGGTCTTATGTTGCCGTTGCCGTCACCGTTCATTATGCTCTGCTGAATACGGAGATCACCTTCCGGCTTTTCCGTATAAAGGGTGAGAGTGTCAAGGTAAACAGCATCACCGGCATTGAAATCGCTTGCCTTTATTCTGTTGGAATCATCATTCCTGTGTCCCGTGATATACAGATGGAACTGATTCAGAATATGCGATGCCGCCGACGGATTGAACGCCGATTCCATTGCCGTAAGATCAAATCCCATAACCGCCCACTTGCCTGTTTCAAATGGGTGCTCGCTCTTTATAAACACTGTCTTTGTCAGAGAATTATTGTTGGTACTCATGGTATTGATGGCAGGATATGCTGTGTCAAAAGTCTTATCCGTATCCACATAATAAGTTATCGTGCAATACTTGTACTTATCAAGGTCAAAGGGCATATTGTACCATGTCCAGCCGTCGGCAAGAAGTGCATCGGTGGAGGAGGGGATTATCTCAAGCTTTACTGTGTTCCTGCCCTTAAAGCTGTAATTCTTTGTTGCATTAAAGTAATCCTTATGACCAAGCATCGCAAGATAATAATCGGTGTAAGGAACACTCAATACATCAGGCAATACCTTTGCGGGAGCTTCCGTTATAGACCATTCCGGGAAGAATACAGCTTCACCCGTAACACCTCTTAAAAGAGTACTGCCCGAACGTGTCCTTTCCTTGACGGTATATGTATCGCCCGGCTGATATATCTGATTGTCCGCAGAGCATATCCATCCTTTGAATGTGTGATTCTCTCTTGTGTAAGGATTCTGCGGAAGGGTGAAGGAGCTACCGACAGCAACATATACCGTTTCGGGATCTGTGCCGATGACATCCTCTCTTGCACCCGTAAAGCTCATTGGATATACACCGGTAACTTGTGATGCTTTTGTGTAATCAATAAATCTGATCTTGCTTATCTTCATGACATCCGAGGAGGAAAGTTTGCTTGACTCTATATTTCCGTAGGGCAGAAGGTGGAACTGAAAAAGGTATGTCCCCGTTACCTTGCCGTAAGCGGCAGAGCCTACGTCAAAGTTGATCCATTGCCATTGATTCTTCTTTACATCCTCGTTTGACTCGACCGTGACAGTCTCGGTATAATACTTTCCGCTGTGAGGCTGGAGCCTTATAACTGCTTTTCCGAGATCCTTCGAGCCTTCGTACTTGCAGTATACGCTTATATATTTGAGGTTTGCGGAGTTGATCTTATACTGTGTAATTGTATAATGATCCAGTGCGACCGGCTTTGTGGGATTAAGACTCGGATCGGGAGTGATCTTTGTGCATTTTACACCGCCATCCGTCACCTGCTCCACCTTGGCGGTGTTATACTTGCTCGCGTCAACTATTCCGTTGTGGAAGTTGTAGTACTCTCTTCCGTCGGCATCGTTTATTGCTGCACTTGCCGTAAATGTCAAATTGAACACCGAGAAGATAACGGCAGTGGCACAAATCAGCGCAAAAACTCTTTTTGTCATCATGGCTGTCCTTTCGTGATGATATAATATAAAATTCGTATAAATTTCTAATTATCAGTATAGCATACCGACCGATATAATGCAATATCCATGCAAAAGAGTTTACAATTGGTATTCCGAAGTCTTCCTCATTATACGGTATCTTTGGTCCGATAGGGTGGTAAGACAGCACAAAAAACGGGATCCCCGAAAATGAGGACCCCATGCCGTTACATTATCCGCAGTACCGTTAATGATCAATTCTTACCGTAGTCTTCAACAGCATAAAAGACTTTGTTGTCTTTGCCGCCGATGATATCGATGTAAGCCTTAACGCTGTGATTGTATCTGTAATCGTTTCTGTTGTTGAGTGCAAAATATCTTTCGGGGACCTGTATGAAGGTGTTGCCGTCGAGATATGCCGTTGAGCCGTTGTACTTTGTACCCAGCTGGATAAGATGCGACTGTCCGCCCGTGTGGTTGTAGCATCTGTCTATTATGTTTCCGCGAAGGATAGTGTTTACAGCGTAGTTGTTGTGTCCCCAGCCCTTTATACCTGCGGGAGCATCATCCGGTCTCTGCTGTCCCCAGCCATAGCCTGCACGGCGGATGAGGTTGTTTTCAAAGAGGACATTCTCCATGAATCTTTCGCTCGTTTCGCTTGATCCATCGTTTGACATAAAGTATTCTATGTTGTATGTGGAATCACAAAGAACATTGTCGGAATATACCACATCCTTCATATAGTAGTTGCCGGCGCTTGTCGTTGAGATTTGATGTGTTATGCCTGCATCGTATATCTGGTAAACATAACAGTTGTCTATGGTATAGTTCACAAGTCCGCCGTATATCTCGATGCCGTTTCCGAAGCGCACCACCTTGCCGTCTTTATAGTGCTGTATCGAGCCGCCGCCCCAGCCTATCTCGCAGTTGGTGACGGTAAGATTTGAAACAGTACCCGAACCTATACCGTGAGAACCGAAGTACATAAGGCAAAGATTGTCTATTGTAACATTGGATTTCGCTGCGATAAGGTTTGTCTTCTGATTCATCTCGATGTTTTCGTAAAGCTCGCCGGGATTACCTTCATCGCATCTGAAGTAGATATATCCGCTTGCCGTGGTGCTTGTACCGCCAAGATCGTGGAAGAATTCGTGATTCTGATCAAGCTCTGTAACAATATCGAAGGCAAGTACATTTTCCTTACCTCTTACCCAATAACTTCCGTTAAGGTAAGACGGTATCTCTTTTAGTCCGACTGTCTCTCCTTCGTTTAGTACTATCGTTCCGACGTCCTGCGAAACGGTATACGCTGTCTTCCATATGATTTTACCTGTATCGTCCTGATAGTGTACTGCCCAGTTTTCCGCACCCGTATGATTCTTTTCCGAACGGTAGAGCTTCGGTTTTTCGCCTTCGCCGTAAGCGGAGTATGTAACACCTGCGACGGTTGTAAGTATTCCTCTGAAAAGATCGCCTCTCTTAAAGAGAACGACGTCACCGTTGGTTGCACCCAGCCTTGAAACATCCGCAAGTGTTGATACAAGTCTGGGATTGTCTGCGGATGTACCGCCCGTTGTTGTACCCTCTGTCGATGATACATAGTATATCTTATTGTCCTTGTGCTTGGTCTTATAGACAGATTCGGTATTTCTTATCTCCTCGATCCTCTGTGCCTCATATCTGTCAAGCTCTTTTATATATTCCGAAGTGCCAGAGGTGTCGTACTCAAGCGAGCTTGCCTGACTTCCGGGGCAGAGAAGCTGATATATCGTTTCGTTGCCGTTTTCGTCAAAGGAAGAAAGCCTTGTAGCACCCAAATTCATGAATGCAAGATATTCGGGAGAATCGACTCTGAGGTCATTGAATATTTTGACGGTGCTGGTCACAAGCTGCTCGGGAATACCGTTTGTGTGCCAGTCACTAAGAAGCATCGCAGCCTGAGCTCTGGTAATTGGCTTTGTGCTGCCCGCATCTCCCGTAAAGCTTGAAACACCGTTCATGCCGTCCTTTTCAATAAAGAACATCCAGCGCATAAATTCCGCAACCGTTATCGGGTCGTTTGGTCTGAAAAGTCCGTCCTCGGGAAGTACTCCGAGCGTATCCATAACCAGAACCGCAAGGTAGAACCAGTCGGTGCTCTTTACGTCCGAGAAGGTGTTTTCAAACTTGCTGAAATCGCTCGGAAGCTTCGCGAGATACTCGCTTGCTTTTTCGTTGCCGAAAGTATTAAGGATGATCTGTGCCGCTTCCGCACGGGTGAGGCTGTCGTTGGGTCTTATATTTCCGTTGCCGTCGCCGTTCAAAACGCCCTGCTGTATACGGAAATCTCCCGCGGGCTTTTCGGCATACAAAGTGAGTGTATCCATATAAAAGGCATCGCCGCTTTGGAAATCACTTGCAATTATTTTGTCAGAGCTTGTGCTTGTGTGTCCGGTAAGATACAAATGGAACTGCTTGAGTATATGGCTGTCGATATCGGGATTGAGCTTTGCCTTTACGGCTGACAGGTCAAACCCCATAACTCCCCACTGATTGTTAACGAGATTTTTGTCACTGTGGACTATAACTGCACCTGTAGTAGGTGCAGGCGTTCCTTCAACGCTGCTTGAAAGGAAGTTTATATACGGAGTTGCACCGCTGAGATTTACATCCGTATCTGCATAATAGGTAATTGTCGCATAGTTGTACTTATCAAGGTCAAAGGGCATATTGTGCCATGACCATGCATCAAGAAGAAGGGCATCCGAGGAATCGGTGTTTACTTCCAGCTTTACCGTTCTTCTGCCCATAAAATCGAAATTTTTGGTTGCGGTAAAGTAGTTTTTGTTGCCGAGATAGCCGTTGTGATAATCTGTATATTCAACACTGAATACGTCCGGCAATGCTACTTTTGCATCTATTATCTTCCAATCGGGGTAAAATATAGCTTCACCGGTAACATTTTTCAAAAGAGCACTTTCCATACGCGTTCTTTCTGTGACGGTGTATTTATCGCCCGGCTGATATACCTGATTGTTCGCAGAGCAGAGCCAACCGTTGAAGGTATAGTTTTCTCTGCTGTAAGGATTTTGCGGAAGCTTGAACTGATCCCCGACTCTGACATATTCGGTCGCGGGATCTTTTCCCGTGACATCCTCTCTTGCTCCCGTGAAGCTCATCGGATATAAGCCCTTGATACCCGAGGATTCAATTTCGGCGTTGTATACGAATTTTATTTTCTGTATGTTTATAACATCGGAAGCATCAAGTTCCTTTGTCGGAGTTTCGCCGTATGGATAAAAATGGAACTGATACAGTATGGTGGATGCTACCTTACCGTAAGCGGCACAGCCGACATCAAAGTGTATCCAGGCATAATCGTCCCCGGAAATGCTTTCGTTGGCGGTGACTGTTACATTTTCCGTAAGATATTTTCCGTCGTGTCCGAGAAGTCTTATCTGAGGCTTTGGAAGGCTCTTTGTTCCGTCGTATTTACAGTAGAAGCTGATGTATTTAAGATCGGGAAGATTTACGGTAAGACCATAGTGATCAAGGGTTATGGCATCATTCGGTTTTGTTGTTGCAGGATTTGGGGTGATAATTGTAGTATTATCCTCCGAAGCACTTACAGTTGCGTTATCTTTTTTGTCAACTATACCCTTGTGTACCGTGTTGTAAACCAAACCGGACATATCTACAACGTC
>SVQR01000090.1 GCA_015065225.1 Oscillospiraceae bacterium | reverse complement strand
TAATAACAATAATGTTATACAGATTTATTCGGCGTCCTCAGTCTTCTGTGCCTTAGGCTCTTTGGGTTCTTTCTGCTTTTTTGAAGCGGAAGCGGACTTCGGAGCGATGAACATGAGCATCTGACGGCCGTCGAGAGCAGGCTGCTTTTCAATAACGCCTATTTCCGTACAAGCCTCACCAAACTTCTTGATAACTTCCAGACCTATCTCTGTGTGAGCCATTTCACGGCCTTTGAACTTAACCGATACCTTTACCTTATGTCCCTGAGTGAGGAACTTGAGTGCATGGTTGAGCTTTGTTTCAAAGTCGTGTGTATCAATTCGGCAGGAGAGCTGAACTTCTTTAAGCTCGACAGTCTGCTGTTTCTTCTTCTGTTCTTTTTCCTTCTTTTCCTTGTCGAAGCGATACTTACCGTAATCCATTATTCTGCAAACGGGAGGAACGCTTGTAGGCGCAATCTCAACAAGATCAAGTCCCTTGTCGTAAGCCATATCAAGTGCCTTTTTTGTTGCGAGAATACCGAGCTGAGTGCCGTCGGCATCAATTACTCTTACTTCTTTTGCTCTGATCTGTTCGTTAATCGAAAGCTCTTTTGTGTTAGTGGCTATGTGGAACACCCCCATTAAAATATCGACAAGAGAAGGGCAAAAAATAAAGTGCACAGACAAACTGCACACTTAACGATGAGGATATAGATCCATACAAAAATAATTTGAGCATAACAACAGCCATACCCGAATTAAATATTGTACCTTGCACCGTAAGCGCCGGGTGAGAGCATCACAAAGTGGCTCTTCTTCCTTGTCCAAAAGATATGATAACACACTTTTTATTATTTGTCAAGTACTTTTTGAAAAAAACTCAAAAAAAATCCCATCCGGTGATGAGCCGGACGGGAAAGGGAGAATACAGATTATTCTGTAACTGCGGAAGCGTCTGTGTGATACTTAACGGATTCAGCGAGAGAACCGTCTTCGATCATAGCAGCGATAACCTTGTCTGCAGCAGCGAGGATATCAGCGTCAGCCTTGTTGATAGCAAGACCGTATTCTTCTGTTTCAAGACCTTCAACCTTAACTGTATCAAAGCCGTTTACAGCAGCGATGTTCTTAGCTGTGGGCTCGTCGATAACAACAGCGTCGTACTTTGTGCCAAGACCGAGACCGCCGTCGTAAGCGTTGTTAAGTCTTGTGATCGTGATACCTTCAAGGTTCATATCTGTGATGATGAGGTCGCCTGTTGTACCGATCTGTACAGCTACGTTCTTGCCTGCAAGATCTTCAACGCCCTTGATCTCACTGCCCTTGGGGATGATGATGTACTGTGTTGTTGTGTAGTAGGGGATAGAGAAGTTGACCTGTTCTTTTCTTTCATCGTTGATGGTGAAGCCGGAAGCACCGATATCACCCTTACCGGAGTTGATGGAAGCGATGATGGAGTCAAAGTCTGTGTTAACTATTTCCATTTCGCAGCCCAATTCGTCAGCGATCTTCTGGCAGATGTCGATGTCGATACCAACAACCTTGCCGTCTGCAACGTATTCAAAGGGAGCAAATTCAGCGTTTGTGTAAACAACGATCTTTTCTCTCTTTTCTGCAGCTGCGCCGTCATCTGTCTTTGTTTCTTCCTTACTGCAGGATGCCATTGCAAGTGTACCCATTGCGAGAAGTGCCGCAAGTGCGAGTGTAATAATCTTCTTCATGATTATTCCTCCAAAATTCTAAAGATTTTCGTTTATGCAACGATTAACATCATTATAACATCATTGTTTTGCAATTTCAAGTGATTTTATAAAAATCGTCATATCTTGCAAAAAAATACAGAAAAAACAAGCGGCTGTTGTTTGATTTGTGTATATTTATGTATAATATTAAAATTTCCGCCTGTTCCCATACCAAAGGTGACTGCATAAATATGCAATAAACTTCAAAAATATAAAAAAAGAACTTGACAAAACCGCAAACAAGTGGTATAATACAAAAGATTTCGGGATGTAGCGCAGTTGGTAGCGCGCGTGGTTTGGGACCACGATGTCGCAGGTTCGAACCCTGTCATTCCGACCATTCCGAACGGTAGTGAACGTAATAGAGCTTGCCGTTCCAAAGCCGTTATCATCCTTATGTGGTAACGGTTTTTTACATGAAGTATAATTATTATAAATAGGAAAGGAAATGATAGAGATGCTAAAAAAGTTCTCTGTATTGTTGTTCTCACTTGTCCTGCTTACAGGGCTTATATGCCCGTGTCTTGCACAGGAGCAGACAGCGGATATTGTTTCCGTACAGGCAGCACAGGATGTTGAAGCAGCACCAGCCGATGCGGAAGGTATTACGGCAGACAATGCGGTTGGAGCTCCCGATGGTGAAGCTCCCGTTGATGCCGAAAAAGAGGCTGTACAGGAAGAGACCTCATCGGGTATTCCTGCGGTAAAAAAGAATGAAGTGACATCCTCCGGTATCCCTGCCGTTGTCAAGACGGAAAATAAGGATACCGTCGGGGAGCGTAATCTTATTGAGAGCTTCATGTATAATTTCGAGAAGACATTTATAAGAGACAGCAGATGGAAGCTCTTCCTTGAAGGCTTCGGAAATACTCTCCTTATCGCTCTTTGCTCAACACTTCTCGGTGTGCTTATCGGTATGGTGATAGCTGTCGTCAAGGTGCTTCATGCCCAGATGGACAGACCGAATATCCTTGTCAACATATTTAATTTCATATTCAATATCTACACTACCGTAATAAGAGGTACTCCTGCCGTTGTTCAGTTGTTTATCGCTTATTACATAATATTCAAGAATACGGATAACTATGTGCTTGTATCTATCTTTGCATTCGGTATAAACTCCGGTGCTTATGTATCCGAGATAGTCAGAGGCGGTATCCTGTCAATTGACAGAGGTCAGCTTGAAGCGGGACGCTCGCTGGGACTTTCCTACATTACGACAATGATGTTCGTTGTCATCCCGCAGGCTGTAAAGAACATTCTTCCTTCTCTCGGTAACGAATTCATCCTTCTTCTCAAGGATACATCCATCGCAGGTTACATAGGAACTCTTGAGCTTACAAAGGCGGGCAATATCGTAAGAAGCCGTACTTTTGAGCCTTATTTCTCGCTTCTTTCCGTTGCGGCTATATACCTTGTTTGCGTAATACTGCTTGAACAGCTCATCAAATATTTCGAAAGGAGGATGTCAAAAAGTGATAGACATTAAGAATCTTTACAAGACCTTCGACGGTACAAAGATGGTCCTTGACGGAATAGACGAACACATCTCCAAGGGCGAAAAGGTGGTTATCATCGGACCTTCGGGTTCCGGAAAAAGTACATTCCTCCGTTGCCTCAATATGCTTGAAAAGCCCACAAAGGGCACGATAAAATTCGGAAACGATGTCCTCACCGATCCCAATACAAATCTCAATGCTGTAAGAGCTCAGATGGGCATGGTGTTCCAGCATTTCAATCTTTTCCCCAACTTCACAATACTCAAGAATATCACATTTGCTCCCGTAAAGCTGAAGCTCCAGACAAAGGAAGAAGCGGTGGAGAACGCGATGAGACTTCTCAAAAGGATAGGTCTTGAGGAAAAGGCGTTTACATATCCCAATATGCTCTCCGGCGGTCAGAAGCAGAGAATTGCTATCGTGCGTTCCCTTGCCATGAATCCCAAGGTAATGCTTTTTGACGAGCCGACATCGGCACTTGACCCGGAAATGGTCGGCGAAGTACTTGAGCTTATGAAGGAGCTTGCCGATGACGGTATGACAATGGCTGTCGTAACACACGAAATGGGCTTTGCAAGAGAAGTCGGCACAAGAGTACTCTTTATGGACGAAGGCAAGATAATAGAGCAGGGAACACCCTCTCAGATATTCGATCAGCCCAAGAACCAAAGAACAATAGATTTCCTCTCCAAAGTATTATAACGTGAGCAAGCCCCTTATTGAAAAAGAATTACCAAGGTCGTTCGCAATGTGCGGCCTTGGCTTTTTGTTTGTCGGTACGAAGGCTCTCCGTCTCAAGAGTGGTTCCCGTTGTGCGGATCGCACTTAAAAATATATTTGACAAATCCCGATTACTGTGATATACTGTATTGTCAGATAACGGAAAGAGGTCAGAATGGATAATTATGGAAATAAAAACAGATCTTAAAAAAATCACAGGAGAATTTCAGTCACTTTCAAAGCCGGGCAAGGACTGCGACACGGATATAAAGGACGTTTCGGCACTTTCATCCTTTGCGGCTTTCAAAAAGGTTTGCGAAAAAGAGGGCGAACACGACAACAAGGACATGGCAGCCGTTGCGGCACTCCTTTGCGAGATGCAGATAAAGGAAAATGTTCCCGATGAATATGTAGAGCTTTCGGAAAGATTCTCCGAGCTTGTAAAGGAAAACAAGAAGCTGGATGTCAGCGAGAGCAGGGACTATGTTTTCTTCGCTTACGAATGTATGCGTGAGCTGGAAAAGCTGGATAACAGAGCTTATTGCGAGCTTAGTGATGAAAACGCCAATGTTTATGCACTTGCATCGCAGGATGACGATATCTCATGTATAGTTGTTGTAAACAATTCCGGTGAGGAAGTGCTTGCAGATATAGAAATCTCAGGTCTTCCCGGCAGAAGTGCAAGTATAGATTACTATTATGCTGATGAATTCGAGCAGTTGTCCATCGCCTGCAATACGGACACGAAGCTCGAGACAACAAAGATAATGATACCCATGCCGTCATACTCTCTGCACCTTTTCAAGATAAGATGATTAGATACCTTTGATCCCCGGAGGATATTAATGAAGAAATATCAGAAGAATCAATATGTTGAGCTCTGTCCGTCAGACCTTTGCGGAAACGGAAATGCCGTGGCAAGAGATGATGAAGGCTTTGTCTTTTTTGTTGTTGACGGAGTCCCCGGTGATAAAGTCAGAGCAAAAATAATAAAGGTTACCAAAAGCTATGCTGTCGCAATCATTGACAGCTTTGCGGAAAAATCCCCCATGCGTCGTGATGACGGATGTAAATATTCCCCGAAATGCGGAGGCTGTGTTTTCCAGAGCATAACCTATGATGACGAATGTGCCTACAAGCGCAGGATGATAGATGATAACCTCGAACGTATAGCGGGACTTGACATAAGAGTCTCGGAATTCTACCCTTTTGCATCCACGGAAGGCTACAGAAACAAAGCGGTATATCCCACAGCCGAATCCCTTGACGGAAGGATGATCACGGGCTTTTATCACAGAAACTCCCACAGGATATGCGAGCATGAAGAATGTCTTATAGGAAATGAAAAATTCACCAAAGTGCGTGACTTTGTTGTGGATTTCTGTAATTCCAACGGCATTTCCGCATACAACGAGGAACAACACACGGGACTTCTTCGTCACATATATATCCGTTCGGCTGCCGACGGTACGTTCGTATTATCGCTGATTGTCAACGGTGACAAGTTCTTCTCCACGGAAACGGAGCTGAAGTTTGTCGGAAGCCTTCTTTCCGAATTCCCCGAATGTGTGTCGGTGCTTCTTAACATAAACAAGGAAAAAGGAAACTCCGTCACGGGCAAAAAATGGAGAAAGCTCTTCGGTGACGGTTACCTTTACGACACACTTCTCGGAAAGGAATTCAGAATAGCTCCCGCATCCTTCTACCAGGTAAACCGCAATCAGGCACAGCTTCTCTATTCCAAAGCGGGAGAGCTTGCGGATATCCGTGAGGGCGATACCGTTCTCGACCTCTACTGCGGAACGGGAACTATAGGAATATGTCTTGCAAAGGAAGGCTGTAAGCTGTACGGCGTTGAGATAGAGCCGGATGCCGTAACGGATGCAAGATACAACGCAAAGACCAACAATATCGACGGAGAATTCATATGCCTTGATGCAGGTGAAGCACTCAACTCCGAGCGTATAAAGGAGCTTTCGCCGGATGTGATAATACTTGATCCCCCAAGAAAAGGCTGCGGAAGCGAAGCTGTTGAAAGGATATCCTCCTTCGGTGCAAAGAGGATAGTCTATATCTCCTGCGACTGCGCAACTCTCGCAAGAGACCTGAAGCAGTTTACCGAGCTTGGATACACGACCGAAAAGGTGATCGGCGTGGATATGTTTCCGAGGACGGGGCATGTTGAGACGGTTGCTTTGCTGTGCCGATAAGCGCAACCGTAATAAATAAAAAAGGAGCAAACACAATGAAAAACATATTCATAATGGGAGACAGCTACTCAACCTACGAAGGCTATGTCCCCAACGGCTATAACATCTTTTACAGCGACAAAAGAACCGATCCGCCTGTCGTTGACGGTGTAGAAAAGACATGGTGGAAACTTCTGGAAAAAGAGATGGATTACAATATCGTACTTAACGACAGCTATTCCGGCTCGACTGTCTGTAAGACCGGATACGGCGGATATTGCCATGAGACCTCCTTTGTCGGAAGATTGGATAAATATATTGAGGAAGGCTTTTTCCATAAAAATAATGTGGATACGGTATTTGTCTTCGGCGGCACAAACGATTCCTGGGCAAATTCACCCATAGGCGAATTGAAATATTCCGATCATACCGATGAGGATCTGAAGTGCGTATTGCCCGCATTTTGCTACCTGCTCGCAAGATTTAAGAGTTTGGGCAAAGAAACAGTCGTTATTCTTAATACCGGATTAAAGCAAGTCATCACCGACGGTTATATAAATGCTTGCGAGACATACAACATCAAGTATGTAAAACTTAAAGAGATAGAAAAGGAAAACGGTCATCCTACCGTTTTGGGAATGAGACAGATCTCGGAACAGATCAAAGAATGTTTAGAGTAAGACTTTTGGACTAAAACCGTACAGAATTCGAAAGGTGACAGCAACCAAACATGGAATCAACACGTAATTTTATAGACATAGACATAAAAAAAGGCCGTATCGGTACAGTCATCGGCGCGGTGCTTATGGTCATATGCTGTATCTTTTATAACATACTAATGGGAATGCTCATCGGTATCGTGTTTTCCGCTACCGGATATATAAGATTCAGAGCACACTCCCTGCGCTCAAGAATTGTGCTTAATGTGTTCGGAAGCTTCTGCATCGCGGCATCTGCGCTTATCGGCTCTCTTGCCATGATCGGCGCTGTGGGCAGAATGGCGATAAGTCCGAGAAGGCTCATCCTGAATTTTATGATAATATACATAGTATGCCTTTTCTTTATGATGATCACGGCAAACTGGAAGATATCACTTATAGCAGGTACGGGCATACTCATGGTGCTGTGCATCGCCAACGGCTTTATCTTCATGTTCAGAGGAAAGGAGCTTGCTCCGCTTGATTTTCTTTCCATGAAGACAGCGGCAAATGTCGCGGGACAGTATATCCCGGTTCTTACGCATAGTATGTTTTACGGTATAGTCGGCTGGCTGTGGATGGTCTTTGCCATGTTCACTCTGCCAAAGCTCCCGAAGCTGCCTCCGATAAAGCTGAGACTTTGCTGTGCCGCGCTGAATGCATTGCTTATCGGTCTGTTGTTCCTTTCCACAAATAATATTAAAATAAAGCTGTGGGATTCACAGGGAACAAGGATCAACGGTTATTTCCTCAATTTCTTCCTGGAGCTGAGAAACTCATCCGTCGATAAGCCCAGGACATACTCTCCCGACAGAGTAAAGGAGATACTGGACAAGCATTCCGATCCGGATCCGGTTCCGGAAAAAGCACCGGATATCGACTTCGGAACACCGGAGATATCCATAGAAAGCAGTGCCACCAGGAATGAAGAGGAGACTCATCCGAATATAATAGTAATAATGGATGAATCCTACGCCGATTTCAGAGTTCTCGGCGATAATTTCCGCGCCGACAGGGAGATAACGCCATTTATAGATTCCATGGAGGAAAACACCGTCAAAGGCTTTGCAATGTCCTCGGTTTACGGCGGCAATACAGCCAATTCCGAATTTGAATTTCTGACCGGACATTCCATGGCGTTCCTTCCGGACAGCTCCGTTCCTTATCAGCAGTATATCAACGATGAGATATATTCTCTGCCGTGGGTACTCAGATCCTACGGTTATAAGTGTGTATCCACACACCCCTATTTCGAGAGCGGCTGGTCGAGAAAATCCATATATCCGCGTCTCGGATTTGTGGAAAGCTCTTTTATAGACGACTACACCTCTCCCGAAATAATACGCGAATATGTCAGCGACAGGGAGACCTTCGGATTCATACTTGATTATCTGAAACACAAAGATGACGGAAAGCCGCTGTTCATGTTCGGTATAACCATGCAGAATCACGGCGGATACTCCTATGCGGGGGATAACTTCTCAACCACAGTTTCGCTTGAAGGGTACAGCACCGATTATCCCACCGTTGAACAGTACCTCACTCTTGTCACGGAAACGGACAGCGCTGTGGAATACCTTATCAAAGAGCTGAAGGATTATCCCGAGGACACCATCGTGCTGTTCTTCGGCGACCATTTTCCGGGACTTAATCACAATTTCTTCGAAGAGGTACACGGCGGCGAGCTTAAAACTCTTGAGGAGAGAATGCTTCTTTACAAAGTGCCTTATTTCATCTGGGCAAACTTTGATATTCCCGAATCTGCGGATAATGAGACAAGCCTTAACTATCTTTCGGTGCAGCTTCTGGAAATCGCGGGACTTACATATTCACCGTTCTACAAATTCCTCGATGAGTGCAGAAATGTCCTCCCGATACTCAATATTTACGGCTTCTATTCTGTTGCCGACGATGCATACATAAGCTATTCCGAGGCATCGCCCGTTGAGCGGGACTGGCTTGAGCAATACGCGATCCTGCAGTACAACAACCTTATAGATTCAGAGAACCGCGACGAGAGCTTCCGACCGAGCATGATATTCGGCAAGGATCTCCCGGAGGAGAATACGGAAGATACGGATGTTACGGAAGATATCAATAATACCGAAAATTCGGATAATACGGAAAACACCCGGGAAACAGACCAATACACCGATGAAGGGAGCCAATATCAATGAAAACTGTGGTGGTATATAAGACCAAATACGGTTCTACGAAAACATATGCGGAATATATTTCCGAAAAGCTCGGCTGCGATTGCTTTGAGGCAAAAAAGATAAAAGCCGACGACCTTGTGTCATACGATAATATAATCTACGGCGGCGGACTTTACGCCGAAGTGATAAACGGACTGGGACTTATAACAAAGAATATAAAGAAGCTCTCGGATAAAAAGATCGCCGTATTTACCACCGCCATCACACCTCTTGACTGCAGAGCATACTACGAAGGGGAAGTGCTGGAGAAAAACTTCAAGGACGGAGTTCCGGATAATATCCGTATATTCAACTTCATGGGCAAGATGAAGGTGGACGAGCTGTCAGCGGTACACAGAGCGGCGCTTAAAACACTCAAGAAGATCATGCTTGCAAAGAAAGAGCCTTCGGACATGGAAAAACTGCTGATAGAGCTGTGCGATGCGGATGACGATTTTACAAACCTTGCGGATGCGGATGCCCTTATCCAATACATGAGCTGAAAATAAAGTCCATGAGACTTGCGGACGGAGAAAATAATGGATAAAGTAACGACAAGATCCCCCACGCTTACCGGAAATGCTCTCAAGATCATAGCACTTATTGCAATGACCATTGATCATATAGGGGTACATCTGTATCCGGATGTGATGATCCTGCGTATCATCGGAAGGCTCGCTTTCCCGATATTCGGATATATGATCGCCGAAGGATGCACCCATACACGAAGCAGAGCGCGGTATCTTATGCATCTTGCAATAACTGCGCTTATCTGCCAGACCGTATATTGGTTTGCCATGGGTTCGCTTTATCAATGCATATTTGTTACTTTTTCGCTTTCCGTGATACTGATATTCCTGTTGGATGATGCATTGAAGAACGGCGGTATTGCCGAGCGGATCACAGCTGTATTGTTCATTGCGTTTGTCGCCGTTATGACATTTGTCCTTCCGCACCTTGAGGTAATGGGAGATTTTAATATCGATTACGGATTTTTCGGTATCATTTATCCGGCGCTCGTTTACTTTGCAAAAGGACGTAAGGCAAAACTTGTTGCGGCGCTTGCGGGACTGCTCAGCGTTGCTGTATATTACTCGTCGGTGCAGTGGTTCTCGCTTTTTTCAATGCCACTTATCGCGCTTTACGGCGGCAAAAGAGGAAACGCCCGCCTCAAATGGTTCTTTTACATATACTATCCGCTCCATCTCGTTGTGATATATTATATCTCCACATTTGTCGGATGACCGCGAAAAATGTCGGATAACAACGATTTGTTGTGCAAAACCCCAAAAACGACGTCGATTTTTTTGGAATAATGTACAATTCGCCGTAATTTGAGTTTTTTGGAATAAATTTAATTTTTTGCTTGACAAAACGGTGTATTCGTGGTATAATTTAAGCACATATTTGATTGGAGGTAGCAGAGATGTTGGAAACTCGTTCATTCGGTAATACTTGTTTCTCTAAAGATGCAAACAGTAATGCACCTTCGACATTTTCTGCGCACAATTCTGCGTTCACATCCGATAATGCTGTTATTACAGGCATTGCTGCGGCAGTGTCTGTTTTTTTTCTACTTTCCATTATCAGCATTATATGCTTTGGCATCATGATATGTAATAATATTATCATTTCTGCGATTATGATAATTATGTCTGTTATTATGTATTATGTGATTATTATGTGTAAGCAAAACAAATTTAAATATTCATGCAAAACTGCGTAAAGCAAAAATTGAAGTTAAAAGTTATGTGCGGTTTTGCAAAATAGCAATACCGCATATTTTTTTATGAAAGGATGATTCAAATGAGCAAGAAAATCGAAACCACCTGCGTACAGGGCGGCTACATTCCCGGCAACGGCGAACCGAGACAGATACCCATTATTCAGAGTACAACATTCAAATATGACACAAGCGAGGATATGGCAAAGCTCTTCGACCTTGAAGCAAGCGGCTATTTCTATACAAGACTTCAGAATCCCACAAACGATAATGTTGCGGCAAAGATCGCACAGCTTGAGGGCGGTACTGCGGCAATGCTTACTTCCTCCGGTCAGGCGGCTTCCTTCTACAGCGTGTTCAATATCGCATCCTGCGGTGATCATGTTGTTGCATCCTCCTGCATCTACGGCGGAAGCTACAACCTTTTTGCCGTTACAATGAAGAGAATGGGCATTGAGTTTACCTTCGTAAATCCCGATTGCTCCGATGAAGAATTCGAAGCGGCATTCAAGCCTAACACAAAGGCTGTATTTGCAGAGACCATCGCAAATCCCGCACTTGTCGTACTTGATATCGAAAGATTCGCAAACATGGCTCATAAACACGGTGTTCCGCTTATCGTTGATAATACATTTGCAACACCCGTCAACTGCAGACCTATCGAATGGGGCGCAGATATCGTTGTTCATTCCACAACAAAGTACATGGACGGTCATGCTTCCGGTGTCGGCGGATGTATCGTAGACAGCGGTAAGTTCGACTGGACAAAGTATCCGGATAAATTCCCCGGACTTTGTACTCCCGACCACAGCTATCACGGTGTAACATATACCGAAAAGTTCGGACTTGAAGGTGCGTTCATCACAAAAGCTACGGCACAGCTCATGCGTGACCTCGGCTCTATCCAGTCACCTCAGAATGCTTTCATCCTCAACCTCGGACTTGAGAGCCTCCATGTCAGAATGGAAAGACATTGCGCAAACGCACAGGCTGTTGCGGAATTCCTCAACGGTCACGAAAAGATAGAATCCGTAAAGTATTGCGGACTTAAAGGCGATAAGTATTATGAGCTTGCTCAGAAGTATCTTCCCAAGGGATCATGCGGTGTTGTAAGCTTTGAGATCAAGGGCGGAAGACCTGCTGCGGAAAAGTTCATGAAAAAGCTCCGTCTCGGTATCATCGCAACACACGTTGCGGATGCTCATACCTGCGTTCTTCATCCCGCAAGCGCAACACATCGTCAGATGTCGGATGAGGAGCTTTATAACTGCGGAATCTCTCCCAGCATGATCAGATTCTCCTGCGGTATCGAAAACGCCGAAGATATCATTGCAGACCTTGCACAGGCACTTGCAGACTGAAAAGAGGTGAGGTAATGCCGATTAAGATTCCAAACGAGCTTCCCGCGGTCAAGGTACTTAACGATGAAAATATATTCGTTATGACCGAGACCCGTGCCATGACACAGGACATAAGACCTTTGAAGATTGTTCTTCTTAATCTCATGCCCTTGAAGATCGACACGGAAACACAGCTCTCAAGACTTCTGGGAAACTCACCGCTTCAGGTCGAGCTTGAGCTTATCTGTACAAAATCACATAACTCAAAGAACACCTCTGCCGATCATTTGCTTGCATTTTACAAGCACTTTGATGATATAAAGGACAGAAAATTCGACGGCATGATCATCACCGGTGCGCCCGTGGAACAGATAGAATTTGAGGATGTCGATTACTGGCAGGAGCTGTGCGAGATAATGGAGTGGACAAAGACAAACGTTCACAGCACCTTCCACATCTGCTGGGGGGCACAGGCGGGATTGTATTACCACTACGGTGTAAAGAAATGCCCTCTTGACAAGAAAATGTTCGGGGTATTCAAGCATACCGTTGAAAGAAAATCCTCAATGCTTTTCAGAGGCTTTGACGATGAATTCCTGGTTCCTCATTCAAGACATACTACGGTGCTCCGTGAGGATATAGAAAAAGTTCCGGAGCTTCGTATCCTTGCCTCAAGCGAGGAGGCGGGAGTATATGCCGTTGCAACCGACGGAGGAAGACAGATCTTCATTACGGGACATTCCGAATACGATGCGGGAACGCTCAGAAAAGAATATCTCCGTGATAAGAACGCA
>SVQR01000089.1 GCA_015065225.1 Oscillospiraceae bacterium | reverse complement strand
ACAGAGGAAATAACCTGCGGGAAGATAGAAATGATCGGTATCTGCAGGCATCCTTTCAAGAAGCACACCGCCGAACTCCACATCCGACACAAGGCTTCCCATTGTAAGCTTTATGCCGCCGACCTCACCTGAAACAGCAATAGGAAGAACTATCTTTGTCCACTGTGTCGGTATGTAGTATGTATACTCGGTCTTATCGTTGTTTACTCCCTTTGGATTTCCGAGAACAGCTCCGTTTTTGGATACTATTGCGGCATTTACCTTTGTGTTGGCATTCTTTGCTCTTGCATAGAACGTAAAACGTACCGTATCTCCGCTTGCTGTTTTGACGGCATCCGAAGCAACATTACAGTTAAGCCCGAAGCTTGAAAGTCCGGCTGCTCTTGTGCATGAGGCTGTGAGCGTATCTGTAAAGTTAAATCCGTACTTTCCCGCATCATCTGCGGATATTGAAGTTTTAGACACCATTCCGTTTGTACCGACAACGGATGCGTTGTTTATAAAGTATTCGTTTGATATCATGATTTCCTCTGTTCTTTCCGTTTCATCGTCTTCACCTTCGTTTTCATTGCCGCCGCTTGTACTGTATTGCGGCTCGCAGGTGTAGTACGGACAAACAGCATCGTCTGTCTTTACCGTGCCGGCATTGACCAGTGCCGCCGAGAGCTGATCCTTTGTGACGGCTGTACCATAATTTATGAGCTCAAAGTCGCCGATAAGGACGGTCTGCTTTGCTGCCGATGTTTTGAAGATTATCTGATCGGGGATATTATTCGTGTCGGATATCGTCATGGGGTAATAGTACGTTTCCCATGCACTTGACAGCTTAACACGGCTGCCCTGATTTATAAGGTTGTAGCTTTGATCCTTGGTGTTCCAGAGTCTTACGGAAAACTCGCAGTCACCGTCAGCACCCTTTACGGTATATTTAAGAAGCAGTGTATCTCCCACCTTCATGGACTTGTACGCATCCGAGCTCTTATTAAAAGTTAGCTTTACCGCTGCATTTATCCATGAACTCGGCGGAGTTACACATTCCAGCTTTACCGCCTTATCAAAGGCCATGTTTTCCGTAGATGCAACATCCGAAGATACATACGACATAGCCTCCATGATGCTTATCGAGTTAAGTAAACCTCCCGATCTTACGGAAGCAAATTCCGAAGCGGACAGCAGGACATTCGCATTTTCCGAAAAGTCCGCTATCGCCTCGTGGGGAAGTTTTGCTGTTTCCGTATCCTGTGCAAATACACAGATATTTGCAAGACTTGCAGTTATAAATACTGTCAGTATTAGTGTAAGTATTTTCTTCATACCGATACCTCCGACTCTTTTACGATTCTATTATATTATATCTTTTTATGATTTTCAATACAGAAAACGCATCTTTTTCATCAGTTTTATTGACAGGTCTGCATTTTTGTGGTATCATTCCGTAAAAGGAGTGAATATCCGTATGAACAATTTCGGTCAGTTCAAGGTAAAGAATCATCAGAATTACGTCTATCACAGCTATAGAAAGTATCATCCGGTTCTATGCATATATGATGCAGCGATAGTTTATCCCGATAAGAATTACAAGCACACAAGAGACAAACGTTTTGCGGCACACCTCTTTGAGTATATAGTCAGCGGTAAAGGCTACATAGACTGCAATGGTAAGAGGTATACAGTAGCTGCCGGTGACTGCGTATACATAAGCAAGTATTGCGATGTATCATATTTTGCAGATCACGACGAGCCTTATACAAAGTTATGGTTTTCCGCAGACGGAGCACTTCCGGGTAAGCTCTGCGAGGCTATGGGTTTTAATGATAATCTCATGATATGCAGAAAAGATCTGTACGGTAAATTTCAAAGACTGCTACACATACTGGAAAACGACGGCTTTGAGCTTGAGAGGATATCAAAGCATCTTGTGGGAATAATGCTCGCAATGTTTTCCGACACGACAATGGGCACAAACACCTACGACAGCGAAGAAGACACTGTCTCGGACACGCGAAGGCTCAAGGCATATATTGATGAGGTAATATACTCCGCACCGACAGTCGGAGATATTGCAAAGCATTTCGATATATGCGAGGCTACCGTCATACGTCATTTCAAAAAGGAATATAGCATGACGCCAAACGAATACATAAAGAAACAGCGTCTGAATGTTGCGGAGGGACTTCTCAGAAACAGCTCTTACTCGGTTACGAACATTGCAAAGCTTCTGAATTACTGTTCGCAGAGCTATTTCTCCGGTGAATTCAAAAAACAGTTCGGTTTATATCCTACGGAATACAGAGATCGGCTCTTGCAAGCATCCGAGAGAATTAAAAAATAAAAATACAGTCTGTGTCCACACAACCTTGTACGGCATATTATGATAATGTACCGATCCACAAAAAGGACATGATCATATGCTTTATGAAATACTTATAATACTCGTTTGTATGTTCGCCTCACTCGGCATCGTCGAGCTTGCGGTGTATGCTTTCAATCTTATGTGCGCCTCCCGTCTCCCCCATAAATTCTACATCGTCGCAGATGATTTTGATAATGATGATGCGGAATATGTTATACGCTTTCTCGAATCCGTCATTGGGCGCTCGGGAGTACACTGTGCCATATGCGGGATAAAGCTTGGGGATAACGCAAAGGTGGATGAGGAATTGCTTAAGACCTTGCGGGAGGAGTTTCCCAATATTGAGGTCTGAAATGTTTTGATCCGCCATAACAAAAGAAAACGGCTCACCGCATCGATTGCACGGTAAGCCGTCGTTTTTTATTCTTTTTCGTATCCGGAAAGCACCTTTTCAAGCACCAGCGCGATTGCCGCACCAACTATCGCGGCACCTATGCACAAAAGGATCTGTAGCACATCGGTATACGCACGTGGGATTATCATGATGGTGGATGCAAATATCATGCCTATGACAACATAAAATGCCACAGTATACCATCTGCCGAAAATAAAGTTTACAAGTCTGGAAAGAAGCAGTATGCAAAGCACAACACCTATTCCCACGGGGATTATAACACCGAAATCGAAATTTGTCGCCCCCTCAAGCATCGGCTGGAGAAGTCCCAGGAAGATAAGCACCGTCGATGACGTAAGACCGGGAATTGTAAAGCCCATGCCTATAATGAATCCGCAGATGCCGAACCAGAAAGGACTCGGCGAAATATCAAGTGCCGCCTTCTGCTTGAATATCTCAAGAGTTATGAAAAGTGCCATTGCAAGAGCAAAGCCTATGAAAAGTGCTACACCTCTGTATATCTTCGCCTTATCGGAATGCTTTCTCTCGTTTGCCCTCGGATCGTTGTGAGCCTCACGGAAAAGCGACGGAAGAGTTCCTGCTATAAGTCCCGCAAAAAGGCTCTTTGCAACAGTCTCGGATGCATCGAAAAGAAGTGTGAGCACCTTTGCGAAAACGAAAAGTCCGATACATCCTCCTATACCCACGAACATCCACTTTTTCCAGGACTTTGGTATCTCTTTGAGAGGATTTGCGAAAAGCTGCATCAGTGGCATATAAAGACCGAACGCAACGCAGAGTATACCGCCGGAAACACCCGGAAGAATACCGCCCGCGCCGATTATCGCGCCCTGAAGCATCAGCGTTATCATTCTTTTCGGAGTAAGCTTTTCTTTTTCAAGTGACGAAACAGCTTTGTTGTCGCTCATTTTGTGCCTCCCTGTTCATTGTGATGATGTCTTTTACATGGCTCGTCAAAGTAACCATCGAGATTCACCTGCATTACACCGTTCTTAGGGAAGAACTCGAGAAGTGCGCAGAGTTTTTCATCCTTCGCCTCATACTCAACGTACTTAGGTCCCACAAGATCAATAAAGTTAAGTGTAGCCTTACCCAGTATAAACATCGCCTCGTCGTCATATGTACCGACCTTCGGCTGAACATTTGTAAGTTTCGCACCTTCCTTTGTAAATCTGAATTCCATCGTTCCCAGGCAATCCGTCTCGTTTTCGAAGATCGCAAAATAAAGCATATCCGGATTGTGTGTCATACCGCACACCTCACAGCACGCCTTCTGTTCATTTATATCTCTGAGTGCTCTTGCTCTAAGCATTTTTAATTCTCCTTAATATTGTATATTCTTAAATACGTTTTATCCAACAAAATCTCACGCTAAAATACGACAAACAAAAAACTTCAACCACCGCACCTTGTGTCGGTTTTATTCCGAACTCCGCATTCAGTTCACACCAGCGATTTAAGATATTCCGCCTCATTGTGATTGAGATACTTCCATTTTCCGGGAGTCAGCATACCGATATTTATCTCACCGATAGCTATCCTTTTGAGACGCTTTATCTCAAGCTCACATTGCTCGCACATCTTACGGATCTGCCTGTTCCTGCCTTCGGTAAGAATGAACTTCAACGCAGTCTCACCCTCCTTGCGGCTTATGATGCTGACCTTTACGGGAGCTATGTCAACACCGTCTATCTTCATGGGAGAGTTGAGTGCTTTCAGCTTCTGCGGTTCTATCTCACCCTTTATCTTTACATGATATATCTTCTCAACATGGTTCCTGGGGTGCATCAGCTTCTGTGCGACCTCACCGTCATTGGTGAGAAGCAAAAGACCTTCCGAATCCATATCCAGCCTTCCGCAGGGGTAAATTCTTGCGGGGACATCCGAAACAAGCTCGGGAATACACTTTCTTCCCTGCTCATCGCTCATTGTAGTAACATATCCGCGGGGCTTATACAGCATGACATATATCTTCCTTTCGGTATCACGTCTTACCTCTTTACCCTTGTATGTCACCTTGTCTTTTCCGGGAACTATCTTCCTTCCAACCTCGACACGCTCGCCGTTGACCTTTATTGCACCGCTTTCTATCTCCTTTTCCGCGGCTCTTCTCGACATGAGTCCGCAGTCGGATATATATTTGTTAAGTCTGATATCTTCCATTTTCACTACTCTCCCCATGGGATTTTATCATATACGATGACACTAATATACTATTTTAATTCTACACAAAAATTAAGAAGATTTCAAGCTTTTTTTGTTACATAACAGATCGGATTCCCGACTTTTCAACATTATGTGATAAATTTTAACTGTATTTTTACATCGTTTCACTCCAAAAATGAATCCGTTATGTACCAAAACGGTATCAAACATAGTCATCTTTGGTTAAAAGTACACAAATATTATACTCTCATTTTGGAAATTTCGGAAAAAGTAACGGAGTTGTGAAAATAATTGTTGACAAAAATATAATTATATGGTAGACTAATTTCAGTAACTAATTCCGGAAGGCAAAAATCGGTGGCAAAAAAGGATATGTGCAGTAAAGACCTTGGTAAAAAAGCTGATACAAAAATGTCGGAAGAACTCCTTGTCGGGGCAAAAGACGGCGATTCCTCCGCATTCGAGGAAATTGCAAGGCGTTACGAGGGTATAATAAATGCACACTCCCACTTCTTCAATGTCCCTGAATCGGAACGTGATGATCTTCGCCAGGAAGGTCTTATTGCGCTTTATAGGGCAGTCTGTAATTATGACAAGTCCGTATCATCATTCCCGACCTTTGCGTCGGTTTGCATAAAGCGTGCGATGCTCAGCTGGATAAGAGATCATGTTTCAAGATCGGGAAAAGGCGGAGAAAATATCACCGAGATATCACTTGACGAGAGCTATAACGAGACTTTGACAGATGAAAATGCCATGTGTCCCGAGGAACTTTATATCTCCAAGGAGACGGTAAAGAATCTTCGCAGTCATGCCATGAAGCTTTTGTCCGACTATGAAAAGTGCGTTTTCCTCATGTACCTGCAGGATATGGGTGCATCCGAGATCGCAGAGTCTATAGGAAGGTCAAAAAAGTCCGTAGAAAATGCTCTTGACAGGATAAGAAAAAAGCTGTCCGCCGGAAGATAGAGCTCTGTACGCCCGTGCCGAAGGCAAAAAATATTACGTTTTTGCGGGTTATCACCGTAACGGGTAAAAATATCATACAAAATTAAAGCGAGGGAAAAATCATGTACGAAAACAAGAAATTGATATGCAAGGACTGCGGTCAGGAATTTGACTTTACAGCAGGCGAGCAGGAATTCTACGCAGAAAGAGGCTTCCAGAACGAGCCCCAGAGATGCAAGGAATGCAGACAGGCAAGAAAGAATGCAGTAAAGAGCCAGAGAGAATACTTCACAACTACTTGTGCAGAATGCGGCAAGGAAGCTAAGGTTCCTTTCCAGCCCAGCGATGACAGACCTGTATACTGCAGCGAATGCTTCGCAGCAAAGAAGGCAGCACAGGAATAATTAATCAGCTTTTTTCCGTTATTGAAAGGATCTCCGGCGATAACACGGTGTATCTTTTCCACACATAGGCATACCGGTTTGTATTTTATGCTTGTGCCGTTGACAGTGCACGCATCGAATTTAAAGAAATGATTTTTCACCTTTTAGATGGATCGACATTCTTTATTCCGGGGAGCCACTCCCGGTGTGTAGGAATCAAACTTTGTTCCTGAATAATCCGAGTCTCTTTTTTGAGGCTCGGATCTTTCTTATTCGAAGGGAAATAACCAATATGCCAAAAGAAACGAGACCGATCAAAAAGACCGACCTCGTTATTGTTATTTGTTGATACGGGGTAATCCTATCAGTTCTTACCGGAATCGAGAAGGCTTGTAACGATATCCTGTGCGCCCTTGCCGTTGTAGTCAACAAGCCACTTGTCGCCGGACTTTATTGCTGTAACGGTGTACTCTGTTGTCTTGGGCTCTGTTGTCTCGCAGGACTTTGTTACAAGATCAACGATAGCATTGAGAGATACCTTGAGCATATCGTTTGCAAGCTCAGCAAGCTGTTCTTCTGTAATTGTGGGATCTGATGCCTTCTCGATAAGCTCATTCATCAGCTGCTCGGTAAGAGCCTTTGCTTCATCGCCGCTTACAACGGAGAAGATATCGGAAAGAGTAATATTGCTGGTCTTTACCTTGAACTGCCATGTTGTTCCGATATATTCGGCATCGCCTATCTCGTATGTGGCGCTACCCATGATGGAATCCTTACACAATGTCTCAAGCTTGCCGATTTCTTCTGCGAATACCGTTGTTGTTTCTTCCTCGCTGAAGTAGCTCTTTACCTTTTCGGAAATGTATGTACCGTAGTCTGTAAATGTCACTTTCTGCGAAAGGTCTGTATTTGTATAGGGTGTCATTGCCGCAACGTCGAATGCGCAGTATCCCTTGAGGTAGCCTTCAACAGCAGCCTTTGCCGCAGCTTTGTCCTCTTCGGTATTGTAATTGATAACAGGCTTTTCTTCTTTTTTCTCTTCAGCCTTTTCCTCGGTCGCTTCTACGACCTTTTCTTCTGCCTTTTCCGGCTCTGCTTCGGTATTATCCTTCTTTTCCTCTTCCGGCTTTTCTTCCGGCTTTGCCTCTGCCTTCTCTTCGACCTTTGCTTCCGCACCGTTTTCTGCCTTTTTGTCGTCCTTTTTTCCGCCGCATGCCGCAAAGGAAGATGCGGAGATCGCAACTGCAAGTAAAAGTACAAGTATCTTTTTCATAACTGTCTCCTTTTATATTGTTTTATTGAAGCTGTTCGCCTGTAAACCGATTATACTATACATGCATAATGTCAGTGTTTCGTTTTTATAAACTTTCTGCAACTTTATGCTGTCACTCTTTTTCGTAAAGCTCTATACTTACCTCGCCGTCATAGTCACCGGTATTGACCTTTACTATCTCGCTCTTTGCTGTCGGGATGGTCTTTCCGACATAGTCTGCACGAATGGGAAGCTCTCTGTGTCCCCTGTCGACAAGCACCGCAAGCTGTATCTTTGAAGGTCGTCCCATTGAGAATATAGCCTCAAGTGCCGCCCTTGCCGTTCTTCCGGTATATATGACATCGTCAACGATAATTACCTTTTTCCCGTCAACGGGGAAGGTCTCGCTTTTTTTTGAAAAATCCGGTATATCGTGAGACTTTTCGAGGTCATCTCTGTAATTGGTGATATCAAGCTCGTACATTTCCGGTCGAATACCTTCTATTTTTTCAAGATTGTCGGATATGATATTCCCCAGAGATATTCCTCTGCTTTTTATGCCTACAAGGATAACCCCGGATATGCCCTTGTTGTTCTCGGTGATCTCGTGGGATATCCTCATAAGGGCACGTCTAACCGCGCTCTCGTCTGCGATCTTCGCCTTGAGTGTCGGCATACTGTCACCTCCGTTCGGTGTTTACCTCTTTATTTTAACATATATTTGTCATTTTGTAAAGACCTTTTACAGCATTCTTTTGTTTTTGGGATTCTTTTCTTGACATAAACATTATAATATGATAAAATGAATAAACCATAATAAAGGAGTTCATATGAACATACAGACTAAAAACGGAGTTCCGTATATCGCCTCCTCCCTTCTCGAATCTCACGGCATCCCCCATGCATTTACCACAAGACGCGGTGGTGTGAGTGAAGGTGTATTTGATTCGCTGAATATCAGCACAAGAAGGCAGGATGAGAACGGAAATACCGATAAATACGAAAATACGGTTGAAAACTTCCGACGTGCGCTGTCACTTGTGGGAGCTGTCCCGGAAAGGTCCGTCTGTGCACATCAGGTACATGGAAATACTGTTCTTCAGCTTGATGCAAGCTTTTGCGGAATGGGTATTTTCAAAGGCATCAGCAAAAACATAGACGGTGACGGACTATATGTAAAGGATATAAACAGCGGAATTGATGCGGTATGTGTAAAGAGTGCCGATTGCACACCTGTGCTTTTTGCTGATAAGCGTACGGGCTCAGTCTGTGCGGTGCATTCCGGTTGGAGAGGCACTGTGCTTGATATTCCCGGAGAAGCAGTGCGCACGATGGTAAAAAACGGAAGTAAGCATGAGGATATCCTGTGCTGTGTCGGTCCTTGTATCGGAGCTTGCTGTTATGAGGTGAGTGAGGATGTTTACACGGAAGCCGAGAAGACACTTACAGTAAAAGGAAACATCGAATTGTTACCCAAACTTTTTATAAACCGCAGAGAGACCGAAAACGGTATAAAGTACCAGTTCAACATTGGAAAGATGTGTGCGGAGCTTGTAAACATTGCCGGAGTCCCACGTGATAATATAGACTTTTTGGGACTTTGTACATGCTGCAGCTTTGATGAAACAGGTAGGATATTCTTTTCTCACAGAGGACAGAAGGGATATTCCGGAACATTTGCAAGCGTTATCGCGCCGTTCAAAGTAATATAAAGGAGAAAATGATGAAAAAAACGCTATTATGCGCTGTCGTTGCAATGCTGTCGCTGTTTATATGTTGTTCATGCGGTTCGGGCAGTGATACAGAGGACAGCAAAATAACATCCCCCATAGCACTTGAGACTTTTGAGAGTGAGATAATAGAACGTATATCCGCGCGAGAGCATTTTGATGTATTCAGCATTGATAATGTGACATCATACTCAAGACCCGGACTTGAATACAGTGTTAAATGCTCCGAAAAAGATTACATTCAGTCTGTAACCGTGATAGTTACAGATGCGGATGTCCGATTCATGGATGAGATAACATATTACAATATAGAAAAGCCTGATAACAGTCTTGATGCAGCAAAAAAGGCAAGCGTTGATGCGATAAGATATTTTGCGATGCCACTGACATTACTGTGCGATCTCGGTGATACCGATGCAATAGACACGGCACTTGAAACAAGATCGAAGGAAATCACGAAAAATGGCTGGAAGCTGACCCTTGTCAAGGGTGAAGATACGGCTGAATTCAATATAGTTTACATAGGTTGAAGAATGATGCGGCGGATGTATGGTCTGCCGTTTTTCTTTACAAAAAAGCAGGCACAGCACCGTGTAAATGATGCTCTGCCCGCAATTTCTGAATTATTTAATTACACATCTGTGATCTGTGCCATCAAGAACATAGTAGAGCTCTGAGATATCTTCATGGGTATAGCAGTCAATAAGCTCGGTCATTCCGCTTGCGAGATCCATGCTTTTAAACTCCGACAGCTCTGCCCAAAAGACCTCGCCTTCGGCGGAATCTTTGAGCGTTCCCGAAAACTCATCCGTCTTATACAGCAAAACTATATATCTTGTGCCGTCATCGCGAAACCAATTTTTGATACCGCACAGCTTCGGATGGCTTATGGTAAGTCCCGTTTCCTCGTATATCTCACGGATAACGGCATCGGTAAATGATTCTTTATCTTCGACATGACCTCCTGGAAAGGCTATTCCTGTCCAGTTATCACCTACTCTGTCCTGTACGACGACTCTTGTGCCGTTATATATCATGCACATATTTGTAAGTATCGTTTTCTCCATAAGTCACCGTGTCACATGAGGTTTCCGTCCAATGCCGCACGCTTTCCCGAATATGTATCAAAGCGCATCGGCTGTGTACATCTGTCGATGAGATTGTGATGTATGCTCCAGGGAAGTGCATTGGGATTATAGATATAGAATCTGTCGCCGCTCTTCATTACTCTGTTTTCCTTAAGGGTAAACTGCAGGGTATCCGTGTCAAATTCTTGTATCTCGGATTCCATCATATCGGAAAGCCATACCAATTTCCAACCTCTGAATTTATCAGAACGGTGTCTGAGCATCATGGGCTTTGTGCCTTCCTGTCCTGCACGAACAGTCTCTCTGTAAAATGTATTGTCGCCGCTGACAAGCCCGACAATACCGACAGCATATTCGGAAGCTATGCCGGCTTTGCAACCGGATATTGTATTGTCGTGAATATTCAGTCTTGTGACATCATCACTTACAATGATACCGGTAAGTTT
Organism: Oscillospiraceae bacterium; assembly: GCA_015065225.1. Taxonomy (GTDB): domain Bacteria; phylum Bacillota; class Clostridia; order Oscillospirales; family CAG-382; genus SIG622. The sequence goes on along the minus strand of SVQR01000089.1, from coordinate 2,114 downwards.
TTGATCAATATCGCCTCTTGTATATATCTGATTGTCTGCAACCGTGGCGAAAGGTGCTGTGATGTTTATCGCATATCTTTCTTCGCTCTCACCGTCGACAGCCGTCATGTCAAAGCTGTTGCCGCTGACTATAAGATTCTCACAGGGCATATCCGTGTCACCGCTCTCACCCATGAACCATATGCCGTTACTGTTAAAGTTTATAAAGGTATTGTTGGCAATGGTGATCTGCGTTGCACATGATCCTATCTTAAACATGGCATGACCGTAGCAAACACCGCCTTCGAAATAGTTGTCGGTGATGATGTGCTGCCCTGTCGGAAGCTTGTCAAGATATCCTCTTGCTTTTCTTCCTCTGACGTTACCAAGGGCAATGCTTCCCGCATTTCTGAAGTAACAGCCGTTTATCTTTACAAATCGCGAAGCACCTTCCCATGAGCATCCGCCGACATCTATAACACGACAATTAAGGATTGAAGTGTGCTCCGCATTATCGTTATTGTTGAATGCGTTTCTCGCACAGTCTTCGACGGTGCATCTGTTGTAGATGATAGAACGACGATAGGAAGCCGGATCCTCCGCAACTTCGCGGTAGATGCCTGAGGCGTAGAAGCATTCAGCAGACATTCCTCTTGCGTGGCAGTTCTCTATATATACGCTCTCATTGTTCATAAGGCAGGTCGCATTGGTCTTTATAAAGTAGAAGCCCCATACGGAATCACCGCCCTTCATGGGAAGGCAACCCGTAATATCGCGATCGGCAAAGCCGAGATTTCCCGTCATAAAGAGATCCTTTAAAATAACTTCCTTGTTATCCTTTACAACAAAGCATGATCCGCCTTCTTTTTCAATGCCGATATGATCGAAGCAGTTGTCAATAATCGTTCCGTTACTGCTTTCCCCCTCAAATATAAAGCTGTTCGCATTCGCTATTACAAGAGAATATGCAAGTCTATACTTGCCGTTGGGGAGAAATACACTCTTGTTTTCGGAGATTGCGGCATCTATTGCCTTCTGAATGGCACAAGAATCCGAATGCATGATCTGACCTGTAGAAGTCTTATTTGCCGTTTGGGAAAGATATATTTTATTCCCTTCTATCTTCTCGATGACAGCGATCATTTTGTCATCGCAGACAAATGCCGCAGTACAACCATAGCTTCTCTCTTTAAAGTCACCGACTTTAATACGTATACCATCCTCGATATCTATCCATCCGTCAGTTATTTTCACACCTTCATGCCATGTGCGTGCGAAGTCCTTTGTCCATCTGAAATGCATTGTGTCATCGGGATCAAAGTCAAAATAATAACATACCCGACCACCCTGGCTTCCGTCATAGCCGTCAAACGCTATCCTTTCACCGACAGGCTGATTGTGTATCCATTTTCTTGTATTAACAGGTGACGAATCCCTGCGTTCAAAAAGAACCCTTGCGGGAAAATTTATAAAACATTTTGTAACGACAACCTCGTCACCAACCTCAAAATCACCGATATCATCAACGGTTATGATGTTAGAGCCTGCCGTTGCATTCATTGTTGTTATAAAATCCGAGCCTTTTGCACCAAAAGTGCGTGCATTAAGGAATTTTGAAATTTCATTCATTGCAATATACCTCAATATATATTAGGAATAATTGTACTTCCAATATTTTCTAACACATGATATCACAATAAAATGTGAAAGTCAAGACCGATTATGATTTTTATATGGTCAAAAATTGACTATACAATTGTAATTCAGCCGATAAAATTGCAAAAAAAAGCCGAGCATAAAGCTCAGCTAAATGTCTGCATCGACCAATCTTCCCGGGCCGTCTCCAGCCAAGTATTGTAGGCGCTGTCAAGCTTAACTGCCGTGTTCGGAATGGGAACGGGTGGACCCTTGACGCGAAAGACACAGACTGATGTATAAATGACAATAAAAAGGAGAAAAAAGTCATTTACACACATAGTATAAGACTGCTGCCTTATACACTCAATAAAAAAAGGATGTACAAGACATCCTTTGCCGCATCACTGCGGTGTTAGCATCGACCTATCTTTCCAAGCCGTCTCCAGCTAAGTATTGTCGGCGCTACAGAGCTTAACTACCGTGTTCGGAATGGGAAC
>SVQR01000088.1 GCA_015065225.1 Oscillospiraceae bacterium | reverse complement strand
TACTCACTGAGCCCTGTTATCAACCTCTACTCCGGTGACTTCAACGGTGCGACACTTAAACTTTCCGGTGCGTACGGTGGTACAACCATCAACGGTGATGTTACCGTTAACTTCATCGGCACGGATATGACAGGCGGTTCAATTACAAACGGTCACAGTATTCTTGACATTATCAATGGTGATATCAACTTCAATATCACAGGCGGTACACTTTGCAAGACCGAGTTTGCAAATACATCCAACTCCCGTGTAAACGGTAATATCAATGTGACTGTTTCCGGCACTCCCAACCTCGCAAACTTCACTGCAACTATTGCAAACGCATCCGGTGATTATGGTCATAACGGTACAGCTTCTCTCGATATGATCAGCTACCTCGGAACAGATAAGGCAACCGTTATCTCCAAGATCGGCGGTGCATTTGATACTGTTCTTGCAGCATCCGTATTTGTTTCCGAATCCGGCGACGATTCCGCGGCAGGTACTGTTGACGCTCCCGTTGCTACATACGCAAAGGCAGTTCAGCTTCTCGGCGGTCAGAGCGGTGCTATCATAGTTAAGGACACTCTTGCAATAGATAATGCAACAGATGCAGCTCGTTCAAACCTTGTTATCATCCAGGGTGTTGACAAAAATGCAAAGGTTGTTATTTCCGGTGACTATGCTATTGGCGGTCCCACACAGTTCAAGAATATCAATATCGTTAACGGCGGCGCAGGTGCGATCGTTGCGGGCGGTAAGGCTCTTACAATCGACGCAGACGTTACAACAACCGCTGCTGAAGGCGTATATATCGACGTTATCGCAGGTAAGCGTGACGAACTCGTAAAGACTGACGTTACAATTCTTGCCGGCAGATACGGCAACATCATCGCTACAGGTCTTGCAGGCTCCAGTGTTTACGTTGACGGCTCTGTTAAGACAAGCGGCGTAAGTGTTGCAAATGACGTTGTACTCAACGCTCTCAACATCACACAGAAGGCAACCGTAACAGGTGCTTCTCTCGTGCTTTCCGAATTCGTTGATGCTCAGGCTGCAAAGTTCGCTCTCACAGGCGAAGGCATTACTGCTGATGCGGTTATCGCAACAGGTAACATCAACGGTGCAAACCAGCCCTTCGTAAGAATTGAGTACTACCTCAATAAGAAGGACACAGATGCTATCGCATTTACTCCCGAACTTGTTATCGGTGAGAATGTATACACAGCAAAGGAAGTAGCAAAGGCAGGCTGGAATGTTGCTACATTCACAATTGCCGATGCAGGCGTATTCTCCGAAGTTACATTCAGACCCTTCGGTACTGCAACTGACGGTGAAGTATATAACAAGCTTTATGTTAACTCCATCGTGATTTCTCAGAATAAGGATGAAGCTCCCGTTGCATATGGTGTGCCTACACTTGCTTCCAACGGTGATTTCATTCCCGCTCTCGAAGACTTTGTTCTTACTGCTACTGAGCTTGTAAACACATCCAACCTTTCCAATGTTGAAGTTAAGGCTACTCCCTTCGTTGCAGGTGCGGCTACACAGTACACACCTAAGGCAGCAACAGGTGTTAAGGCTGACTACTTCGTTCTCAAGGACGGTGCTGTTACATCTCTTATCGGTGAATTCTATCCTTATGTAAGAATCGAATACTATGCATACGGCAGAACCGGCGAAGACTTTGGTGATGTATATCCCACTCTCCAGATCGGCACAAACGTATACAAGGCTACTCAGAAGCTCGAGCTCAACAAGTGGAGCATTGCTACATTCAAGATTGGCAACATCGCTGATCCCTTCCAGGAATTCTCCTTCATGCCTTACGGTGAAGCTTCCGGACTTAACGAATGGAACAAGCTTTACGTACAGGCAATGGCATTCTCTCAGACAGAAGATCTCTCTGCAGCAGAATACGGACTCCCGGATATGACAGAAAACGGTATCCTCGTTCCCTATGTATTCACTCCCGATGACGGACTTCCCGTAGTTTACTACGCAAAGGGTGGTGTATACGACGGCGACTACACAGGCTCCGTTGACTCCACAACAGCATACGGCACAGTAGCTGCAGCTACAGCCGCTATCAACTCAGCAGGCGGCGGTTACGTTATCCTCTGTGATGACCTTAATGAAGGCAGAGATCTGCCGAAACATACCAACATGGTAATCTACAGAGGTAAGGAAGGTAAGGACGGCGAAAAGGTTAAGTTCGTATCTTACTACATGGCAAATGCAAACGGTCCCACAACATTTGAAAACCTTATCATTAACTGGATTCCTGCGACTGATGGTAGTTCCGACAACGATTCCGCTCTCGGAGCAGGTAACAACAGACTCGTTATCGGTAAGAAGGGCGTTGAAAATGACGTTGTCGTTGTAAACGAAAAGAATAAGACGGATAACATCATGCTCACAGGTACCAACATGCAGATCAACAGCGGTAAGTTTACCATAAGATTTGGTGCATGGGGCTTTGCGGCAAGCACAAACGTAGTTGATTTCGAAATCAACGGCGGTGAAGTAGTATACTTCAACACAACTCACAACAACACAGGTTCTCTTACAGCTACAGATATCAACCTCACCATCAACGGCGGTAAGTTCGGAAGCAGCTTCAAGGGCTTCAACAACGGCGGTACAGGTAAGGTTACAATCGCAGGTAATGTAAACATCGATATCAACGGCGGTGACTTCAGCGGAGTCGGTGCTGGTGCCATTGTTCCTCACGGTACAGATGCAAATGTAAAATGTGCAGGTACAAGAACACTCGATATCCTTGATTACACAGGCGATACAGCAGCTCTCAAGGCTAAGTTCAATCTCTCCATGTTTGACATACTCAACGTTAACGCGATCTATCTCTCCGATGACGGTGACGATGCAAACAATGGTAATAAGGCTACTCCCGTAGCTACACTTGCAAGAGCTCACGAGCTCATTACAGCAGGCACAACAGAAACTCAGAAGTACAGCGGTAAGATCGTTATCTCCGGCTCAGGCTTCACAGTAGACGAAGTTATCGAAGAACCCGCACACAGCGCACCTATCACATATAACTGTGACGGCGATGCAGCTCTCAAGTTTGAAAGCGGCAAGTTCGTACTCGGCGGCGACGTTGAATTCAAGAACTTCAATTTCGTAAATACAAATTCAGATACAGCTGTAATCGAAGCAGCAGGTCATAGCCTCACAATTGCAGATTCCGTTAAGTGCACAGCAGCTGAAGGTACTTGCATCGATATCATCGGCGGCAAGGAAACAGGCACTGTTGATTCCGTAAACGTAACAGTTAACGGTGGCGAATTCGCAAGCATTAAGGCAGGCGATTCCGTAACCGGTAATGTTGATATCACAGTTAACGGCGGAGTTATCTGCGGCGACATCGTTGGCGGTTCTTCCGTAAACGGCGGTGTTATCGGCGGCAACACAAAGGTAGTTATCAATGACGGTACTATCGAAGGTCAGGTTATCGGCGGCAACGAAGCAGCAGGCGCAACAGTAAAGGGTACAGCATACATCGAAATAAACGGCGGTAAGTTCGTTGAAGATGCAGCTCTCATCGCTACAAATACAAACGCAGAAGCAGAAGTAACAGGCAATGCCGAGATCAAGATCAATGCAGGTGACTTCACAGGCATGAATGCAGGTAATGTAAACGCAGGTATCGGTACTTGCGGTGACAAGATCTGTCTTGACTATAAGAATTACACAGGTGATGTTGCGGCTCTCGAAGCAGCAATCTCCGCAGCTTCCTTCAACGTAGTTGTTGAACGTCGTGCTGATAAACCTGTATTCACAAAGGCTGATGAATTCGTATTCATTATCGCACAGTACGGTGACCCCACAAAGGCACTCACAAAGTCCATCCCCTTCAAGATCACACAGTCTGCAGCTCAGACAAGTGCTCCCGTTGTAGTATCTCCCAAGCAGCTCAACCTCAAGGTTGACGGTAACGACCAGATGATCATGACTCTCCAGACAGTTAAGGATACAGTTGATACCATCAGACTCGTTCCTAACCACAACTTCACAAAGGGTTCAAGAATGGTTGTTGACGGTTACAACATCAACGGCAGAGGCGTGGACGTTACAAAGTATAAGTACGCAGAAATCGTTTACTACTACACAGTTCCCGAAGGAGAAACTCCCGCAGTTGAGAACATGAACATCAACTTCGTTGGTAAGAGCGCGGGCATTCCTTCCGCTAAGTCCGAAACTCTCGTTCCCAACAAGTGGACAACAACTATCATCGACCTCAATGCTTCCTTTGAAGGCAAGACAGGTAACCTCGCTCAGTATCACTTCGATCCCTTCGGAGCAAACAAGAAGAGCGCCGATGTTCCTGCAACTCAGTACATTGATATTGCAAGCCTTACATTCTACACAGATAAGCCTGTAACAACAATCCAGGGCGGTAATGCTCCGAACGCAAAGATCGAAGCTGAAGAAGAGGCTAAGAAGGAACAGGAAGAAGCTCAGAAGAAGCCTACAAAGATCGAAGACATCGTTGTAAACGTAGTTAACCTTAAGTCCACAGTTGATAACTCCGGTGCATTCACATCAGCTCAGGTTACCAAGGATGGTATGACTGTTATGGAATACACACCTTCTCTTGATTCCGCTAAGGAACTCAGAATCGAAGGTTACAACTGTATGGGTAAGGCTATCTCCCTCAATGAGTATCAGTACCTTACAATGAAGATCCTCGTTGAAACAAAGAGAACAGACGTAACATTCAAGCCCGCTATTACAATTCAGCGTGGTGGTGTTGCAGATAACCCCGAAGCGGTTAAGGGTGGTAATGTTGTATCAGAAACAGCTCTTGTTCCCAACGAATGGACAACAGTTACTCTCAAGCTCACTCCCGCAGATCCCGCATTCCATATTACCCGTCAGTTCCATATCGCTCCTGTCGGTATGATCAAGGGTAATACAATGGTTGAAGGCGAAAAGTTCTACCTTGCTGAATTCGTTCTCTCCGCTAAGCCTCCCAAGGCTCCCGGCGCTGCTGAAGAAGAAGGCGAAGAAATAATTGAAGAAGAAGAGGAAGTAATTGCAGAATCTCCCGCAATCGTTGTTGACGGCTCCAGCCTCATCAATTCTACCGGTGACTTCGCAACATTCAGATCCTCTGTAGGCGAATTCGACGGTAAGAAGGTTGTAAGAATTGCTCCCGCTAAGGTTGACGCTCCCGTTTCCATCGATGGTTCCGCACTCTTCAAGGAAACAGAACTTACACCCGGTGGCGCAATGAACCTCAAGACACACAGATATGCAATCATCTCCTACTACTATGAGACCGAAGATACAGAGTCCGTAAAGACTCCCGAATTCACACTCCTCGGCGGCAGAATCCAGAATATGGATGGCGTTGTAAACAACGTAGTAGCTAAGGGTACAGCAGGTCTTAAGAAGAACGAATGGGCAACAGCGATCGTTAAGCTTTCCGGTAACGGCGCAGGTTCACTCACATCCGGCTTCGCATTCAGACCTTTCGGTAACGTATCTGCAAGCAATATCGCAAGCGGTGATGTTCTCTACATCGAAAATATCACAATCGTATCCAATCGTCCTCAGTGATGATTAATACAAGGGGGCAGAAATGCCCCCTTATTTTATTTAATTCCCGAGCAATAACGAATGATTGTCGGATAAAGACAATATCGGCAGATAAAAACAAGGATGGTAAAATTCAATGGCAAGTTTCAGAATACTTTGTATCGGCAACAGCTATTCGGTCGGTGCAACAAAATACCTTCATCAGATAGCCAAACAGTACGGTGATGATATAGATGCATGTAATCTTTATATAGGAGGATGCTCGCTCGAACGTCACGCAAGGAACATAAGAGAAGAGATCCCGGATTACCGCATTTTCAGAAACGGCGATTGGTACGGACTTCCCAATGTTCGCATCGGAGATTATATTAATGCTGAAAAATGGGACTATATAACATTCCAGCAGGCAAGTTATCTCTCGTATAAGTGGGAAAGCTATCAGCCGTATCTCACCGAGATCGCTGAATACGCAAGAAGCTACAATCCCAATGCAAAATTCCTTATACATCAGACTCAGGTGTGCTCTACAACAAGGTGTAAAAGACAGTTTGGAATATCGGGCAGAGATGAGATGTACGAAAGACTTGTTGAAGCGTACAACAATGCCGCAAAGAGCATTGATGCTGTAGGTATACTTCCCACCGGTGAAGCAAGTCAGATAGCAAGTGAAAAGTACGGAGTGATAGATAACCTTCTTTATTCAGATCCGGGAAGCCATCTCAGCGCAAGATACGGGGAATATATGGCAGGACTTGTATGGTACAGTGTGCTCACAGGCAAAAATGTTGCCGACGACAAATACGAGATTCCCGGTGCCGATGAGAGATTTACCAAGCTCATGAGACTTTCTGCACAGGAAGCGGCGGATAAGTACAGATTCTGATGACGATACATCCGATTCCTCCCGTGTTTGACAGTCAATCGAGAGTATTGATTCTCGGCAGCTTTCCGTCGGTCAGATCCAGAGAAGTCATGTTCTATTACGGCCATCCGCAAAACAGGTTCTGGAAAGTTCTCGCAAGTATACTCGGAGAAGAATTGCCCTCCACAACGGAGGATAAAAAACAGTTCCTTCTAAAAAACGGAATAGCACTGTGGGATGTCATAAGCTCCTGCGAGATCGTTGGAAGCTCTGACAGCTCTGTAACGAATGTGACTGCGAATGATATCTCGGAAATACTTCGTACAGCCGATATCGGAAAAGTGTACGTCAACGGAAAATGTGCGGAAAAATATTACAACAAGTATATATATCCCAAAAGCGGTATAGATTGTATTACTCTTCCGTCAACAAGCCCCGCAAATGCGGCATATTCTTTTGAACAACTCTGCGAAAAATGGAAAGTGATAACAGACGTATAAAACTAAACGGCGTTCTTGGATCGAACGTCGTTTTTTGTAATCAGAATATCATTTGTCGCGAAGTTTAAACAACATAGCCGCAAGGGCAGAAAAGAAAACAGCCGCAGTTATGCCTCCCGCCGTTCCCGAAAGTCCGCCTGTAAAGATTCCGATAATGCCGTATTGATCTATCGCCTTTTGAACACTTGTAATAATAGTGTGACCGAATCCTGTCAGAGGTACGGTCGCACCGGCAGATGCAAACTTGACCAGCGGTTCATAAAGACCGACAGCACTGAGTATTGTACCGGCAACCACATAGCCTGTCAGAATCCTTGCAGGTGTAAGTTTTGTTTTGTCTATCAGTATCTGGGCAATAACGCATAAAAGTCCACCGATAAAAAATGACAATAAATATTGCATGGGAAGCTCCTTTTTATTATTTGAAAGAATATTCAGGAATTGGGAACGGTACTCAAAGTTACAAGATGAGCGACTGCCGGGATGGATAACCCCTGATACAAGCTCTTTGGACTCATCATTGCTCCTGTTCCTGTCATAGCAATTTTTTTGAACCTTCCGCTTTTAAGCTGATTATAAAAGTAGCCGGCTGTAACTACGGCACTGCATCCGCATCCTGAACCGCCGCACCCGAAATCACCGCTTTTTAAGTCGTAAATAAGAAGACCGCAGTCTGTCAGTTTGTCACGTAGATCATCTTCATATTCTTTCAGGAGAAGAGAAAGAAGTTTTGCACCTTCCCAGCCTAAATCGCCTGTAGCGATCATATCAAAATCATCAAATACGGAGCCGCTTGACCTGATGTATCTTTCAAGTGTATCCGCCGCTGCACTGCACATTGCGGCACCCATATTTCCCGCATCCTTTATTCCTCTGTCGCAGACAATACCCGGAATTGCTTCTGTAATATAGACGCTGTTGCCATCGGTTTTCAGATCAAAGCTGTCTTCATCACATAATATGAAAGCACCCGCACCGGTAACGGTATTCTGTGCAGTCGGTCCGGAAAAGGAGCCGTATCCGAGGGGGAATCGGAATTGTCTTTCGGCGGAACAAAAGTGAGATGATACCGTCACAGCAGCAGTCGAAATGAGTCCCGATTCTATCATGGAGGCAGCGATAAGAAGTCCCTCGGCGCAGGTTGAGCAAGCTCCGTACAATCCGAGGTAGGGGATATCAAAATCCTCAAGACCGTAGCCGGATCCGCTGCATTGGTTGAGAAGATCTCCCGCAAGAAGGATATCTATGGAGTCTTCTGTCATCGAAGCCTTTTCAAGAGCTGTTTCAAGTGCCGCCTTGCACATCATGCTTTCCGCTTTCTCAAAGGATTTCTCATTTACAAGCGGATCATTGAAGCTTCTGTCGAGATAATGTCCCAACGGCCCGTTTTTTTCTTTTATACCTCCGACACATCCTGTGGAGATGATACTTATCTTTTTTGTAAACCTCATTATTCCGCGATCCGGAAGATACTCTCTTATATTCATAGTACACCTCTTTTTGGTTTAGTATTTCCTTTGTCGTGTCGGATATACCCGATTTGGGATAAAAAATAAATACCGTATGTTCTCCGAATGTTTACAAATTAAGGATGAAAACACTTGACAAAGCAATATGAATTGTGGTATAATCTATTTACCTCTGAAGAGGTTTTATTGTTATGCCCATTTGTAGGAATATGGCGTCATGTAAAACCTTACTTGAGGGAGGTAAAAAATCTTTATATTTACCGGGAGGTGCAATCATGCGAGTAAAAGTAACATTGGTTTGCAGCGAGTGCAAGCAGAGAAACTATGATACGACAAAGAATAAGAAGAATAATCCCGATCGTATCGAGTTGAACAAATACTGCAAATTCTGCCGCAAGCATACCCTTCACAAAGAGTCTAAGTAAGCTCTTTAGTATTTAACAGGAGGTATTAGTAATGGCAGAAAACACAACTAAGCTCAGCTTCGGCGAGAAAGTTAAAAAGTTCGTAAAGGACTATAAGACAGAGTTCAAAAAGATCAAGTGGCCTACACTTCTTGAAACAAATAAGAGCTTTGTAATCGTTCTTGTATTCACAGTCATCGCAGGCCTCGCAATCTTCGGATTCGATACAGGTCTCAAGGCTCTTCTCAACCTCGGTATCGGCTGATAGTTTTTTCTTTAAGAGTTTGACTTATCTGTCGTGATTAAAGAAAGGACGGTGCCCTATGCCAAGAGAAAGCGATGCAAAATGGTATGTTCTCCACACATACGCAGGCTATGAAAACAATGTAGCGTCCAATATTGCAAGAATCGTTGAAAACAGAGGACTTCAGGAATATATCTACGAAACACAGATCCCGCTGGAGCTTGTTTCGGATAATCCGGAGGATCTTGTCGATGAACCCATTGATGAGTTTGAAGACGATTTCGAGGATGAAGACGATGAATTTGCAGAGAAGAAGAAAAAGCCCGCCAAAAAGAAGGTCGAGGAACAGAAGCTTCTTCCCAGCTACGTTCTCATCAAAATGGTAATGAACGACGCAACACGTCATATAGTCAGAAACATCAGAGGTGTCACAGGTTTTGTAGGTCCCGACTCACAGCCGGTTCCTCTTACCGATGACGAGATAAAGACTCTCGGTGTTGGAGTACACAAGACATTCAGTGTTGACTACAATGTGGGCGATACTGTAATCCTCGTTTCCGGCTCCATGGCAGGAAACACCGCGATCGTAAAAGAGATCGATCCCGAGGCCGGTATGGTCAAAGCAACAATGCTTGTCGGCGGTCGTGAAGCGGTCGTTGAATTTGAAGCGTCTGCGGCTGAAATATTTGACGTATAAGACGCAATTAAAAAAGCTTACGTCCGTAAGGAATTACGGTTGTATTGGTGCGTATATCGCACTGTGGGAGGGAAATACCCAAAATTTTCCCGAAAATATTTTTACCACATTCGGAGGTATATTAAAATGGCAAAGAAAATAGTTGCTTACGTAAAGCTCCAAATCCCCGGAGGAAAGGCTCTTCCTGCTCCCCCCGTAGGTCCCGCGCTCGGTCAGCACGGTGTTAACATCGCTGGTTTCTGTAAGGAATTCAACGAAAAGACAAAGAAGGATATCGGTCTCATCATTCCTTGTATCATCACAATTTATGCAGACCGTACATTCACATTCATCACAAAGACTCCCCCTGCAGCTGTTCTTATAAAGAAGGCAGTAGGTATCGAATCCGGTTCAGGCGAGCCCAACAAGACCAAGGTTGCTTCCATCACCAAGGAACAGCTCAAGGCTATTGCTGAGCAGAAGATGGCTGACCTCAACGCTGCAAATGTTGAAACAGCTATGAGCATGATCGCAGGTACAGCTCGTTCTATGGGCGTAACCGTAGCAGACTGATAGGAGGACATACTAATGAGCAGAGGTAAGAAATATTTAGAGAGCGCAAAGCTCGTTGACAGAGCAAAGCTCTATGAGCCGGAAGAAGCTCTTGCAATTGTTGTAAAGACAGCTTCCGCTAAATTTGACGAAACAATTGAGATCCATGCAAGACTCGGTGTTGACTCCCGTCACGCTGATCAGCAGGTTCGTGGTGCTGTTGTACTTCCCAACGGTACAGGTAAGACAGTAAGAACCCTCGTATTCGCTAAGGGCGACAGAGCAAACGAAGCTCTCGCAGCAGGCGCAGATTACGTTGGTGCAGAAGATATGGTAGCTAAGATCCAGAACGAAAACTGGTTCGACTACGAAGTAATCATTGCAACTCCCGACATGATGGGTGTTATCGGTCGTCTCGGTAAGGTTCTCGGTCCTAAGGGCCTCATGCCTAACCCTAAGGCCGGTACAGTTACAATGGACGTAGCTAAGGCTGTTGCTGATGCGAAAGCCGGTAAGATCGAATACCGTCTTGACAAGCAGAACATCATCCACTGTCCTATCGGTAAGGCTTCCTTCGGTGCTGAAAAGCTCACAGAGAACTTCAACGCTCTCATGGGTGCAGTTATCAAGGCTAAGCCTGCAGCTGCAAAGGGTCAGTACATCAAGAGCCTTTCTGTTTCTTCAACAATGGGCCCCGGTGTTAAGGTTAGCTCCGCTAAGATGGGTGGCTAATATCTGAGATTTCAGAATAAAAGATCAACCGCACAGGTTTAACTGTGCGGTCTTTTTTTATATGATTGTGAAGTATCCGTTATTAAGTGCTGTCGACAATCCCTCAAAATCTACCAAAAACAGCACCGAAAGCCAAATCAGAGTCAAGTATACAGAGCACCTTGAAAGCTTGAAATTGCCGTCTCTCAGCTTGAATATCGTCATTAAAAACAATACGGTTAGCAATACCATAAACCAAAGTGTATAAAACCTTTTTGGTGTAAAGCCGTATGCACTGATGTACATCAGCATCTTCACAGCTGCTGTAAGTATAAGAAATATTGTAAAGCATATAATGAGCAATTTCATGATTCCGAATCTTTTTTCGGGGTCGTTTTTCTTTGAGAATATCTCATAAAAATACAGTATCGCACCATTTATGCAGGCTACTGCACAAAGTTCAAAGAATCCGCTTCTTGCAAATTCAGCGTAGGTGACGGAATCGGGCAGTACTCCCATTATCATGTGTGAGAATCCGTCTATCTGTGCGACAATGAATAACGCATATACAGCGAGAAGTACTGCAAGTACAGTCTTTCCGATGGTTTCCGGCACGACCTTGCAGTCGATAGGAGCGGGAGGTGCTTCTTCTCGTATTTTGTCTGCGGAGAACATCGCACCGAAAATGAACATTGATACAAGAACGGAAATGATATTCACATAATTGCCGATATGGAAATCAAAGCTCAGACCGTCAAGAAATCGGAATATACCATCGACAAAATCCGCAAAGAATCCGTCAGAACCGAGAAGCACAAGAACATTTACCACTATCGGAACAGCAATAAACAGTCCGATACCGATGAGACCTGCCTCGGTCAGTGCCTTCTTGCGTTTTTTCGATGTCTCTCCATCTTTCTTTTTTAGTCTGAAGAATACCGACAGGGAAGTAAATATCCTGTGAAATGATGCATAAGGAGCAACAAACAGAGCCTTAGCGATGCTTCCGCCTATTCTGTCAATAGTACCTTCTTTTCCGACAGAAAATACAAACAGTAATGCCGTAACATGAAGAACAAACTGAGCAAGTACGGATATGAATGACCACGTATCGGTGGGATATATGGTAAATCTCAATGAGAAAATCAGCAATGCTGCAAGGAGTACACAACTGTCATGTCCGATATGAGCTTTTCTCAGCCTGAAATATGAGACGGTATAAAGCACAAATACAAGAGCAAATAAAGTGATGGGCAATGCCTGATAAACGCCGAATATATCATTGGGATTATAAGAGAACACCCATCTGAACCACAGCGTGCCTATGACGAACGCCAAAAGAGCGTAAATACCGTGGGTAAGCGTATAATTATATTTATTCTTTTCTTCGTAATAATAGGGAACGGAATTTGCTATATCATTGAATTCGGGAGTGTTGTTCATGATCTTCTTCCTTTCAGATGATCAGACGTCCTCCTCATACTCAAGAATGTCACTGGGAGTGCAGTTAAGCTCGCGGCATATTGCTTCAAGGGTGGAAAATCTTATCGCCTTTGCCTTTCCTGTCTTCAGGATAGACAGATTCGCCTGGGTGATCCCAACCTTTTCCGCAAGCTCTCCGAGCGATATCCTGCGCTTTGCCATCATAACATCGAGGTTTACGCGAATAGACATGATAAAACCTCCTTAAATGGTGTAATCGTTTTCTTCCCGAAGTTCTATTGCTTTGTCGAACACATTTTTTATAACACGAAGGATGAGTCCGATAAAGAGTGCGGCAAATGCAAAGAACAGCATACTTATATATTTGTTGGCAACTACGATATATTCAACACCGACAAACATACAGCAGTAAGAAAGAATGCGCAGAAGGGTAACATTCATCTGTACAAAGATCTCGTCTTTTTTGATGTTTGAAAGGAGCTTCAGCAATGATCCCGTACACAAAAGCCCCGGCAGCGCGGAAGCATAAAGTGCGATCATAAGGTCTGTACATTCAATGCCGCCTCTGAAATCAGAATATATCTCAAGTATTTTCGGCAGGAAGATACAGGCAAAAATGATAAAAACAAATAAGAATGCAGTAAGTGCCATAGAGGCGTAAAGTGACAGTTTT
>SVQR01000087.1 GCA_015065225.1 Oscillospiraceae bacterium | reverse complement strand
CGAGAATGCTTGTATATCAAGGTCATATTCTTACCATATACAATTATTTCAACACCGATACCGGCAACAGACCGTCCATTCCGACGGGAAGAACTGCCGTCAGAATAATGTACGGTGAAAACCTTGACGGCGACAAAAACAGAATGCTGCTTGACCTTCACAGCAAATACGGCATTGTGAATGTCTGCATTACGGATATACTCGGTGATCTTTATCTTGCATACAGTACAAGCGAGCTTGCTCTTGAATATCAGAACGGATATCCCGAGGTTAAGGGCAAGGATGCAATAAGGTATATAAAACTTGGGGATCTTTTGGATGAATAAAGGAGATGTCTTATGGGCTTTTACGCAAACAGGATTGCAGGCGATCTTCTGAAGAAACTTTTTGAAAAGATAAAGTCAAAATTCGGTAATTGCAAAAGCAAAGATAAAAGTGAGAACAAATAAAGAGGACTTATTGTGGGTGGAAATGTAACAATGCTTGTTTTCGGTGTCATTTTGGTTATTATAGGCATTGAGAATATCAGAGGAAATATTGCAAGCATTCATTGGTATAACAGAACACGCATTACGGAAGAAACAAGAGCTGAATACGGAAAGTATGTAGGCATAGGAACGCTCATAATTGCCGGAGGTCTTATTCTGTCAGCTGTTCTGAATATGCTTGTGAAAGCGAAAATTGCCATGCTTGCAGGTTGTGTAATTACTCTAATAACGGTCGTTGTTGGCATTGCTTTTATACTCTATGCACAGTTCAAATTTAACAAAGGAATTTTTTAATAAAAGAAAGGATAAAAATAATGGATTTCAGAATCAGCGGCGGAAACGCCAACGCAAAGATCGAGATACTTAATAAAAAGGAGCAGGACGGCATACTCACATTTGACGTAAAAATGGTACTTCCCGAAGAAGCAATTCCGGAACGCTTCCAGCTTGAATGGACTTTCCCGATACACGATTGCTATTCCGTGTGGAGTCCGTCAAATTCCGGTAATCGTGACCTTCGCCCCAACTGGGGAAAAAGACGTACCGATTCAAGACTTGCCGCATGGATGCCGATACATCAGATAGTGTCTGTTACCGGCAGAAACAAAATGGCAATAGCTCTTTCCGACGCAAAGACTCCTACAGCTATTCTTACAGGTGTGTGTGAAGAAACAGCAGAGCTTGAATGTCGTATCGAGTTTTTCACAAGCCTTGTTTCACCTCTCTCGGAATATACCGCAACGGTAAGGTTTGATTTCCGTGATATTGCTTACTATGATTCCATTTACGATGTTGTTGAATGGTGGGAAAAGGATTGCGGCTACACTCCTGCAAGCGTTCCCGAATATGCAAAGCTTCCCATGAACTCACTCTGGTACAGCTATCATCAGAGAATTGTTCCCGAGGAGATAATCAGGGAATGTAAGCTGTCAAAAGAGCTCGGTATGGATACGGTTATAGTTGACGACGGCTGGCAGACGGATGACAATTCAAGAGGATATGCCTACTGCGGCGACTGGGAAGTAGCAAAGTCAAAGATACCGGATATGAAGAAGTTCGTTGAGGATGTTCATGCTACAGGCATGAAGTTCATGATCTGGTACAGCGTATGCTTTATGGGCTGCTATGCAAAGAATTACGACAGATTCAAGGATATGCTTCTCGGTGACAAGAGATACAACGGTAAGTTTGATGTGCTTGACCCGAGATATAAGGAAGTTCGTGATTTCCTTGTTAATCTCTATGTTGATGCTGTTAAAAATTGGAATCTTGACGGTCTGAAGCTTGACTTTATTGATCAGTTCCGTCTTATAGATTCTTCCGGTGAAAAGGACGAAAGACGTGATACGGAAAGTGTTGAAGATGCAACGGATATCCTCATGACCGACATCATGAAGGCACTGACAGCCATAAAGCCGGATATTATGATAGAGTTCCGTCAGATGTATGTAGGTCCTGCCATAAGAAAGTACGGCAATATGCTCAGAGTCGGTGACTGTCCGAATGATGCCGTCAAGAACAGACAGGAGATAGTAAACCTCAGATTCACATCCGGAAAGACCGCAGTTCATTCCGATATGATAATGTGGAATATAAACGAGCCTGTCGAGTCTGCGGCACAGCAGGTCACAAATATCCTTTACAGTGTACCTCAGATATCCGTAAAGCTTGAAACGCTTCCCGAAGATCATAAGAAGATGCTGAAGTTCTATCTGTCCTTCTGGAGAGAAAACAGAGAGACACTTCTCGACGGTAAGCTGCTTGCGGCAAATCCGGAAAGTGCCTACAGCCTTGTATGCTCGGAAAAGGACGGTAAAGCGGTATTCACGGCATACACCGACAGCATTATTGATATGGCAGCCTACAATGAGGCTTCTGCCGTCAACAGCACAAGATATAAGTCGCTTATCATAAAAAATGCGGACGGCAAAACTTACAGAGTTGTCAACTGCATGGGCGAGGAGCTTGCAAACGGCAAGATAGAAGGAAAGCTTTGTGAGATTGATGTTCCGCTTTCGGGAATCATATTTGTAAAGTAAAAAGAATAAAACAAAACACGGCAGATATGAATATCTGTCGTGTTTCTTGCTTTTATGTACACAAAAAAACAACCCGGCAATTAAGCCGGGCTGAAGTTTGTTTACAGTTTTTTATTGTGCTTTCTTCTTTGTAAGAGCCTTGATTCCAAAGAGAACAGCGATCATGAGAACGATAGCAACGGGAAGTGCGATGAGCACGTTCTGAACGAAACCTGCAATTATGTAGGAAACGAAGGAAACCGCTGCAACCGTGATAGAATAGGGGAGCTGAGTGTTTACATGGTTTACGTGGTCACACTGAGCACCGGCGGAAGACATGATTGTCGTATCGGAGATAGGTGAGCAGTGGTCACCGCAAACAGAGCCTGCGAGAGCTGCGGAGATGCAGATGAAGAGAAGCTCTTCGGGAAGTCCGGGAAGAACTGTAACGATCGGAATGAGAATACCGAATGTACCCCAGGATGTACCTGTTGAGAATGCGAGGAAACTTGCAACGATGAATATAATCGCAGGAAGGAATGCACCAAGGCTACCTGCGGAACCCTTCATTGCTTCTTCAAAGAATCCAGCTGCGTTAAGTTCACCTGTTGTCATATTCTTGAGTGCGGTTGCAAATGTAAGAATAGTGATTGCGGGGACCATTGCATTGAATCCCTTGGGGATGCAGTTCATTGCTTCTTTGAAAGAGATAACTCTTCTGCAGAGCATGTATACTATAGTAACAATCAGAGCAACAAGAGAACCGAGAGGAAGACCTACAGTTGCATCGGTATTACCGAACGCACCTATAAAGTCACCCTTGTAGTCTGTTCCGCCCCAAATGTCTGTTCCAAAGAATCCGCCGACATAAATAAGGGAGAATACACAAACTATGATAAGAACGATAACAGGAAGTACAAGGTCGAGAACCTTTCCCTTGTGGTTTTCTTCGAGTGCATCTTCAAGCTTGTTTGTGCTTTCGCCTGTTGTGAAGAGGTCGCCTTTTTCAAGTGCGTTCACTTCATGAGTCTTCATGGGACCGAAGTCAAGCTTCATTACAACGATAGCGATTACAAATATAAGTGTAAGAAGTGAGTAGAAGTTATAGGGAATAGCTCTTATGAACACCTCAAGACCGGAGTACTTTTCGGAATCAACGTATCCGGATACTGCCGCTGCCCAAGAAGAGATAGGAGCTATCATACATATGGGAGCTGCGGTAGCGTCGATTATGTAAGCGAGCTTTGCACGGGATACCTTATGTGTATCGGTAACGGGGAGCATTACAGAGCCGACAGTCAGACAGTTGAAATAGTCATCTATAAAAATGAGGACACCGAGACCGAATGTGGAAAGCTGTGCACCGCTTCTGGATTTTACATTTTTCTGTGCCCATCTGCCGAATGCTGCGGATGCGCCTGTCTTGGAAATGAGAGCTACCAGGATTCCGAGAATTACAAGGAATACGAATATACCTGCGTTGTCGGATACCGCAGCGATCAGTCCCTTCTGAACGATGGTGTCTACGGTGTTTACCACATTGAAGTTACATGCGAGAAGACCACCTGCAAGAATACCGATAAAGAGGGATGAATATACCTCTTTTGTGATAAGTGCAAGGAGGATAGCTATTACGGGAGGAAACATTGCCCATATTGTACCGACAAAGGACATAGGTTCCTGTGCAACCGTTTCGCCGGATGCGAATACTGTGAAGATCACAGAAATGGCAATGACGATGGCTGCAAAAAGAAATCTTATCGACTTCTTCGCAAAGTTTGTGTTCATAAAAATGAACCTCCTTAAAAAATCTTACCGCAAATAACGGGAGCAGCTGCCGTTCGGTGATATACACGGCGTAAACAGCGCATATCCAAACAACATTGCTCCGCGTTTTGACAGAATGAGGGAATGCTCCCGCAAGACAACATCCGTACTGCGGTAGGGGAACGGATATTGCGGTGTTCTTACATTGCCGGATGAACTTTTGGGGACAGGATGACCTGTACGGGTTTACCGTAGCTATCCGTCTCTGCACAAAACACCTTCTGTCTTAAGTTGTCTAAATTGTACCATACATGAACGATATTGTCAATAGATTTTTACGGAAAACGGCAATAATTTTGAAATATTTGGCGGAAATATGAATGATACTATCGTTTTTTGAGGTATTTTGTCGGCGACAAGCCCATTTCACGTTTGAAGCACATAGCGAAATAATTGGCATTTGAAAAGGAGAGCTTTTCGCTTACTTCACCTACGGAGAGCCCGTTTTCAAGAAACACGATCGCCTCTTTTATCTTCAGCTTTATAAAATATGTATGTATCCCGCAGTCGGAAAATTCTGCAAATATCTTTTTTATGTATGCCGGAGAAAAATTACACCTTTTTGCAATATCCGCAACGGAAAGATCTTCACAGATATTTTCCTTCATTATCTTTATTATATTTCTGTATATATCCGCACTCCTTGATATGAATTGCTCTTTCGGCGAGATCTCAGCCTTTATGATGTCGAGCAGCAGAAGCTCCGTGCGGCACTTTATGATCATGTTCATCGGCTCATCGTCACGCCAGCCGGATAGGAATTTATCGGAATCTTTTATGTTTCTGCCCGTATTTTGTGCATTGAGCTCACAAAATGAATCCATCAGCTCACGTATTGCTTCTGTCTGTGACTCATTCAGACGGATAACTTTGTTTTTCAGCTTGTCGGCAAGTGTTCCGGAAAGCCGGAAAGAGAATATAAACGCGTGAACAGGTTTTCCTTCTATCGCCCATATCCTGTGGAATTCCATCGGCTTGTGGAATATGATATCGTTCTGTGAAAGGGAATATATCTTGTCATCGGCGCTGACTCCCGCTTTGCTTGATATGATGTATACCGCTTCCCAGAAATCATGATATTCACCCGTAAAATTAAAATCCGGATCGTATCTTGCTTCAAATGCGGACATCAAGCATTCAACTTCCAGCGAGTCGGAAAATCTGTATTCTTTCATTTGCACCTCTAAAAGTAGCCGTAATTATATAATTTTATATCTGATGTTGTATTGTAATATGGTTTTGAATTCTATATAATGATAACATAGATATTTTTATTTTGCAACAGGTAATTTTAAATTATTGAAAGGATTGTATCATGAAACAGGTAAAGCTTGCTGTTATAGGTCTCGGACAGAGAGGCGCGGGACTTCTCAAGGATGTTGTTATTGCCAATCAAAAGGCGGATGTTCTCTCGGTATGCGACATTTATGAAGACAGAATGGAAAACGGCAAAAAGATAGTGCGCGAAGCCAGAGGTAAGGAAATAGTCGGCACTCTTGATTATAATGAAGCGATAAATGTACCCGGAGTCGAGGTGGTATGTATCTTCTCCGCATGGGAATCCCATATTCCGATAGCACTTGCGGCAATGGAAGCGGGCAAGGATGTTGCTATGGAAGTCGGCGGTGCATATACCGTTGATCAATGCTGGGAGCTTGTAAACACAGCCGAAAAAACAGGCAGACAGGTGATGCTCCTTGAAAACTGCTGTTATGGAAGAAAAGAGCTTACCATACTTAATATGGTGAGGAAAGGACTTTTTGGAGAGATAGTACACTGTGCGGGCGGATATATGCACGATCTTCGTGATGAGGTTGCAGAAGGCAAGGAAAGAAGACACTACAGACTTCGCAATTATCTCAACAGAAACTGCGAGAATTACCCCACACATGAGCTTGGCCCGATTGCGAGAGTACTTGATATCAACAGAGGAAACAGAATGCTTACTCTGACATCAACAGCATCAAGGGCAGCAGGACTTCATCAGTATATTCTTGATAAGAAAGCAGACGATAAAGAGCTTGTAAACGCACGGTTCGCACAGGGCGATATAGTCACAACCGTTATCAAGTGTGCGAGCGGTGAGACTATCACACTTCAGCTTGATACAACGCTTCCGAGACCCTATTGCCGCGGCTTTACCGTAAGAGGTACAAAGGGAATGTACGAGGAAGCAACCGATTGGGTATTTATTGACGGTGATAACCACTTCAAGAAGAATTGGGGGAACCGCGAAGAGTATGAAAAGGAGCACCTGCACCCCATATGGAAGCAGTATCTTGACGACGGAGTTCAGGGAACCCATGACGGCATGGACTGGCTGGAATTCGACAGATTCTTTGATTGCTGTCTTGAAGGAAGACCCTTTGAGATAGATGTATACGATGCGGCAAGCTGGATGGTAATTTCCGCACTTTCCGAAAAGTCTATATCCCTTGGTAGTATGCCTGTCGAGATACCGGACTTTACAAAAGGCAAATGGATAGTCAGAAAAAATGAAGAATTAAAGCCTCACAACTGATAATATATATTTTCCCGTACGGCTCTTTGCTGTACGGGAGCTTTTTTCCACAATGTGTAGAAAAATCAAATCTGTTAACAAAAAACAAAAAAATATGAAGAATATTTTGAAATATTGACATTAAGCATTGATTTTTCATGAAGATAGGTATATAATGCATCCGTAGTTAACAAATGGGCAATGGTTTGTTAAACTAACTATTTTTTTGGAGGCAAAAAGAATGAAAAAAATTCTCATTTCCCTGCTTGCAGGTGCTGTGATGACGACAGCCTTTGCACTTTCCGCTATGGCGGCAGGGGACACAACAGAAGGAGCAGATAATGCTGTAGCAAAAATTGGTGATCAGTATTATACCACCGTTGATAAGGCTATGGCGGATGCGGTCGATATAGCTGGTGAAACAGTTATTATCGAGGTACTCAAGGATATCAACAATATTCCCGCACCCACAAGAGCCGGTCTTCATTTTAAGGCGGCAAATGGAGTAAAGGTTACTTACAGAGTTAACCCTCCGAGATTCAACAAGATCGACGGAACAGTAACCTACGAAGGCTTTGACTTTACAACATATGATTCAGGTAACGGCTTGTTTGCTGCTTTTGACGGTGGACACGAGCTTGAAGGTCTTGAAGTTGTTTTTGTTGATTGTACGTTTGGCGGACAGAAGTCTGTCGGCTTCAGCTGGGGCGTTAACAGTAATATGGAAAAGCTTACAATTGATAATTGTACAATTGCTGCCGCTGATGCATCTCAGTACTTTGTACTCGGATATATTGATGCCGTAGAAATAAAGAATTGTGATTTTTCCAACCACACAGCAGGCAATTCAATAGTTCAGCTTTCCACCACATCTAACAACGTAGTAATTACCAATTGCAAGTTTGGTACGGGCTATATCAACTATGCTGCGAATGTCGGAACCGATGGTAAAGTTCTCAAGGTTGCAGACTGTACCTTTGAGGGTGATAAGGCGATCAACGTTCACTCCAACACAATCAATGCAGGTGTTATACTTGATGAGATTACTGTCACAGACAACACTCTCGGTGACACAACCTCCGTATTTATACTTCCCGAAAATGCTACAGCCGAAGATTTCATCGGTGATGCAGAAGTAACCTTCGCAGGTAACGAAACTGTAAGCGGTGAAGCAATCGAAGAGATTATTGAAGGCTATGGCGCAGTAAATCTTGAAGGTCGCATATTCGCTAACCTCAAATCAGCAGTAGAATATGCAGAAGCAAACAACATTTCGGAAATCGAGCTTCTCGGTGATACGGTTGAGGATGAGACCGTTGTAATTACAGAAGATATCACAATCAACGGTAACGGCTTTACAGTTACAGGTAAGGATGGCATAAACTATGTATCCGGTGCAGACGGAGTAACTCCTTTCACCATTACAAACGGTGCAAATGTTGTGCTCAAAAATATCGTTGTTGTTGCAGGCGGCATAAGATCCGATGATCCCAATGTTGCAAACAGCAATGCGGGTGCGGGCGATGCAATTTACATCGAAAACTCCACTCTTACGATCACTGATTCCGAAATATACGGCGGTGATATGGAATGCAACGGCGGTAACGCAGGTCGTGCAATAAACTCAGTAAATTCCGTAATCGTTATCAGCGAATCCGTTATTTCAAACGGTATTCCCACCACAGGCGGCTACGGTGCGACAAACCTCGGTACATTCAACCTTGATGAAGAAACTGAACTTGAAGTATCCGATTCAACAATTATTGCCAACAAGGGCAACTATCTTGATATAGGTGTAATGGCAAATTGTGATAATCTCGGAAATATTGATGTATCCGAAAATGAAGTTGTATTTTACGGCGAAATCAATGTTGTAGGCTCAGAGCTCAATGGCGTAAAAATTACCGTTCCCGAAGGCGAAACACTCACACTCAAGGGCAGCATTGATGATTCCTACATCGCTGATACAATCACGGTCAAGTATGTAAAGAAGGACATTGACGATGCAGGTGAGGATACAGACGAACAGGCTGACCTTTACGACATCGTTCTCGAAGGCAACAAGAGCTTCATCAACAGACTCAACTCCGCAGACCTCACATTCGTTCTCGATGCTGATTCCAAGATGAGCTACGAAATCATCGCTTCCAACCCCGAAATCAAGATCAACCCCGTAAACAACAGCGATAACAGATACGAATTCCACTTTGACGGCAAGGATAACGTAACAGACACAGACAAGGCTATCGTTATCGGTCAGGTAAAGATTTCCGGCTACGGCACATACGACTTTGAAATTGATGCCGAAGCAAAGGATGAAGCAGACGACAAGACAAATGTTGTTTATGCAACAGAAGCGGCTGACAGCATAGTTGAGACATTTATTCCCGACGGTGCTGCAAACGGTATGGGCGAGCTTGTTATCACAAATAAGATCGACGATGCATACATCGCAGTCCCCACAAGAGACCTCACGATCAATGTAGACTTCCCCAACGCAGTAGTTGACAGAGTGATCGCATACAACGACATGACAGTAACAGTATCCGGCGGCGACCTTGCAGCAGATGTTGTTATCAAGCTCGGTAACGATGCGGTAGAAACAAACATCGGTGGCAACGACAACAAGAAGGTAGCTACCTACGAAGCAAAGTTCGATGACGGTGCATATGTTGTAACAGTTAAGAACATCCTCACGGTAAACAACTCCTACAACGTAACAGTAGAGGGTGCAGGCTACAGAACAGCAAGATATACCGTAACAATGACAGATGACAAGACTCTCAACTTCTGGAACAACGTAAAGGACAATGCAGTAAACGTTGAAGAAAAGAAGGATTCCTCCGCAAAGAACGTAACCTTCCTCGCAGGTGACATCGTTAAGGATGCAATAATCAACATCTACGACCTTTCCGCAGTAGTTTCCTACTTCGGTGAGATCGACCTTGACGAAAACAACAACAAGACATACGCAAAGTACGACCTTAACAGAGACGGCAAGATCGACTCAAAAGACGTTGCATATGTGCTTGTTTCCTGGGGTAAGTAATTGAAATCCGGTGTTCCGGATTGATGTTGGAAATTTCGGTTCTTTCCGATAAATAATATTTTATCTCCCGCATGGCTTTGGCTGTGCGGGAGGTTTTTATGCTCTTTTTTATATTTTTGAAATATGTCGGTTTATCCATGTTTTTAATCGGAAAACACATCTATTATGAAAGTGGGTGTGATATAATAATTTTGCAAAGCTTTTGGTTAGCTTTTTACAAATTGCCGCAATTTGACATTTACTTTTTTTATGTAATTGTATATACTTATACAGTATTTAAGTTTAAAATGGCTTTTTGCCGGGAAGGACAAATGTTATGAAGATCAAATTTACGGGACTTGTTTCGCTGATGATCATGCTGATGCTTATGACGGTATCCGCACAGGATTATTCTCCCGAACAAGGTGACGGCTCACTCTCCTTTGAGTTCTCAAAGATATACGGAGGTACGGTCGGAAGCAGTACAACCTTTGAAAGGGAGGATGTTCTTTACAAGGATTATCCCGCTGTAAAGCTGACACCCACTCCCGAAACCGCACAGGGCTCTCACATTACTCTTGACAGCTGGACTCTTGCGGCATTCGGTACAAAGGTTGAAGTGCCGAGGTACAGATATGTCGGTATTAAGTATTACTATGAAACAGAAGCTCCCACATATAAGGGGAAATTATCTTTGTCCGTTCTTCCCGGAAATACTCAGGCTGTAAACCACTATGTGACGGATTCTGTACAGCCGATAGTAACAAATAATTGGACGGAAGCGATATTCGATCTTACAGGTATGGTGATAAACCAAGATTCATCAAAGCCCTGGATAAATCAGATCCATTTCAGACCCTTCGGAAATACGGCTCCCTCGGCTCTGAAGCCCACGGATGTACTGTATGTTTCAAGCTATACCTTCTACGAATACAATCCCATGAGCTATGCGGATTCAAATATACGCTTTCTTAAAGGTACACCGGAAGCTGTCGGCGATGATACATCCGTCACGGTAAAGCACAGCGAAAAATACACGCTTCCGGATAATCCCTATACATATGAGGGTGCGGAATTTGTCGGCTGGATGTCCAATCTTGACAATAAGGTATATGCTCCCGGTACGGAATTTACCGCCGAGGGAATGGATATAACATATACCGCAAAGTGGAAGATACAGGGTGAGACAGAGTATCTTTCCATAAACTTTTCGGATTATTATGCCGGAACTGTCAGCGGCAGAAATACCGCATTCCATTCGGTAGTCGAGTTTGACGGAAAGAATTCCGTAAAGATAGTTCCCAATCCCGACAATGATGCGGCAAACGAAGAACGCCCGATCATAATGGAGGGCTTCAACTATGCCGAGGCGGGCATCGACCTTACACAGTACAGATGGTTTGCGGCAGAGTATTATTACGATTCAAAAGCTCCGATCGAGATACCCATGCAGATAGAGCTTCTCAAAAACGGCAATGTGCTTCTTGAAAACGGCAATAACTACCTTTCTGCGGAAAACATTATTTCCGGTACATGGGCGATAGCACTCTTTGATCTGACAGATCTTGATTCAAGGGTAAATCCTGCGGCAACAGCTCCGATGCTCCGTCAGATGTATGTCCGCCCCTTCGGATATACAAGTGCGAGAAAGCTGTCCTCGGAGGATACCATCTATATCTCAAAGCTGATGTTCTTCACGGAAAAACCGGAATTTTTAAAGCACTCAACCTATATGAACGGATATGCTGACGGCACATTCAAGCCTTCCGGTACTATGACAAGGGCAGAGGCGTGTACCGTTGTCGCAAGACTTCTTGAAAAAGAGGAGAGTATTGCGGGCGTATCAACCTTTGCCGATGTTACCGCAGACAAGTGGTATTCAAAATATATCGGCTTCTGTGAAGAAAGGGGACTTCTCAAGTTTTACAGCGGTACTTTCCTTCCGGATTCTCCCATAACAAGAGCCGAGTTCGCAGAGCTTATATATCTTACCGGCATGGCACAGGATAAGGGTGCAGATGTGACATTTACCGATGTCTCCTCAGAGCATCCCAAATATGCCTCCGTAAAAGCCGCAGCCTCGGCAGGTCTTATCAATGGCTACGATAACGGAGACGGCACATTCAGCTTTAAACCCGATAACACCATCACAAGAGCAGAGGTTGTAACTGTCATCAATCGGGCAAGAGGTGAGAACAAGACAAACGAAGCTCTCACAAACGATATAGTTCTTCTTTTTACCGACGTAGACATAACCCATTGGGCATTTGCAAATATTGCGGAAGCAACAGTGCCGCACGTTGAATGGAACGGAAAATGGCTGTACCCCGAAAAGCATCCTCTCAAGGCTCTCGGTGAGAAGATCGACCTTGCTTCCCTATACGACTATGAGGCGGGCAAAGCGAAGATAGCCGAGATAGACGAGCTTGAAAAGCAAAGGATCGCAGAGATAAGAAGTACTCCGAGTATGGATCTTTCCGCCGTAAAGGGCAGGAAAATATATGTATCGCCCAAAGGAAATGACGCAAACAACGGACTTTCGGAAGCTGCGGCACTAAAGACCATAGCAAAAGCAAATAAGCTCGCTGTAGCGGGCGATGCCGTACTTCTTGAAAGAGGCGGCACATGGCGTGAAAGATTTATCGCACTTTCGGGTGTTACATATTCCGCATACGGAAACGGCGATAAGCCGAAGATATACGGATCACCCAAGAATGTTGCCGATCCATCGCTCTGGACACTTATATATGAGGATAGCGAGACAGGAAAGCTCATCTGGCGATACAACGAATGGGAAGATCTCCCGGATGTCGGTGCGCTTATCTTTAACGACGGTGAAGGCTTTGCAAGAAAAGAGCTTGCACACAGTGTCGGCGGAAAGTTCACCTATTCCGACAGAGTTACCGAATTTGACTATATAAAAGAGCTTGACAACAACTATGAGTTCTTCCATGCGGCAAATTCAATGGTAAACGGTGCTGTTATCAATGTCGGTCCTTCAAGAGGCGAGCTTTATTTCAGATGTGATGACGGCAATCCCGGTAAGGTATTCAAGAGCATCGAGATGAACACAAGAGGTCACGTTATCGAGATCGGCGGCGACAATGTCACGATAGACAATCTCTGTCTTATGTATGGCGGCTCACACGGTATCGGTTCCGGTTCCGTAAAGAATCTTATTGTAACAAACTGTGAGATAGGCTGGATAGGCGGCTCGATACAGG
>SVQR01000086.1 GCA_015065225.1 Oscillospiraceae bacterium | reverse complement strand
GAAAATACATCCGGGAAGCTCGCGTATAAAGGATGTCGCACTCTCACCGAAGCCGTGACGGAACAGTATACGCACTTCGCGGGGAAGCGAAAACAGTATTACCGCACATATCTGGGCAATTATTACGCCTTTTATCCCAACTTTCGGTGTCAGTATAACTGTCAGTACCACGGTTATTGCCGCCTCAATCAGCGACCTGTATTTGTCTATATCGAAAAGCCCCATGCTGTCAATAAACATAAGACAGGGGCGGCGCATCCCGGAGACCATGATGTTGGCACAGAAAAGTGCTGTTGTAACGGTATCAAGCACCATTTCCTTTCCCAGCCACAGCTCTATTATGAGAGGGTATGTAAAGAACAGCGACAACGCAAAAAAGGAAGATATCATGAATATAGCGAAAAAAGTGGTAGAATATATACCGTGCATTCGTTTTTTGCCGTTTGTTGCACCGAGATTTCCGACACTTGCACCTGCAGAGCCGATTATTACCGAGACAAAAGTCATGCATATTCCGGAAAGCATGGTATAGTTGGAGTATACCGTACCCGCACCGAGTCCCAGAAAAGCAAATATTGCCATATTATCCGCAGAGCCGCACACAACACCGCCCGCCTTACGGAAAAGCAGAGACACAGCCTTTGATCTTGCTTCACGTCTTACCGTATCCGGCAGTTTTTTTGCTTTCTTTTTAATATACGGGTACATTTTCCCTATCCTTCTGTAAAGAAGCATCTCTCCGCCGACACTGCATACAAGTCCGGAAAGCGTATAGAAAAGATAACTTCCCGTTTCACCGAGGATTATTACACGCAGAAGTCCCGATGCGGCAAAAGAGATATATCCGAAAAGCATGACGGTATAATTTTTCTGATCGGCAATAGGCAAAATGCTTCTGTGTGTGAAGAAATATGCCGAAGACATCTCAAACAGTAAAAGTATATATATAAGCGCACCGTACCCTCTTTCTATATCATCCGAGGACAAATGAAAGACTACGGGCAATGCGGCTATACCTGTTAAAAACGTGACTGCACCGGTAATACGGTACACTTTTTTTATATATGCCATAAGTGAGCCGACAAGCTCCCTGTCACCGTATGCCAGCGGTTTGTAAAGACAGTAAATGCATGCGGCATCAAAGCCCGGCTCTATAAGAGACAGAAAATTCAGCACATGGGCGCAAAGGCTTGAAAATCCGGTGTATTCAGCTCCGAGAACACCGATGGACGCCCGTCTTAAAACAAAATTGAATATTACGGTTGCAAGCTGTCCGGCAAGAGCAAATCTCAAGTTTTTACCTGAGGCGGCAACTCTACCTTTCTGCATGGCGGCACCTCCTTTTTTATCCTTATAAAGTATATGACGGCGGGATACCAAAAATGAATGTACAAAAAAGCCTCCGTACAGGAGCCTGTACGGAGACCGTGAAGACACAGAAGTGTCAGCATCTTATTGTTCTGCAAAGGGAGGATGGATTAAGGATCAGCGGTTTTTGATGCTTTGTAATATGTGCTATAATGCCGCAGTCACCGCAGTCTATGTCCGCATTACACGGTTTTGTGTCTTCGGTCGGAGAGGCTGCCGTGGGAATATAACATACTGCTTCCGATCCCTCTTCTTTCTTTGATACGGATTCAAGTATTTCCCTTTGCCATTCTCTTATCTCATCGGAAACGGACTTTTCCACAGGTCTGTGCTTGCTTTTGCGGATGACCTTTGAAGGCAAAAGTCTGTAGCTTCTTGCCGAGCATATTATGCCGAGCGAGTCAAGCTCGGACAATTCTCCGATGGGTGAGAAAAAGGTTTTGTTATCCGTTGCACCTTGAATTGCTGGAGCATCCGCAGTTGCCTGTCGTGCTTCCCTGCACATTGCCGTTCGGCTTACAGGGCTTGATGCTCGTATCGTGACAGCAGGGCGGTGCGGGAGGACAGAATTCGGAAACGGGAAAGCACATATTGTTGAAGATATCGCAGGGGCTTGCTGTGCTGTCACCGAGTGCTCCGCTGTCCTTATCGGGGATACAGTAATCACTTGCGTGGATCATAAGACAAGCGGGTCTCTGCATTCTTACGATGGAGAATATGCCGAGTGTAATATAGAGATTCTTTGTGCCGTTATCGTCTGTAAGCTCACCGTTGACACAGTTTACGATATACTCCGGTATCTGATCACAGCAGCAGCAACAGCAGCCGTAATTGTAGCTCTTTTCCGCGACCTTAACGTCAAGTACTACGGGTGATGCCACTTCCAGCACAGCCTTGGGAGTATTGACAGTGCCGTCAAGGATATTGTTGCATTCGCAGAAGGATTCACCGGTTATATCCGATGTGAACATACTGACTCCACCCTCGCCGCCGAAGAGTACCAGATTCTTGTCATATACGGCAATACCCTGGAATTCCACAGCTCTTCCGCCGGGAATGCACGCCTCAAAGGTAATTCTGAAGTAGTATCTGATGCTGACGGAATAATAACCTCTGTTGAAAGCCACCTCGCTTACGGAAATGCACGCCTTGAGTATCTCAGCGGACTTTGCTCTTATGTTATTGGCTCTGTCCACAGCATCCTGTCCCTCAAGCGTGAGATGTACCTTTAAGTCCTCAAGACATTCCTTTATCTTTACTGCGTCAAAGATCTTGTCGGTGCAGATACAGGTTCCGCACTCGATACTGCCGTTTCTGCCGCAAAGGCTTCCTGATGCTATGCCGTTGTTGGTTTTATCAGCCATTGATATTTCCTCCGTTGATGTAGTATGAGCGATGATGTTTTTCTGCTCGTTATAGGATATGCCGTAAGGAGGAATTTGTGAGAGGAATGCTTCGGAATTTTCACAAAATGCATTATACATAAAAAAATCCGCTTCCCCGATCGGGAAAGCAGATAAGCGTTTTGTTTATTATTCAGCATCCGGACAATGCCGCACCTATAACCGTACCGTATTGTGCATTTTCCGGAATAACAATATTTACGTCAAACATTTTGTTGAGAGTTTCGAATATTGACTTTGACTGCGGTATCGTGGTAAGATTGCCTGTGAGTACGATATCATTTATGCCGAATCTGCGTGCGGAAAATACCGCAAGAACTCCGACGGATTCAAAAACAAGGTTTATTACACCCAAAGCCACATCCGCCTTGTGTGCCACATCGGACAGCTTTCCGAAGTTAGCCGCTGTCATGTAGTCGGGAAGTCCGGGGTGCATCTCCTTGCTTGAGATATCGGATATACGCAGATCCACATTTCCGAGATCGCCGTCATTTGCAAGCTCAACTATGTTTTCAACATTTGATACTCCCAGCATCTTTTTTGAAAGACCTATAAGCGTACCTCCACCGACACCCGTACCGCCGAGGTATTCTATCGTACCGTTATTCTTTGCGTGTACCATCGCCGTACCTGTGCCGAGGCTTCCTATTATAGCTTCCGGAAGCTTTGAGAGGTACAGACCTCCGAGTCCCACACAGTCGAATTCCACCTTGTGTATGGCGGGGATGCCGTAAAGATCATTTTCAATGTATGTCGAGCCGACACCTGTCATCATGATCTTTTCAATATCCGAGAGCTTTATCTTATTCTCGGAGGTGAATTTACCGAAAGCACCGTATGCCGACGCTACCGGATCTCCGGCTTTTACGAAGGTAGGGTTTATCATCTCACCGTCGCGGAAGCCTACTATCTTTGTGGTGCTGCCGCCGACGTCTATTCCGATTATTATTTTTGACATTGCGAAAAATTCCTCTCCTGTTATTCTAAAGCCTGCACTCACCGAAGACGGATATTCCGACGGCAACCGCAGGCTTTTTTTTAAATATGTCTCATTACTGCTTTGTTCTTGACGATATCTTTGCAATGGCGCAGGAAATATTGTATATTGCGGGGGATACGATGAGATTCACAAGGAATTCCACCACAAAGTTAAGTCCGGCGCATCCTATTACAAGGAAATAGATAAGTGTAGTTCCGGAAACAAAGGTTGCGCTGAGAGTATCGGCAACCAATGTAAGACCGCCCAAGATAAAGAGCCCCGTATTTACAATGGGAGCCGCCGCTGCTGCGAGTATCGATGCAATAAGCTGATTCTTCTTTTCCATAAGCTTATATACAAGACCTGCCGCAAGACCTGCTGCCGTACCTTTACCGATACATATGAGAGCAGTTGCGACCGGTTGTGCCGAGAACAAGGTAAATGTAAAGAAGTCCGTACCGGAAACGCCTGCCCAGAAGGTGATAAGTCCGAAAATAAAGCCGAGGAATGCACCTGCACCCGGTCCGAGGATTATCGCGCCTATAACAATGGGAAGAAGCACGAGACTTATGCTTGTCGGGCCTATACGGATAACACTGCCGAGCATCTGAAGCACAAATACGATAGCCGTAAGGATAGCCAGCTGTGTCATGGCGAGGATGGAGATCTTACGTGTTTTTTTCTGTGTCTGATTCATTTTGATCACTCCTGTTTTTTGTTTGAGTTATTATACCATTTTTGGGAGCGAAAATCAAGGCGACAAACGGCGCAAACAGACAGCGTGAGCAACTTCACTTGAAATACTTTATTATGTTACAAATAATACATAATATAAATGATATATAACAGATATTGAGACAAATAAACGAAATACTTTATCCTCTGCAGCGATGCCTTTGATCTGAGGCGATGCCGTAAACTTCGGACGGTCGTATTCGATATTGCAACGTCTGTTTTTGGGTGAATACCGTCTCTGATGATATATATTGCACAATATGAACGCGCTGCTTTGGTGTGTTTCGTCGAAAGAACGAATTCCGATGCTTTGATGATGGCGAAGATTGCGTCTCTTGTTGAAGAATCGGAAATATAATAACATATAAATATCAATAAATAAGTCTGCATTTCGAAATCAAAACAACTTAACACAAAACGCGAGACTAATATGCTGTAATTTAATTATTTAGTTACAATAAGTTACATAATATAAAATATAACCATCATAATTTTGATTTTTCGTAAAGATTACGTTATCCGAAAAAACACTCATATCCTTCATGCAAGGCACGCCCTTGCCCAGAAGCTTTGACAGTGCCTCCTTTTTTACCCACATATCGGTAAAATCTTCATCCGACGGATCATCGCCGAGAAAAGCAATCTCATCCTCGCAGAAATATCTCTTTGCAAGTGCCGCAGCATTCCTGACCTTTCTGTCGGCTCTCTCGATATCAATGCCGATATCCCTTTGTGCGACTGCGACAAGACATAAGTCTTTATCATGTGCAACACTCACATATATCCCGTCAATTCCGACAATATGAGGCTTTCCATATTGGTCTCTTTCAACAAGGATATCCGCATCCGTATCCGAGATATATTCCCTTACGGATGCGATTATCTCATTGTCGCTGTTTTTTTTGCTTTTATCGTGGGGATAGGAGTATATCTTGACATTTTCCATGTTATTCCTTGAAAAACGGGAGGAGCAGAACCCCTCCCATATATGATCATTGTTTATTATTCTTCTGTTTTTTCTGCTTCCGTGGGAGCTTCAGAGGTCTCTGTGCTTTTATTTTCGGTAGAAGCACCTTCTGTTTCGTCTTCGTCGGGCTCTTCCGGCTTTTCTTCTTCCTTCTTTACAACGGTTATGCCGAATATTGATACATTTTCGTCAACTCTCATGACCTTTACGCCCTGAGTATTTCTGGAAAGAAGTGAGATATCTTCTGTATGGATACGGATGATAACGCCCTCGCTTGTGATGAGCATGATATCATCATCATTGCCTACCGCGGCAATACCGCAGAGCTTACCTGTCTTGTCCGTCAGCTTGTGACCGATAACGCCCTTACCACCTCTGTTGTGAACGGGGAATTCATCTGCCGCTGCACGCTTACCCAGACCCTTTTCGGTGATGGTGATGATATTTCTCGGATCATCAGGCTCAAGTGCAACAGCACCTACAACAAAATCTTCCTCTCTGAGCTCGATAGCCTTAACACCTCTTGCCGTTCTTCCGATGCTTCTTGCCTTTTCTTCGTTAAAGCGTGCAACAAGACCGTCATGGGTTGCAACAAGTATATCGCAGTTACCTGTTGTTTTGAGAACATAAAGAAGCTCGTCGCCCTCATCAAGATTGATGGCATTAAGACCGCCTCGTCTGTAGTTCTTGTATGCGGAAAGCTCTGTTCTCTTGATGATACCGTTCTTGGTGATCATTGTGAGGTAGATATCATCCTCGAAGGATGTGACGGATACGCTGGCTGTCAGTTTTTCGTCTTTGTCAACCTCTATAATATTGATAATGTTCGTACCCTTGCTGTTCTTGCCTGATTCGGGTATCTCATAGCCCTTCTTAACGTACATTCTGCCGTAGCTTGTGAACATAAGGAGATAATCGTGGCTGTGAGCGATGATAACATCCTCAACGAAGTCCTCTTCCTTGGTCTGCATACCGATAACGCCCTTGCCGCCTCTTCTCTGTGCACTGTAGGTATCGGCATCCATTCTCTTGATATAACCCTGATGGGATATGGTAAGAACGCAGTCGCGACGCTCGATGAGGTCTTCCATAACGATCTCGTTTTCGACCTGCTCGATCCTTGTTCTTCTTTCATCGCCGTATCTCTTTTTGATATCCAGAAGGTCTTCCTTGATGATAGCTTCTATTTTTGTAATATCGCCGAGAGTTTCGATAAGTTCTTCGATCTTTATCTTGAGGTTTTCCATTTCCTCAAGAAGCTTGTCTATTTCAAGACCGGACAGACGACCGAGAGGCATCTGAACTATTTCCTGAGCCTGGATTTCTGTAAGCTCGAATCTTTCGATAAGTGCCTGTCTTGCATCCGGGATGGTCTTTGATGCTCTGATTATCTTTATTACTTCATCAATATTGTCGATAGCGATCTTCAAGCCTTCCAAAATGTGCATTCTCTTCTGAGCCTTGTCAAGATCGTATCTGAGTCTTCTTGTAACTACATCTACCTGATGATCAAGATAATGCTTGAGCATATCTTTGAGGTTAAGCGTTTTAGGCTCGCCGTTTACAAGAGCAAGCATATTTACCGCAAAGGTATCCTGAAGGGGACTGTACTTGTAGAGCTGATTGAGAACAAGCTGCGGGTTTGCATCACGCTTGAGGTCAATAACGACCTTAGTGCCGTTTCTCATATCCGAGATGTCGTGGATATCGCTGATGCCGTCTATCTTCTTGTCTCTTACAAGATCGGCGATGCTTTCGACAAGGGCACTCTTTCTCTGCATATAGGGGATCTCGGTGATTATGATGGATGTTCTGCCCTTCTTTTCCTCAAGTTCGCACTTTGCTCTTACCGGAATCTTGCCTCGTCCTGTCATATAAGCCTCATAGATACCGTTGAGACCGTAGATAGTACCGCCTGTCGGGAAATCGGGACCCTTTACGAAGTTCATAAGCTCAAGTATGTCCGCTTCCGGATTTTCGATGAGGTGGATAACACCGTCAATAACTTCGTTGAGGTTGTGAGGAGGGATATTTGTCGCCATACCTACAGCGATACCCACAGAACCGTTTACAAGAAGGTTGGGGAATCTTGATGGAAGTACCGTAGGCTCCTTCTGCTTGTTGTCAAAGTTTGGCATGAAGTCAACTACGTCTTTATCAAGGTCTGTTACCATCTCTTCCGCCATCTTTGCAAGTCTTGCCTCAGTATAACGGTAAGCAGCCGCACCGTCACCGTCGATATTACCGAAGTTACCGTGACCTTCAACAAGAGGGTATCTCAGCGAGAATGGCTGTGCAAGTCTTACCATAGCATCATAAACGGAAGCGTCACCGTGGGGATGATAATGACCGAGCACATTACCTACCGTTGTTGCGGATTTACGGAAGGGCTTATTGTATGTCAGACCGTCTTCATACATGGAGTAGAGTATTCTTCTGTGAACGGGTTTGAGACCGTCGCGCACATCCGGCAGGGCTCTGTCCACGATTACGGACATGGCGTAGTCTATAAAAGAGGTCTTTACCTCGCGGGATATCTCCACGTCTAATATCTTGTCATTCTTGTGGAATTCGGCGGTATCTATCTCGCCGTATTTTTCGTTGTTGTTGATGTCACTCATTTTTATATTCCTCTTCTTAAAATAGTTTATTTTTACACTTTACAAAAACTTGTCAAAGACCGCATATCAGTTATCCGCGGCATTTTCCTCCTGCTGTGTTGTAACTTCTTCGGCTTTTTTTGCCTCTTCCTCAGCCTTTTCAGCCGCTTCTTCTTCAGCCTTTATCTTATCCTTTTCCGCCTGAAGGTACGCTTCGTACTCCTTCTGTACTCTTGAAGCCTCTGTATTCAGCTCCTTTGCCTTGCGCTTCGCCTGGGATCTTGAGCTGAAGGACATCTTTGCGACCTCCATCTGTGAATCGTAATAATAGTAATGGTTTTTGTATTTTTCCGACATGGAGTTTATGAGCTTTACCTCGCGTTCATCAAGTGTTCCCGCAGGTTCTCCGTAGATGTATACCTCATAGGACTTTACAGCCGCCAGGGTATTCTCATCCGCCTTGCCGTCCACAAAGCTCTCGCGAAGGAAGCCGAGGATTTTAAGTCTTTTTTCAAGAGCAAGTATATTTTCCGATTCATCACCGACCTTTATCTCCATGATGGGAAGCTCTGCACCCTCCTCGGCTGTCGGATCATCATTAGGAATACTTCCCGTAGGTACGAACATCAGCTCACCCACATTTTCCGGAAAATCGTATTTTGTCATGAGAACATCTATCTCAACATCGGGCGTAAGACCGATATTGTGGTATGATCTTTTGAGAGGATCAAGTATCTCAAGGGCGGTTATTGTGAACATATCTCCGTTGGCGAATGTGTAGCCTTGCTGTCCGATACCCTTGCCGAAGGTGGTGGTTCCCACGATTATCGCACCGCAGTTATAGCTCAGTGCCATTGCAAAAAGCTCGGATGCGCTTGCGGAATATTCATTTACAAGTATTGTTATCTTTTCAAAGGTGTAACCTGTACCCTCGGAATATATCGGTTCCGGTTCGGTATGATTTCTGGAGTTGTAATATAGGATCACCCTGTCCTTTTCTTCTATCAGCATATTTATCATGGCGATAGCCGCCTCAACGCTGCCGCCGGTGTTGTCGCGAAGGTCAATGAGAAGATTGCCGTTGCTTTCCTTCTTGGCTTTTTCTATAGCCGATGCAAAATCCTTGACCACGGAATCGGAGGAGAAGGATGTCACCTGTATGTAAGAGTATGTTTTGTCAGGAGACCTCTCGTATGAAACGTCCGAATATATGACTCTTGCCTTGAGCATCTTTACGGGGATCTTTTCGCCGTTTCTCTCTACTTCTAAATGGATGGGATATTCTTTTTTGCCGGTCTCCTCGTTGGTTATGATGAATTCCGGCTCGTTAGGGATACCGAGACTGTTACCTTCGGCGTCAAATTCTTCGTCCGCAACATAGGGGAGATTCTTGAGAAGATAAGAAGCGCCGTCAAGTGTAAGTCCATCAAGAGGAAGACCTTCGACGGAAACTATCCTGTCTCCGACCATAATACCTGCCTGCTGTGCGGGAGAGCCGTTCACAACCTCAATGACGTAAAGTCCCGGTGCTGTAAGCCCCATGGATTTTATGCTTCCGTTTTCCTCGGAAGCGAATCTTATACCGTAGCCCTTTGAAGAGCCGTCGCTCGCAAGTCCCGTTCCTGCTTCATAGTATCCGCTGTAGGGATCCATGGTAGTAAGCAGAGTGTCAAGGAAAAGATTCATAAGCTCCGGATTTTCGCGAAGAAGCTTCATGATAAAGGCTTCCGCCGCCTGACCTTCCGTGAATTCGTAAAGGTGAGTATCGGTATAGAGTTTAAGTATATCCATGAACAGCTCATACTGTGCACTGTTATATCCGGAATAGTCGGGAGTATAACCGGAATACACGGGGAACGGAGATTCGGGATCATATCTGAGACCTGTCTTTTCTTC
This sequence comes from Oscillospiraceae bacterium, assembly GCA_015065225.1. Lineage (GTDB taxonomy): Bacteria > Bacillota > Clostridia > Oscillospirales > CAG-382 > SIG622. The sequence goes on along the minus strand of SVQR01000086.1, from coordinate 3,147 downwards.
GCCCTCTTTTTCATCCGTCTTTACCGACTCTGTATTTTCCGTCTGTTTTGTCTGTGTACCTGTTTCATCTGTCTGTACGGCATATACGGACGTACTTGTAAATACCGCCGCCGCACACAGTATGCCGCACAGGAGTCTTTTCAGTGTTTGTTTCATTTTACCTTTCCTTTCATATCGTTGCTTCCGATCTCCGAGGTCACAAGCTTTATGCCTGCAAACTTTTTAAGCTCGCAGTCATCCTTCGGTGCCTCCAGCTTCAGATCAACAACAGTTCTTTCCGTGTGTTCTCCGTAAAATATCGTGTCATAGTTTAGTTTCAGCTCGCCGCCGTTTTCTCCGATATTGTCCTGGATATCCGTCAATCTTGCGGAGAAATCCATATCCGGCGGCTGTTCTCCGCTCATTTCGTAAAACGATATCAGATATTTGTCGTTATGGGCGGTAAAAGCGTCTCGCACAAGAAAGACCGCGTCCGAGCTGCTGTCAATATCAAGAAGCAGTACCGTTCCGTTGTCATACAGGTGTATCTCCTTGGTGGTGTCGGTAAAGCAGATGCGCCTGTGATCCGTGAAATATTTTACGGTCACCTCGTTTATCACTTCGCAGTATCCGTCCTCGGGCTTTGTGACATTTGAAAAATACTTTGGCAAAAATCCCGCATTGCGGTAAAACTCCGTATCTGTCTGAAGTTTTGATACCCTTTTTGAGTATTCGCTGAACCTCATGATAATGCTCTCATCGTAAAGTCCGCCGGGCATTTCGCTTCGAAGCTCCTTTTTTTCCTCTTTCGCTATCTTCTGACAGGCAACGGGATCGCGCCTTCCGTCATATTCCGTGGAAAAGCCTCTTTTTGACCAAAGCTTCATAAAGCAGATGAATTTTTTCTCGGCTGTCGGCTTGCTGTCGGTGTTCACTATATCCGGCAGTATCGTTCTGTAATCAAGCGGGTCGGGGATCTTCTCTTGAACGTCAAAGTCCTGATCCAAGATCTGCATATTGAGATATGTTCCCATTATTCTTTGTTCTCCGTATCATCGTTAAAGCTTATGTTCCTGATGCTTCCGGGTATTTCCTGCGCCTGGCCCGTAATGTTTATCCTTGTGACGCTTCGGATGCTCCGGCCGAGAAACGCAGAGGCTATATTTGTGAAATTGCGGGTCTCGTCGCTCACATAGAATTTCGGATATTCCTCTTCGCGTTTTATGCAAAGTCTGCCCTTTTCGGCAAGCATATCCTTAACGCTCCTTGCGGCACATTCTCCCGCATCCGTGATCTTCGGAACATATCCCAGTACCTTTTCACAGGCGATCTCGATATTCGGTCTGAGTATCGGATAGTGGGTACATCCGAGGATAAGACTTGAAGGTTTGAACTCACGGAGCTTTTCGACATATTCCTTTGCTATCTCCACGGTAATGAGATTGCCCTTTTCTATGTAGCCGTTTTCCGCAAGCGGAACAAACATCGGACAGGCTACCGTGGAAACATTGAATGCAGGGTTTGTTTTTTTGATAAGTGCAGTATATGCACCGTTCTTTGCCGTCGCCTGAGTGCCGAATATGGCAATATTCCCGGCAATTCCTCCGTTATCCGTCAATGCGTCTTTACAGGCATTGCGGCAGGCAGGCTCTACCACTCCCACAATGGGGATATCCGTCATTTCAGAAAGAGTCGGCAGTGCGATGGAGCTGACAGTACCGCAGGCAACAAGTACAGCCTTGACATTCCTGCGCAGAAGAAAGGCCAGGTCATCCATAGAATACTGTATTATAGTCTCGTTTGATCTTGTGCCGTAAGGCACTCTGCCCGTATCGCCGAAATATATTATATTTTCATCGGGAAGACATTTCTCAAGAGCTCTGACAGATGTAAGTCCGCCCAGTCCGGAGTCAAAGATACCGATGGGTCTGTTATCCGAGGTCATAAAAGATCTCCTTTCAGAAAAAGGATAGAGCTTGCATCGCAGGGAAGTCATTCGCGGCAAATGCAAAGATTCTACATATTCTTATTATATAAAGAATCAATATATTATATCACAAAAAAACAGCAATGTCAAACAAAAAAGGTGATAAAAGCGTGAAAGATGCCCGAAAAAACGTCGCATGGTGCAGAATTCACTTTTTGTTAACAAATGCAGCTGTCAAAACGGCGAATAACGCGTTTAAAGGGCAATATGGAGTGATGTGGAAAATGTGTTAATATTTGTCGCGTGCGAAACTTGTGAGTTGATCGGTCACTTTATTGTTTTGGTGGAAAAGTGTTTGTACCTGATCGCTGTTTCCCGATGCACAACTTGAGCTTGTTATCAAAATGACATTCTTTTTCGAAAATATTCATTTTTTATCGTAAAAATACTAAAAATTACCAAAAATTGCAGAATTGAAAGCCATATGCACCATTTTTGACTTTGTTTTCAAAAAAAATTTCTCATTTCCTATTGCAATTTTCCATAAATTATGATACAATAAACCCAAATTTAAATTTATCAGGAGGCTTATAACAATGTTTAAGTCAGCATATCTTAATGAAGTATACGCTACAGTTGAAAAGAGAAACGCAGGCGAGCCCGAATTTCTCCAGGCTGTACGTGAAGTGCTCGAATCTCTCGAGCCGGTGGTTGAAAAGAGACCCGAGCTCCAGGCTAAGGGTATCATCGAAGCAATCGTTGAGCCGGAAAGAATCATCAAGTTCCGTGTTCCGTGGGTTGATGACAACGGCAAGGTACAGGTAAACAGAGGTTACAGAATCCAGTTCAACAGTGCAATCGGTCCGTACAAGGGAGGTCTCAGATTCCATCCCTCCGTATATGAAGGCATCATAAAGTTCCTCGGCTTTGAGCAGACATTCAAGAACTCCCTCACGGGTCTCCCCATGGGCGGCGGTAAGGGTGGTTCCGACTTTGATCCCGCAGGCAAGTCAGACGGAGAGATCATGCGTTTCTGCCAGAGCTTCATGACAGAGCTTTACAGACACATCGGTGCAAACGTTGACGTTCCCGCAGGTGACATCGGCGTAGGTGCAAGAGAGATCGGTTACCTCTTCGGTCAGTACAAGAGAATCTGCAACAACTTCGAAAACGGCGTTCTCACAGGTAAGGGCTTCTCTTACGGCGGCTCTCTCGTTCGTCCCGAAGCTACAGGTTACGGT
>SVQR01000085.1 GCA_015065225.1 Oscillospiraceae bacterium | reverse complement strand
CAGTAAAGAAATCCTCATCAAAAAAGAAAAGCGCCGCACAAAAATTGGTTGATTCCACGACAAACACCATCGGCAGAGAATTCGGCAAAAAGATCGTTCGAGGTCTTTTCGGAAATTTCTTTAAATAAGTTTTATGAGAATTACTGTAGTTCTGTGCCGTTTTGCGGTCGTATCTGCAATATTTATGCTGTTATCCTTTGCCGCAAATGCACGCGATTACGATGTGATGACCGAGCTTTACGAAAATACTTCTATAGAGAACGTCATCTCAATCGGGAAAAGCTGTTATGCATACGGCAGTACATCGGATATTACGGTTACATTACCGTCTGTTCTTGAACTGACGGCAGATCTTCGTATTGATGATGTGAAATTTTCCGGCAGCTGTACCGTATATGCCAACGGATATAATCTTTATATCGGAAATAATGTAACATCCGATTCGAGACTGACAGTCTACGGAGGCGGTAACAATACCGATGTTTCCGATACTTCCGTCGAGCTTTACGGAGGTCTCTACAAAACCGTATATGCCGGCGGATATAACGGTACTGTCACAGGCAATACACGCCTTATCTTCGGTGGAAACTGTAATGTCGGTGACGGTATAAATGACAAGGATACAACAACCATGTCCCCCTGTAACATATACGGTGGCGGAAACAACGGCAAAGTACTCGGTAAGACAGAGATACATTTGTGCGATAATGCGGTTGCCGCATATATATTCGGTGCCGGCACGGGAACAAACGGAACTGCTGCCGACACAAATATATTTATCGACGGCGGCAAAGTGATGAATGTCTACGGCGGATCTTCAAGTACTGCTCTTGAAGGCTGTGATACGCATATAACAATGACCGGCGGCATGGTTGAATCTTTGTTCGGTGCAAGCTCGCAAAGCAATCTTACAGGCAACACATATATCACCCTTCTCGGCGGTGAGGTAACAAGGCGTGTATATACCGGATGCTATAATGACTGGTCGGTTTACTGGAAGTCATCCTATTATGTAAACGGAACGACAAACCTTATTATCGGCAAGGATATGCTTTTGAACACTCAAAACGGTCTTGCAACTCAGAACAGGACTAATACAGGTGTTTTCTGCGGTTCAAGATGCGGAAAAAACGGTAATGTCAATGAGGTCAATACGGTAGTATTTCTTGACGGATGTTATGACACAATGAGTAAAAACTTAGGTGACAAATCCGGTATGGGACTGTTTTTCTACAGCCACCCCCATTATACCGCGAGCATCTCCGAGGGCGGAAGCGTATCATTCGGTGAATCGGCAGGAACAATTATTTGTAAGCCTGTTTGCGGAAAATATGCAACACTCAACGGAACAATTACCACCGATGAGAACATACCTCTCAGATCAGGCTCTGTGGATATTATCGACTTTCGTGATAATTTTTCCGTCAACTCATTGGAGGTTTCGGAGAACGAAAACGGTACAAGTGTTATAAATGTCGGTATTACCCATGAAAATGTTTTTGGTGTACCGGATCCGCGTTTCTTTTTATCGCTACTTGATTCGGATGGGCATATAATAAAAATATTTTTGGAAGACATTGATAAAGATGAATACACTTTCGTCACGGATAAGCAATTTACTTCTGTGTATATGATCTTCATTGATAAGAATCTTAACCCACTATGTAAAAAATACACACCAAATTTTGCAAAGGATTAAAAACGGAGGTATTATGTCTGAATTCAGCGCAAAATGGATCTCAAACAAGGATTTTTATAACCTTGAGCCTATCTATGTTTTTCATAAGGATGTGGACAAAAAAGAGATCGACCACGATGATAAATATAAAAACAAGCACATACTTTTCAGAAAAAAGATAACTCTCGATACCTTTGAAAAGGCTGCAATAAGGATTTCTGCCGATGACTATTACAAGCTCTATATCAACGGAGAATTTGTAACGCAGGGACCTGCACCGGGGTACAATTTCAACTATTACTACAACGAGATAGATGTAACAAAGTATCTTACAAAAGGCGAAAACACCATAGCCGTACATACCTTCTATCAGGGACTTGTAAATCGAGTATGGGTGAGCTGTGACCTTCGCCACGGTTTTGTATTCGATCTTCGTGCCGACGGTAAGCTCATCTGCCGGTCGGATGAAAGCTGGAAGTGTGCATATCATACGGGATTTTCTTCGCTGGGACTTATAGGCTATGCAACACAGTTTGCCGAGTGCTATGATTCGGGAGCTTCCGAGGTGGGATTTGAGGCTCCCGATTTTGACGATTCGGCATGGGAAAATGCCGTGATCAAGACCAATTCCGACTACACTCTTGTTCCTCAGCCCACAAAACAGCTTGACATATATGATGTCCATCCCGCAATAATCGAAAAAAGGGATTACGGATATTTCATCGACTTCGGCTTTGAAGCGGTCGGTTATCTGAAATTTACAGCCAAAGGAAACAAAGGCGATACGGTAATAATGCGTTGCGGCGAGGAGCTGAATGATGACGGTACGGTAAGATACAAAATGCGATGCTGCTGCGACTATGAGGAAAAATTCATACTCTCGGGCGGTAGTGCCGATACTCTCAACCAGTATGACTACAAGGCATTCAGATATGCCGATCTGATTGTCCCCGAAGGTGTTGAGATAAATGAAGCATCCATCGTATTCACGGTAAGACATTACCCGTACAAACAGGTTAAAAAATATACCGGCAACAATGAGCTTCTCGGAAAAATATTCCGGCTTTGCTCCGATACAATGAAATACGGTGTACAGGAATGCTTTATGGATTGTCCTCACCGTGAAAAAGGTCAGTATCTCGGTGATGTCACAATTTCGGGTATCGCACACATGGAGCTTACGGGCGATGCATCCATGATAATCAAGGCTCTTGATAATTACTGTCAGTCATCTTTTATATGCAAAGGACTTATGACGGTTGCTCCGTCATCGTTTATGCAGGAGATCGCCGACTATTCGTTACAGTTCCCGTTCCAGGTGTTGTATGTTTATAAATACACCAAGGATATGGGATTTTTGAAGCGTATGTATCCGTATGTTATGAATGTGTATGAATATTTCAACGCATACAGACGGGAGAACGGACTTATAGAATCGGTAAAGGATAAATGGAATCTTGTTGACTGGCCTATGGATCTTCGTGACGGCTATGACTTCGAGCTTACCACAATTATAGGCGAAGGCTTCCACAACGTACTTAACGGCTTTTATCTTGCAATGCTCAAGCATATTGACGAGATACGTTCTATTCTTGATATAGAGCCTCTTTGTGCAACTAAGGAAACGGAAAAGGGTTACATAGATATGTTCCTCAATAAAGAAACAAAACTTTTCGTTGATTCCGAAGGCTCACAGCATTCAAGCTATCAGTCAAATGTCCTCGCACTTTTTGCACAGGCAGATGTTTCGGAAGATATCAAAGAGAATATAATTGATTTTATCAGAAGCAAAACTCTTGCAAGCGGCGGTACATATATGTCATTCTTTGCGTTGTACTCACTTAAACGAGAGGGAAGAACAGATATCGTCGAAGAGCTCATCTGTGATAAGAATACCTGGTCTGCAATGATGGATGCGGGAGCGACTGTATGCCATGAAGTGTGGAAAAAAGAGCAGAAATGGAACGTAAGCTATTTCCATCCCTGGTCGTCATGCCCGGCGATAATACTCGACTGATTCTTACGACTCTTTAAAAGATATTGATTCGATACAGATAAAAGAATACCTCGGTGCACATTGCGGAATGTGCATCGAGGCTTTTTATTTTCCGATTGATTATTCTGCCCACATATAGCGAAGATCTCTGGTTACACCGTTTCTTTCATTCTTGCGAAGAACAAATCTGAGTCTTCCTTCCTTGTCAAGCTGTTCAAGAATATTATATGTGAGTCTGACACGTTGATTATAGGTGTGTTCTGTGTTCCATATGCCCTTGATATTATTATCGAGATGATGGACTATCTCATCAAGATATACAGGATCATTCTTCCTTGCAAGAAGGAATTCCGTAAGACCGTTATATGCAAGTGCATAGGCTCTGGGATTCACTTCCGCAACTCTTTCCGTTCTGATCCTGTGCTTTGTAACGGTAAAGCCTTCGTTTGTCACACTGCAAACGTGCATGAGAGGAAGAGCCATTATCTCTCCTTCAACATCATCGGGAAAACCGAATGTAGTGGTCGCAAGGAATGTTTCACCGTCGCCGAGAAGGATATTCATCGGTCTTGTGGTACGAAGGGCAGAGATCCTGTCCGGTGCATCAAGGCTTAGCGTAAGGAATACATTGTCTGCATACATCTCATCACTGCATCTTGCCATAGCTTCCTCCATGCAGAGTCCTTTTTTGAGATAATAGTCAACAAGGTGTACTCTGCCTTCTGCGGGGCTTACAGCATTGCCGTTGCTGAGAGACGGGAAGCCTTCCTTTTTACCTTCCATTTCCGTCGTGAACTTGAATCCCTCTTTTTCAAGAAGCTCAAGCGTATTGTCCGTAAGATAGGAATAGTGATTGGGAGGTGTATTTCCGTTTGTGACAAGTGCCATTCTACCGTCCATTGAAATATAGGGATGGGGAAGATTTTTGTCCGCCGCAGGTCTTGAATGAGCGATACCTATCGTTCCGGGAAGCGAAAGTGCATCAGTTTCGCGAAGGAGCGCGTCAACATCACCGACAACCTTTCTGTAGTGGAGCTTTCCCTCATGAATGGTCGCAACACCTGTACTGAGTGCACCGTCATATGACTGCTGTCTTCTCAACATTTCTATAAGGATGGGAGCTGCCTGCCTGTTTCCGGAGTATCCTGCTATATTACACATAATAAATACCTCTCTTGTTTTTATGTTCCGAGATGATTCTATCATATACAAAAGCAAAAGTCAATCACGGGTGAAAGGAATTACACGATTTGAGTATTTTTTGATACTGTTTTAGCAAAATAGAATGTTATATTCGGATGTTTTACATTTTCAGTTAACAATATAAGAGCAACTCACACCCTGTCCTGAAGATTCCACGAAAGCGGAAGCGGCAGAAGATTACCCATTTTCAAACTTGTATCTGCCGTACATTCCGGTGACATCGGTCCGAACAGGAACATTGATGCCTTATTTCCGGAAAGCTTAAGATCACACTCACCGTCAAAATCTTCACATCTTGCACCGTCTGCATCCGAGACTATCCTTATTTTGCCATATGTATCAATGTCTATAGTGAAGTCCGCATCGGAAAGGGGAACGATCTTAGCCTTGAGCTTCAGAAGAGCATTGATCACCTTCTTGTAATTCATTATCTTGAATCTTGAAGGTGAAGCGATATTGAGCCTCTCGCAAACAGGCGTGAATATACGCAACAGATCAACATTATGTGGGCGAAGCGAGAACTGAATAGGTTTACCTGTCTCAAGTACGAGAGAAATGATCATATCCCTGTAGGCTTCGGGAGTGACAGCAAAAATTTCCGCAATGTTGTTATCCTTGATGCTGAAAAAGCCGACATACTTTCCGTCTTTATCCTTTGCAATATAAGGAACATTCTGCCATGCGACCATACTGCAGTACATTTTGTGATAGTTATCTTCCTTGCCGCGGATGACATAGAACTTTTCCTTTTCATAAAGCTCACAGCAGAAATCAAGAGCTTCCTTGTTGCTTCTTTCTATCTTTTCAAATATGATATTCTTCTCGAATCCCTTAAAGAAGTTTGAAACATTGTGTGGAGTAACAGACAGATTGAACTGAATACCGCACATCTCATATCCGTAACGTCCGTATCTTGCACGATTTCCTCCAAGCCTTGAAGCATCCGCACCGATATTCTCAAGCTCGTTCATTGCTTCCTTTAAAAGTGCACTCATGTAGCCTCTGCCTTCATAATCGGGATGAGTTGCAACATTACCCATTGTTGAGAACAGTAGCTTTTCACCGAGTATGTCAACGGGCAGGGGATATACCCCCAGAGCCGCGACCATTTTTCCGGTCTCAAATACGGCAAAGTGCTTGCCCATGTGCTCGTCGTCTCGCTTCCACATAACCGGAAGATCCCTGTCAAAATGCGTTTCAACCCTGTTTTTATTACCGAATGTAACATTGAGAAGCTCAAGTAATGCGTCGTACTCCTCGGCTCTTACACGTCTTATTTCCATAATAATGCCTTCCTTTCGGATTTTTCTTAATTATATCACGGATTTATGTTTAAGTAAATGGAATATTCAATTATTTTTTGTATGATCCGATTTTTTCTGTAACAAAATACGATATGGAAAAGTAAATTCCCTCACAGGTTGTTTTGTTTGGTTATATATTTACAATATATTAATTATATATATATATATATATATTAAAATTAAACAAGGGAAAGTAACAATATAACACAATCGGTGATCCGTATACGAATTCACGCATTCGCATTGCCCTGAAAATAACGTTTGGGGCATACAGAACATCGTTTGTGCCATATCTATTGACAATTAAAAGCATAGTTGTTAAACTGAATTTATATCCCGATCATATGTGATTATCCGAAGAAAGGAGTAAAAGGAAGTTGAAAAGAAAAGGAGCAATACCGGCAGCCGCTTTTCTGGCAGTTGCCGTAACGACGTTCTCTTTGGCACACGGTGCGGATACGCCCCGTATATTTGTCAACGGAAAAAGACTTGATGCCGACATCATAATGAAAGACGACAGGATATACGTGCCTCTGCGTGCCGTAAACGAATCCCTCGGAGCGGAAGTATCCTGGGACGGTGATGCAAGAGTCGCATATGTGGATTTTACCGAAGAAGATCAGACGGCGATGCTTGTCGAAGAGGTAAGTCCATGTGTTGTTGCCATAATAGGAAACTACAAGAGCGATGATGCGGCAATTCAATACAATAACCCGACGGTACACGGCTCAGGTGTGGTTTATAAAAGCAACGGATATATACTTACCAATGCCCATGTTGTAAAGGACATCAAAAACCTTACCGTGATCCTGAATGATGGTACATCTCTTCCGGGAAGCGTACTCTACAGCGATGAAAAAGCAGATCTTGCCGTTGTAAAAGTCAACAAGATAGGTCTTAAAGCGATAAAAATGGCGGATCACACTACCATAGCATCAGGAAAAACAGCACTTGCCATAGGAACACCCATATCAATGTCCCTGAGAAACTCCGTAACAAAAGGAATAATCTCAAGCCCTTCCGTTGACGTTTCGGGATCATATTACAAGCTGATCCAGACGGATACGACCATAAATCCCGGGAATTCGGGAGGTCCTCTGATAAACAGCAAAGGTGAGCTTATCGGTATAACATCAAGTAAATACTCAGGTATCGGAATAGAAAACCTCGGCTTTGCAATTCCGGTCGATACCGTTCGGTTTGCGCTTTCGCAATTTGAAAAATACGGATGCATAATACGTCCCGATTTCGGCATAACTTTGGAACAATCATGGGAAGCAAAGATCGGACTTCCGACCTCCAAGGGACTGACCGTCAAGGAATCGCCAAATGATATACTCTGTGCAGGCGATGTTATTTACCAAGTGAACGGAATAAGAGTATCAAGTTTGACCGACTGGAATGAAGCGATCAAATCCACATATAACGGTGCATCTGTCTCTCTATCCATCAAAAAGGGCGGCGAAAGCGGACAGACTGTACAGATGACACTTGATGAGATCAAATAAAGAAAAGGAGAATGAAAATGAAAAAAGCAAACAGAATTCTTGCGGCAATACTATCTTCCTTGCTCTTATGTTCCTGTGTATCGGTATTTGCACAGGAAAATGAAAAAGAGATATCACCCGTACAGGCAGAAGCGAAAGAAACGGCTGATGATATTGCCGATGATACGGATAATGGATTTAATATTCCCGAAAAAGTCGAGATCATATTCAGTGTCGGAGATGATACTCTGCTCATCAACGGTGAGAGCGTAAAAGTCGAAACAGCACCCTATGTCGTCGGAGAAGGAACTACACTTGTACCCGTAAGAGTCATAACCGAAGCCTTCGGAGCAAAGGTCGGCTGGGACGGAGAAACAAGAACGGTGACGCTAAAGTATCCCGACGTCAATATCGTTCTGCAGATCGGCAACCCAATAGCAGAGGTTAACGGCGAAGCGGTAACTCTCCTTGCAGCCCCCGAGCTTCCTGACGGACGCACAATGGTGCCTCTGAGATTTATCTCCGAAAACTTCGGTGCGGATGTCGGCTACGATGAAGCTACAAGAGGTATCTCCGTTACAAAGGAGACAGTTCCGGAAGGCGATACCGTAGAGGGTGTGATAGATACAAAGTACATAGGAGACAGCTTCTACGGCTGGACAATGGATAACCCGAAGGATCTGATCATGTCGGACAGGGAATTTGACGGCTCAAGCACGGAATTCAGCGACGAAGCGAACGAGAACACTATCTCTGTCGATATTTCAAAAAAGAAAGATGACTATGATTTCGATAAGCAATTCAAAGCGGGAAAAGAGCTCTACAGCTCGATCGCTACTCTCATAAAGGCTGAGACCAACACCGAGGACGAAAAGTGCAGGATAATACATATAGAAGCAAGAACAGGAAAAGCTTATATCTATGAGAAAATATTCGTCACGGAAAAATACATATATCATCTCGGTGTTTTTACCGATAACAATGATGAGACCAAAAAGCAATTCATATCCCTTGCGGAGAGCTTCAGACTTGTGTTTGAGGAAACCGACACACACGATCTTTCAAATCTTGAGAACGGCATGAGAAGATTCGACTCGGAAGAAATGAATTTCTCATTGCTCCTTCCCGCAAACCTTACGGGAGGCGAAACACTTCTGAAGGTCAATGAGTTCGCTTTCACCGCCAACGACGGAGGCAGAACAAGTGTAAGTATCGAGATAGTTTCAAAGAGCGAAGCTGAAAAAACTCCCGTCGGATATGTCGAATTTGATATGGATAATTCGACAAGAGGCATAAACAAGGATATCTCAAGATATTCAAGCATTTCCGAAAAGAAATACGGAGATATAACGGCATATGAATATGATCTTATAATAGAGGGAAGCAAGTCAAGCGACAGTACGGTAAGATTCCTCTCATTCGAGCTCGGCGAATATATCTATAAACTGAATATCATAATAGACGCAGATTCAGACTCTCCGCCGGAGAATATAATAAGCTCCATACTTGATAATATGAGCTTCAAGGAGATAGACACAGAAAAAGCGGGAATCATAATGGATTCAATTGACATGGATGAATTGAGTGAGGAATGCGAGCTCAAGGTAGGAACGATGAAGATAAAAGCACCGTCATATTATGAGCCCTACAACTCGGACGGAACTGCGATACATGATGAATCAAGAGCAATACTTGTCACAAGTGCCTCACAGGTGTCTCCTTCAAATATAAGCCTTAAGACATTTGTCGATTCATTCAGACTCTCACTCAAAAACGATGCCGATTCCGACGAGGAGCTTGACAGAACCTTCACCGAAGTGAAAACGGTTTCCATAAACTACAGAAAGTATTACAAGTTTTCCGCTACCACAGTGCTTGATCAGTCTGCAATTTGCGAAGATATGTATTTCTGCGAGATAAACGGCATGATGTATATGTTTGTCTTCTCATACCCGGAGCTGTACAATTCAAAGGAATCAACCGCAGAGTTTGAGGAAATGCTCAAAACGCTCGGCAAATAACTGAATATATACCGACTATCGGTGATTCGGCAGGTGCTCGGACAGCACTTGCCGATTTTTTATAATTATTGCATCTGCCGATTAAAAAATACTGTTGACTAAAAGTATTGCTTATGTTATAATTCTACATGATAAGTTAAATAACTTTAATTATATTCACAGAGTGAGGCAAGTCATGAAATATTTTGAAAAATACGTATCAAACACTCTTGCGGGAAGTGCCGATCAGACATTCTTCACAACCGCAAACAAGGATTGCGAATATACCGGACGGGTATTTTATAAGGTATTTCGCGGCGGAAAGATGAATTACAGCTTCCTGTTCTCCAATATGACGGATGCATCCTTTCCAAAAGTCAGTGAGCCGAACGATCCTTGCGAAAAATGGACAATACTTGACATGGGCGTATGTGTTGTCAAAGCTCCCGATGATATAACGGATAAGAATGCATTTTCAGATATCGAGATCGCCGATATGCAGCAGGTCACCTTCGGCGGCAAGGAAACAAGAGTGGTACAGCCGGGCGAATTCTTTACGACGGATGAGGTAGAACTTGATGCCGAAAAGGGTGATTTCCTGTGCATCGAAATGACGTTCAAGGGAACAAAGATACCCTATCATGAGGAGTCACAGATACCGATATTCGTTTATGAGGACGGACAGTTCATATATAATAAGAAAATGCCGCTTCCTGCCATGATAGGCTGCGAACGTAAAGTTAAAAAGCGTATCGCATTTCTCGGTGATTCCATAACCCAGGGAATAGGCGCGGCATTCAATTCATATAACCATTGGTGTGCAAAAATAGCGGAAAATGTCGGTGATGACTTTTCCTTCTGGAATCTGGGAATAGGATTTGCAAGAGCTATGGATGCCGCAACAGACGGAGCATGGCTTTTCAAGGCTAAGCAATGTGACTTTGTGTCCTTATGTCTCGGTGTAAACGATATCTCACAGGGCAGAACGGCAGAGCAAGTGAAGAAAGACCTTAAGACTATTGTATCCGAGCTTATAAAAGCAAATGTCAAAGTCGGAATCTTCACGCCTTTTCCCTTTAACTTTAAGGATGAAAAGCTAAAGGTGTGGAATGAAGTATGCAGATATATAAAAGAAGAACTGTCAGAGGAATGTGAGTATTGCTTTGATACATCTCTTTATGTCGGACTCGAAAATGAACCTGACACGGCAAAGTACGGCGGACACCCAAATGACGAGGGCTGTGCTGTTCTTGCGGCAGGATTTCTTGAATATATAAAGAAGACCAATTTCGAGTTTTAATTTCTTTTCCTGTACTGTGCGGGTGTACATCCAACAGCTTCTCTGAACCGTTTTATAAAATAGCAAGGGTTTTCAAATCCGCACATCATACCAATATCCGCAACATTGTCATCACTCATTTTAAGAAATCTCTTGGCTTTAGAGATACGTATCTTGAAAAGCTCATCCATAACGGTACTGTCCTTCTCGCTTTTGAATACTCTGCACAGAGAGTATCTGTCCGTTCCGAGCTCGTCTGCGATATCATCAAGGGACAATGCTTCCGAGTAACGCCTTTCCAGGATATCAAGTACTTTGTCCGATACAGATATCTTGCTGGATAAGACTTTCGTGAAGAAATCCGTAATAAAGCTGTATCCGGCAGCCGACCTTGTTAACGGATTGCTGTTTCCGTTAGCAAATGCCATCAGCTGAAGCACTTCGGATGACAGATTGTCAGGTGCAGAGAATATAAGGTAGTCTCCGACACCCATATAGTCAAGAACACTGTCGTTCAGCGTAAATGTGAACCACATCGTGGAGATCCCATCACCGCCATAGCTGTGAGGTATCCCGTTTCTCATAAAAAGTCCTTCTCCCTTTTCAAGAGTAAAGACATTACCGTTAACATCAAATATACCGCTTCCATCGGTCACCCATATAAGATGATGATGATCGAATCCGTTCGGACGTGAAATGGCATTTTGTTTTTTGCTTTCTCCCAATGTGTGGATGGAAAAGGGAAGAGTATTTATGGCTTCTTTGTTTATTTCGGCAAACATAATGCAATATCCTTATACTTTTATCAAATATTTTCTCTTGATTTGTGGTGTAATATACAATATAATTATATCATATAAGATGCAATTTGTAAATATAAAAGGAGAAAAAACATGAAAAAAGTAAGACTTGGTATTATCGGCTGTGGAGGAAGAAGTAAAGCACATATCAGAAATTTTGACAGAATACCGGAAATTGAAGTGGTTGCGGTAGCAGATCCGATAGAAGAAAGAAGAAATTCAACGGCAGATCTTTTCGGATGCAAGAATATTTACAAAAATCATACGGAGCTTCTTGACAATGCAAAGGGCAATATAGATGCTCTTCTAATTTGCGTTGAACCTACGGCACATGATGATATGGAGCTGCGTGCGGCAGAGATGGGGATACCGTTCCTTGTTGAAAAACCTATGTCAAATGACCTCGATCTGTGCGAGAGGGTACTTAAAGCAGTTGAAGAAAAACATCTTATAACATCCGTCGGCTTCCAGGACAGATATCAGGATCTGACAGATATAATGATGCAGAAGATGAGTGAACGCAGAAAGGGCGGACTTGTCTACGGTTCATGGATAGGCGGTATCCCCGGAGTATGGTGGTGGCAGAAAAAGGAATACTGCGGCGGACAGCTGCTTGAGCAGAATATACACCTTCTTGATATACTTCGTTATTTCTACGGTGAGCCGCTGTCAATATATGCGACAGCAACTACCGGAATGATAAAAGCAGGCGTTGATTGCTCTGCCGAATACGATACCGATGATCATTCCACAGTTGTTCTCAGATTCCCGGAAAATGTAACTGCGACACTTGTCAGCGGATGCTATGTCAAGCCAAAGACGGGAAAACGTCCTCGATGCGGTCTTTATATTTCAATGGAAGATATTGTCCTTGACTACAGACTGAGAAACAATCTTATAATCGAAACATCGGAGATGACAATTGATATCCCCAGAAAAGAAGATCAGGTTTATACTTTGGATAAAGCATTCATAGATGCAATAATTACAGGCAACAGAAGCCTTATCCGCTCAGACTATGCCGATGCTATGAAGACTTTAAGACTTGCCTTTGCGGCAAACGAGTCCATGGAGTCGGGACAGGTAATATATTTCAATAAGTAAATACCGCCGTACAAAAGGCGGAGAAAAGGAGAAAATATGAAACTGTGCGTAGCCATCCCATGCTTTTTCGGAGGTATGGATTTCTGTGATGCAATAAGAAAATGCAAGGAACTGGGTTTTGATACCGTTGAAACATATAATTGGAAGAATCTTGACCTTGCAAAAGTAAGAAATACACTTGATGAAACAGGCGTAAACCTCATAAGTATGTGTACCACCGAGTTTAACCTTACAGATCCCGAAATGAGAGAAAAATGGCTGGACGGCCTTCGTGAGACATGTGAAGCCGCA
>SVQR01000084.1 GCA_015065225.1 Oscillospiraceae bacterium | reverse complement strand
TGTGTAGGATGATATTTTAATAAGCTCGTCAAGATAGGGACTTCCGCATTTTTTGAGTCCGTCGGGACGCATACCGTCTATTGAGATAAGTATTACTTTTTCTGACATGGTTGTTTCCTCCGTTATTATTTCATTCAGATACAGTTGTTTAATTTATCTTGCGATATATTCGACAAGTTCCGGATCACATCCGTTGCATCCGTATCTGCATACAAGAATATGCTCCTCATCGGCAACGACACCGAAGCATTTTTCGTCGCCGTCAACCTCAAGCTGACAACCGAGATATATTCTGTCATCATCCCAGAATTTCTTTTTTTGTCCGTCTTCAAGGGTAAATTCAAGATTTACAAAGGAGCCTTTAAGGTAGTACAGCTCTTTTACCTGCGGCATTCCGGGGATATTCAGAGCGTTTATCTCCTTCATAACAGACTTTTTAAGTACTTCAATTTTCTTATCTCTTTCATTTTCAACACAATCCCTGCAGCATTCGGCAACAACGCACGTTCCGCCGAAGGGGCGACCTTCGCTGTCCATGCAACCGCAGCATTGGGTGTTAAGCTGACAGGCGTTACAGTTGATTCCGCAATATGATCTTTTCATAAAATTTCCTCTCATTCCGTTAATTTCAACAATACAATCAGATTATAACACACTGAAAACGAAATTGCAATAGCTGTAAAATTTTAAAACGGATTTGTTATTTCAGACTTCAGATGTTTTCCGACAAAGCCTGTCTGTGACGATAAGGTGTAAATCCATATTCCTTTTTGTATGCCGCTATGAAAAATGACACATTATTGTATCCGCAATAGGATGCGATCTGCGTTGCAGTCATATCGGTATTAAGCACAAGACTCCTTGCATAGTCAAGACGCTGTCTGATGACGTATTCTATCGGAGATATTCCAAATTTCTTCTTGAATATTCTGATGAGATATGACGCATCAAGATGTACTCTTCCCGCAAGAGCGTCAAGAGTTATTCTGTTTTTGAAATTTTCATTTATATATTTATATATAATGTCCTCCGCAGACTCACAGGTGTTTACGGCAGTGTTCCTTGCTTTTATGTTATCGGCGTTAACAGTGTAGAGTATTTGCTTTACAATGTTCTTTGCATGAACGCTTGCAAGATCCACCTGTTCAAGAAGTTCCTCAAAAAGTGTTGCAAGCTCGTTTATGGAACAAGCAGTTATCTTATCGGGAAGCTCTGATACAATGGAATCATTATATACCCGCTGAACAGTATTGATATTGTTTCGGCTGTACCGATCATTATCCTTTTCGCAGGAAAAATCAAGGGTGAGAATGTAACAGTCATAGTCACCGATACTACATACACTCTGTCCGGGTCTGCGGAAGCTGATATCACCTTTTTTTATATCGCTCCTTCGTGAATCAATATATATGGTTCTGTCTCCTTTCAGATACAAGTCGAACTCATAGTCTGTAACAGTTCTTGTAATAAGCCTCTTTGCGGACGGTGCAACAAAATGCTTGCACTCAAGTATTTTGAAATCCATATGTATCCCCCTTTGTTTTGCTATATACAGCTATTATATCATAAAAAAATCAAAAAGTCAAAATAATGTTATAAAGTGTCGCTATACTTACTTGAAAAACATTCAAAACTGTGATTAAATAGTATAACGTGAGCAAGATGTCCCCCGCCTCAAAGAGAAAAAATTCACACAGTGAATTTATTTCAATGGAATAATCCGCACAGCGGATTTTCCACGGCGGCGGGGGACATTTCCTCACTCGGTGGGGGATCCAATCCCCCACCGAGTGACAGGCAGCTTTGCTGCCTCTTGCCACGTTGAATGACGGGGCAAGCCCCTTATTGAAAAGGAGTGACAGTGTAAAATTTCAAACCGCAAATACCACTGTTGTGATTTAACGCCGGAAGATCCCTTGGGGTTTTCATAAAATTTTTGTTCGCCGCTATGCGGCAAGACGGGAGATTAATATGGATTTTTCAAGAAAGCCTAAGATCGGCATGCTCTTTATCGGTGCGGACAGATTCCGTGAGCTTGGCAAGGACACAGCCGACGGCAGTTACGAAAAACGCAAGGAAGAAGAATATAAATATTTTACATCTGCAGTTTCGGAATTTGCCGATGTAATTACAACCGGAATGACATACACGAGAGAACAGGCGGAAAAAACCGCTTCGGAATTTATCGCAAGCAAGGTTGACTGCATTGTGGTATCATTTATGTCCTGGGCAGAGGACTATCCATGGATAAGTTTTTTAAGAAGTATTTCACCGGATATTCCTCTTATGCTTGCCTCTGTTGCAAGAGATGGAATATATATCACAGACACCAATGACGAAAATCAGTTCATAGACTTTTTAAGTGCAGGTGCTATAGTCGGCTTTCTTGAAGCATCCGGATCTGTTAAAAGGTTTTGCAGAAACAAAATTCAGATGCAGGTCGGAACTCTTTCCGAGATATGCGAAAAAATCAGAGTATTCTCAAAAGCTGCACTTGCAAGAAGTATACTTGCCAAAACAACGATAGGACTTCTTGCCTGTTACAATGAAGCCATGTACTCGACTTATGTAGATCCTTATAATGTATATTCAAAGCTTGGTGCAAGACTGAAATTTCTTTCGGTTGCAGATCTTGAAAGAAAGGTATCCGAGGTTACTCAACCGGAAACGGCCGGACAGATCAAACGTCTGTGCAGTCTCTGCAAAGTACATGAGAGTGTTGACATGGAAAAACTCGCCGCATCCGTAAGAGCTACACTTGCAATGGAGCATCTCGCAACCGAAAATGAGACAGACCTTCTTGTCCTCAATGATATAGATACAACTCTTTTCAGTCACATTGGTCTTCGTCCCGGATTCTCGCCTCTCGGGACAGATTACAAAACCGTTACAGTTCCGGAAGGTGATATAGGAGGAGGTCTTGCTGTTTATATTCTTCGTATTCTCAGCGGAAGAACAGCAAATTTTATCGAACCCTTCTATATCAATAAGACAACAAATACATTTGCAGCCGGTCATGCGGGTCCCAACGATTATACCGAAAAGATGGAAAACGTTATTATTGCAAGAGATGAACGATTTGCAAAAAGCAAGTGGAAATATGCAGGTGCACCATTTGCATGGTACGTATTCCCGGAGGGAGAAAAAACAATGCTCCACGTATCAGAGGAGAACGGAAAAATGAAAATGGTAGCCACTGTTGTGGAATGTCTTCCAACCAAGCATTATCTTGCAAGCTATTCCCATGCGGATTTTCGTCACAAAACGATCCCCTGTGAGGAGCTGTTCAGAAGAATTGCAAGTGCAGGAGTAAATCAGCATTTCGGAATTGCTCCGGGAAATCTTCTTTGCGAGCTTGAAATGCTTGCAACTCTTATGGATTTTGATTTCTATAACGTGAGCAAGATGTCCCCCGCCTCTGTAGGCGGCGGGGGACATTTTCTCAATCAGCGGGGGATACAATCCCTCACTGATTGACAGGCAGCGTTGCTGCCTCTTGCCACGTTGAATGACGGGGCAAGCCCCTTATTGAAAGAGAGGTAAAAAAATGACAGATACAAAAGGATTTTGTATGTTTTATGACTGGCTGGAGGATCTCAATTACGTAAAGCCGGACGAGGCATGGGAGATAGTCAGAGCGATAGGTAACTATTATATCACCGGAGAAAACCCGATAGATAATGTACGAAGCTCATGCAAAGGAATCGTATCATTGATGCTGCATCAGATAAAGCGTTCCGAAGAAAAGGCATCAAACGCAAGAAAAGGCGCGCAGGTAGTCAACGAAAAAAAGAAAAACAATGCAAAAGATAAGGACAATACAAAAAAGAAAGAATCACCGAACGCACAGCGACCGCTCAGCGAACGCTCACCGAAAGCACAGCGACCGCTTAGCAAACGCTCACCGAACGCACAGCGACCGCTTAGCACCGCCACAGAAACAGAAACAGAAACAGATACATATACAGAAACAGAAACAGATACAGATACATATACAGAAACAGATACAGATACTGAAACATATACAGAAACTGAAACAGAAACTTATACCGAAACATATACTCTCTCTAAAAGAGAGATCTCTCCCCCTATATCCCCCAAGGGGGATGAGAGAGAGATTGAAAGAGTCGATTATTTATCTCCGAAATTGGAAATGCCGGATATTGAAAATAGCGATGCTTCTTTCGGCAATATGCTTTCGGAAGACCATCTTACTTCATCCTGTGATACGGATTCTTCCGTTCCGTCGGACAATAATGCTCCCGATGACCGCTTTAACCGGTTCTGGAACGAATACCCAAAAAAGCTCGGAAGAAGCAACGCAGCCAATGTATTCCATCGTCTGAATCCCGACAGAGAGCTGTTTGATACCATGATGAATGCTTTGAAGATCCATAAGAAAAGCCAACAATGGCAGAATCTGCAATTTGTTCCGAATCCTGCAAACTGGCTTTTGGGAAGAAGATGGGAGGATGATATACTTCCCGAAATAAAGCAGCAGAAAAACGACTTTTGCCTTGAAGATTTCTTTGAAAACCAATAGCTTGGATTAAAGCCTTTTAAGTGTTTTTTGATGCTTTATCATATCTCGGATATGGGCAGCTTGAAAAACAGAGAATAGTTAGCATCGTGGAAGTTTGCGGCATTGTTTATGGCTGTTCTTACAAGATAGTATATCGTTCCCTTTTCTATGAACATATCGACGTATTGGAAGCCTATCTTACTAGGGTCTCTGTCGCTCATATCTATAAGATCGCGGGCTATCTCCCAGTTTACGCAGTCATTTGATACAAACAAGGTCAGAAGATTTCTTACGGTCTTTGTTCCGTCTTGGTTTTCTTTTATTCTTGATGCTATGGAATACCACTTCTTTGTGTCCTTGTCATATATCATTTCAAATTTTGATGCGTTTGCGGGAAATTCTATTACCCTGTCAAATTCAAGCGGTGCACCTGGATTCTTTGTATTTACTTTATATCTCATTACAAGTCCCGATGTTCGTTCGAGTTTTGACATATCATAGCGCATTACCGTATAAAGCTCGTCTCCTATCGGTGTAAGACAGCCTTCGATATTTCCCGCACTCATACCCTTCGGAAGTCCTTTCCATTGGGGATTATACTTTACGGGAACGGATAATTCCCAGCTGTCCGAATCAAGAAGATCGGCATCAATCGGTGCGGAGATCACCATGGGTGCATGATAGCATCTTCCCCATGATCCCCATTCGACTGTGTTCCATATCCTGCCGTCATGGATGACCACAGGTTCGGGATTCTTGTGACAGCCCGGCTCACCGTTCTTGCCGTTGCCGCCTCTGAAAAGCACTGTAGGCTCTGTAAAGGTCTTGCCTCCGTCGCAGGATCTACCGATAAGCAGATCACCGTATTCCGTGGAGCATGAGATCATATATACTTCGCCTTTATGCACGAACATCTTCCCCCAGAAGCAAGGGAACAGCTCGCTGACATACTTCCAGGTCTTTCCGTCATCGTCGGAACGGAAGATAAGAGTGAGATTCTGAGGATATTTGTCCTTAAATACATCCATTGAGGCAAGAAGATATCCGTCGGGATGCCGCAGAATTGACGGACTGCAAAGGCTTTGACCCGAGAAGATATATGCTTCGTCATCGGGGTGAAGATAGTTTACGATGGCAGCACCGGGAAGTGTCTCTCCGCATCTTGCAAGTCGGACACGGCTCTTTTTGCCTGCGGCTTCTATGTAAAATGCGTAATCCGTCTCGTATTTTCTGCCTGTGACGGTAAAGGTCGTATCGCTTGTTACACCGACCTTTACAAATTCTCCGATATCTCTTTCACGGATATAGACGTTATAATTCTCAACTCCGTCGACAGGAAGCCAGTCTATCGTGATGGAATTCTCGACGGGAGCTATCCTGCATATGTAGATATCCCCTGTATTGAAAAACAGCGGTTTATAGGGAGCGTAGCTCCATGACTTTTGCTTTTTCATACTTGTACTCCTTAAATGTTGTATTCGGAACGCAGTTTCATTTGCATATTGTACATCTGATCTACGATATGTTTCTGATAGGATGTAAGTCTTTTGGGATCACCGCTTCTTGATTCCATACTCATGGGAACTGCGTATTTATTCTGATAATACTTTGCGGTGCAAGGATATGCGGGACTTTCCGTAAACGCCATCATGCTGACAGCATCCGACAGTGCTTCGGCTCTTTCGGGAGCGTTTTTGAAGTTTCTGTATATCCATGAATAAAGCTCCGGATGAAAGTTTGCCATGATGCCGGAATAGCCGTCTGCGCCGCATTTGAGGGAATGAAGAAAGGTCTGACCGTTGGCGTTGAACAGCTTAAAGCCTGTGCCGCAAAGCTGCTCTGCTCTTTCCTTCAGAAGATCGGGATCACAGCAGGTGTCCTTTATAAACCTGAATCTTCCGCTTTTTACGCACCAATCTATTATCTTTGGTGTAAGAAGTCTTTTATAGGGTATCGGACATTCGTATATGCCGAGATTTATTTCGGGATCAACCTTTGAAAGCACTCTTTCGGCATTTTCCAGCCACACGTCGTCACCGTCGTTATGGGGATCGAATCTGTTGGATACAAGCACCACAGCCTCAACACCTGTGCTTCCGACGGCATTTATCTCCTCTATCTGTGCATCTATAGAGTCTGAAATGTGTCCCGATGCCACGATATCAAGTCTGCCGCCCGATGCTTTCACTACCGCCTTTGCAAGCTCCACTCTTTCGGAAAGACTCAAGTACCACATCTCGCTGGACTGACATACGGCGAATATGCCGTCACAGCCGTTTTCCGCGTACCAGTCAACCAGCCTTGCCACTCCTTCATAGTCTATGCTCCCGTTTTTATAGGGGGTTATCATTGTTGGGTAGATTCCGCCTCTCATGTTGATTCTCCTTTTACCTCTTAAATTTTAAGTACAAAAACTTGTTTACGGATTTAGTATATACTTATTGCTTTGAAATGTAAATGTCCCAATTCATCTTTTTTATGTTAAAATTAATGCCGCAAGACATCATCTTACGGCATATTAAAAAATTATACTGCATTCTGTTTTATATAACGCATAAAACAATTTATATCATATAATGAGATTCTACCATCTTTATCAAAGTCAGCATCTTTAACTGTTTCAAACCCAATACTACTGTCAGTAACAGATGATATAATGATAAGTAAATCATTATATGTGACTTTACCATCATTGTCAAAATCATAAATAACATCACCTGTTACGGGCATAAGACCTACATTGACCTCAGTTTGTACAGGCGGAACCGGAACCCATTCGCTCCATGCTGTGTAATATCCTTCTTTCTGGAATTTAACTCTCCACCATCCTTCGGGAACATCCCATGAATATCTTCCCTGCGAATCAGTGATAAGAGGATTAAGTTGTCCCCATTCGGTTGAATTCCATTTTATTCCGTATTCATTTTCGGACGGTTTGTTTTCCCAGAAATCTGCGACATTGGGATCATACTCTATGCAGTAGACCGTTACCGTGACTCCCTGCAGACGTTCGTTTGTTGTACCGTCGTACACGTATCCGCTAGGGTCTATGGCATATCTTATGGGTGGAGTCTGGAAGTTTACAATGCCACCTTTTTTCTTGACGCTGTGATTTATGGTATCATCCATGCTGTTTTTTATAAATGAAGTCCCCCATGCCGCTGCAAAACCAAGAATCACACCAATTACGGCTCCAAGCGGTCCTCCAATATAACTACCAATTCCTGCACCTATAAGCATAAAAGACAAAGATAGCATAAGATAAGAAACTTCCATACAGGTGATCTCATTATTAAGCTGCGTTTTGCCTCCCGAACTGAAAACATTTGAAGAATTTATCGCACTACGCATTACTTCAAAATCAAACACATCCATTCCTGTATTGAACAGATTTGCCAATGCTCCCGCCTTATTCAATGCACCTTTAAAGAAAGCACCGTTATTCCCCAAAAATTCTGTAGCTGCTTCAAGTGAGTTAATAGACATTTCAATTAAATTTCCGGGGCTAAAAACATCTTCAGCTATTCTCAGAACCATAGAATCATTCTCTGTATCTACAACAGATTGAACAAATTTCAAATCACCTGTCTTATCTTTTACGGGATAATAACCCATTTCGCGTGCTGTTTTTCCGCCGGTCGGTTTGTAATCAACACTACTGTCTATATCAAAACGAATTACCGTAGATTCAGCCGGTACATCGTTATCGGAGCCCTCACCTTCTGAGCCGTCGTTGTTGTATGATGGGATTATTATATCAAAGCTCTGTTTATCTCCGGAATTTACTACAGTTCTGACCTCATATTCCGGTGTTGTATCGGCATTATTTTCAAAATACGCTTCAACCTCATCAATGGCGTTTTGATATCTTGAATAATCATCAAAGACTATATCCGCGCTGCTGTGAATAACCTCTACATCTATATCCCCCGGTATATTACCTGATCCGTCACCGAATACGCCTTTTGCAATATATACCTGTTCTTCATTATTCCAGTCTGCCTGCAGCGCTTTCTTTACGTTGTTTCTTGTACTTGTTACAAGAACACGGCTGACAGTCTCATCATTTTTAATTTTCAGCTTGAATGTAAAATCTTCATTCTCATCGTATACTACTATCGGACGAGTATCTCCTGTGCTTGTAAGATCGGTTATCTGCCCATCATGGTACATGATTATTTCCTGCACTTCGGGAATGTTTTCAATATACTTGACTTTGGTACTTACTTCCGAAAGCACTCCGTCTTTTTCCACCTGTGCCGTTATTTCATAAGTACTGTCATTCTCGGCATTCAGAATGTCCACCTTTGCCGAATATTCACCAACTTTATTGGCTGTAGCCGAAGTAACGGGAACTCCATCCACAAACAACTGAACCTTCTGCTCGGGATATGTGATGCCGCTGACATTTACATGGTATTCAGAAACAGCATTTGTACAGTTAAGTGTAACAGCCGGCATGGAGCTGTAAAGGAGACCGACTACTTCTGTTTTTTCATTTCCATCAACGGTATATGTTATTCTTGCCGCAGAGTAAATATCCTTATATAATTCCTGTTTTACATTCATTTTTATGGTTCCGCTTTTTTCGGTTAACGGAATTGTCAAAATGCTGTTATCAAAATTGTAGTTACTGATATATAGTCCGTCATGCATAATGCTGTTTGAGACAAGAGTTACGCAGGGGGGAATATTTATCTTAAGTGACATATTCTCAGGCTCGACATCTTCCTTAAAGGCGTAATTCAAAGACAGAGGAAGATAACCGGAAGCAGTATTACCGTCGTTTGCACAGATGTAACTGCAATCCTTGTATATCAGCTTGCTGTCAGGATCGTTATCGAGAGTTTTAATGTCTATTACAGGGTACCCTAAATTATACGCATATTTCGCACTGCTTGAGTTTTTGTTACAATAGAAAATTGTATTTTGAGAATTTTGAAACGGTGAAATATATTCTTGCCCCGGTCCGAATGTATACGACAAATTCTTCATAGTTACGGAATCAGGCAATGTTACCGCAATGAGATTTTTACAATTCTGAAAAGCACCACCGTTTATGGTTTTCACCGAATGAGGGATTGTTACGGATTCCATACCGCATCCAACAAGACTATGACTATTTATAACGGTTATTCCATCGGGAATTTCAATGTTGTATAACGGTACTTCATCCAAATACAACAAGGCTCCGTTAAACAATGGATTAGTCCCTGTGCGGACTTGTCCATAGATATATTCTTGATACGAGCTGCTTGGCGTATAATAACTCACAGTACTAAATGAGATATTAAACCATGCAGTCAGATCGTCAATATATACGCGTTTTAAATTATTACATCCAGTGAAAGAATCATATTTTACACTTTTTAATGAAGCCGGAATTGAAATGCTCTCAAGACTGCTACATTCTTCAAAAGCACCGATTGGACTTGATTCATACGGACTATATGAGTAATATTCCTGACTCTTTATTTCAACCAACTTATCCGACAGTATTACGTTCTTCAAGGAAGTGCATTTATAAAATGTTCCTCGTCCAAGAGTTACAACTCTATCAGGAATCACAATGCTTTCAAGGCCGGACATTTGAAAGCAAAACGGTGAAATTGATGACAAATCAGCAGGCAAATCGATTCTTTTCAGAGAACTACATGTATCAAAAGCATATCTTCCCAAATATGTAACACTATCGGGAATGGTAACGTTCACTAAAGAAGAACAATATTGGAATGTACCCTCGGATATGCCGCTGATACCGTTATATATAACGACGCTTTTTAATTTTTTACAATACTGAAAAGCATATGAGTAAATATTCTTAACACTTTGCGGAATAATAACACTTTCAATAACTGTATTATTTGAAAAGGCTTTTGAACCGATTGTTGAGACAACCATTCCATCAATATATTCAGGTATGAGGATATGCGTATTACTTCCGGTATATCCTGTAATTGTAACGCTGTTATTATTAACAGTATACGTGTAATCCTCAGGAATACAATAATGATCTTCGGAACACAAATCAGTATTATCACGAGAAAAAACTTCCGATTCTTTTACAAAATCAACTACTGCACTAACGCTATTTCCCAAATTGGTGAATGCAACAAATAAAGCTACCGCCATAAAGATGCTAAAAATTCTTTTCATGTCCAACCTCCGTTATACAACAAAAAAAGCGTACGGAATCACTCTCCGTTTGATCAGCACAATCTAATTAAACTGCTACTTTTAAACATATTACCATTAACACACGCAGATTTTATAATTAAACCAAGAATGAATTGTAAACTTTATAAAAAACTGCCCTGAAATTGAATTTTCAGAACAGTCTGTGTTATTTTCTGCTGGATCTCCTGAATTCCCCGGGAGAAATCCCTTCATGCTTCTTGAAGAATTTGCCCATGGTGAATCTGTCGGCAAATCCGCACATCTCCGAGATGATATCAAGGCTGTTGTCGGTATCCGCAAGAAGCTGTTTTATCTTATCAAGCTGTATCTGCTTCTTGAGTCCCACAGCCGTAACTCCGCATTCGGACCTGCAGAGCTTATCTATATGGCTCGGACTTCTTGAAAACTGAGCTGCAATATCCGCCGATGACGGACAATTTTTAAGATTATCGGAAATATAGCCTCTGATGTCATCAACGATATGGGAAGCAGGCTTCTTGTAGCGGCGTATCTCCTCTATCTCACAGAGATCGCGCACTATCATTGCGTAGATATATGAAAGCTGTCCGATGATGATGTCGTAATAGCCGAATCGCTGCTGCGCGGCATTTGAAAGCATGATGCCGACAGCATCCGTGATATCATCGGATACATTGCCGACACTGCCAAAGGAGCATTTGTCACGCAGGACATTACCCACTTTTTCATCATGTACTTTAAAGCCCCAGATGAATTTCCGAAAGCCCTCCGACTGGGATATTATCTTATGCCCGGTAAAGGGCGAAACCAGAAGATAACTGTTCTTATTAAGCTCCACTTCCCTGCCGCAGACTTCGATAACGGCAGAGCCTTCAAGGCAGAGATGAAGCTCAAAGAATGAATGTATGTGTTCCTTGGGATTGAATCTTTCCTTTTCCGCCAATACCACTCTGCACCAGTAGCTCTCTGTCTGCGATGCTGTGCCGTAAAGATTGAGATTCAGCCTGCCGAGAGCTCGCGATGCTTCAAAAAGATCATATTCCTTCAAGTAACTCATCTCCTTGCTGATGTAGGCTAATGTAGGCTAATGCAGGCTATGCGCCTGTATGTAAATATTCACATTGGATCGCCACGGATATCACAGATAATCTCTCATCATGGCGATAAGGCTTTCAAGCTGACTTCCGTATGTCTTCAAAAGAACATAAAACTCGTCTATTATATCCACAACGGTCTTGACCGTATCGGAAGAAAGGAATATCACCGCGCAGACAAGTATTATGCAGGCAAGAATAAATACTCCGAGAAGCACCCCCAGAACAACAATGCAAGTGGAACGTTTTTTTGCATACTTCCGAAGTGTATTTTCCATATTCTTCATCATTATCGCCTGGTTGTTCTGAAGGATATCTATCTTTCTTGAAAGCTCGGATACATCGGCATATTGTGCCTGAGGTTGGCTGTATGCATTGGGAGCGGTATAAGGCTGATTCTGAACGGAACAAGGCACATGAGAAGCTCCCGCATAGGGATTTGCTGTTCTTTGCTGTGCCGCGGCGACAGCTTCACGTGCGGATGAACCGCAGGATATGCAGTATTCTTGTCCCGGTCTTATCTCGGTACCGCACTTGTGGCAGTACAAGGGTACTCTGTTCATTTCGGATCTCCTTTCGGTATGTCAGAATACGGCAGATGACGCGCAGGAAATAACAGGCTGAAAGTATGCCGTGATCTGCCGATGTTTTCTTATTTTGCAATAAGGGACTTTCCTTCCCATTCTCTTTCCGGAGCAACATTCATGATATCGGCTATGGTCGGAGCGATATCAAGTATGGAAACATCGCAAAGCTCGGTTGCTGCTTTGAAAGCCTTTCCGTGGAATATCATGGGGATGGTCATATCTTCGGGAAGATCTGTTCCGTGGCATCGGTCATGACCGCCGTGGTCTGCAGTAACGATTACGTGATACTCATCACCTACTTCTTCAATTACACGTTTCACATTATCAATCGCACATTTGATATAATTGAGGTATGTTTCACTCATCCAACCGGAATCGTGACCGCCTTTTTCATCTGTTTCAACCATATAAAGAAATACAAAATCAGGATGTGCAAGTTTTATATATGAAAGTGCTCTGTCTGTGAGTATGCTATCAGTATGATCAAATGCATAAGCATTTACATATTCGGATGAAACAAGAGATCCCGGTCTTCCGATATCACGCAAAGGTTCCCAACCGTAGTACATGGTGCAATTTTTCCCCGCATTCTTCAAAGTCTCAAAAAGACCGTTGACCGGGCGTACCGGAGTTACATAACTATTATTGGGTGTACCGTGTCTTTCCGGAGGGACACTGTGGAACATGGAAAGATGGCAAGGAAGAGTTATTGACGGGAATACCGTTCTTGCCTCGAATGTGTAGGATGATATTTTAATAAGCTCGTCAAGATAGGGACTTCCGCATTTTTTGAGTCCGTCGGGACGCATACCGTCTATTGAGATAAGTATTACTTTTTCTGACATGGTTGTTTCCTCCGTTATT
>SVQR01000083.1 GCA_015065225.1 Oscillospiraceae bacterium | reverse complement strand
GAATCCAAGACTCTTAACTTCTGGAACAACGTAAAGGACAATGCAGTAGAAGTAGAAGAGGACAAGGAATCTTCCAAGAAGAACGTAACCTTCCTCGCAGGTGACATCGTTAAGGATGCAGTAATCAACATCTATGACCTTTCCGCAGTAGTTTCCTACTTCGGTGAGATCGACCTTGACGAAAACAACAACAAGACATACGCAAAGTACGACCTTAACAGAGACGGCAAGATCGACTCCAAGGACGTTGCATATGTACTTGTTTCCTGGGGTAAGTAATTGAAATTCGGTGTTCCGAATTGATGTTGGAAATTTCGGTTCTTTCCGATAAATAATATTTTATCTCCCACATGGCTTTTGCTGTGTGGGAGATTTTTGCAAATAGGGAGTGATAAAACCACCGATGATCATTTGACCATCGGTGGTTTGTTCGATATTTATTCAACAATAATGTATCTGTTATCTTTTCTTCCTCTGTCCTGAGGGTAATCTCCGTCACAATAGCCGAGAATACAGTTTCCGACTCCGATATATTCACCTTCAAAGCCGAGCGTTTTCAGCCAATTCTTCCATTTTGGCATCTCAAAGGTTTCCTTTGCCCTGTGTATCCAGCAGGAGGACACTCCGAGGCTGTGTGCCGCAAGCATAAGATTCCCCATCACAAGACTTCCGTCGTATATACCCGTGGGACAATCCTTGTTATAAAGTACAACAAGCACAACGGGAGCACCGTAAAACGGATCGTTTGTTCCGCCCATCACCGCCGCATTGTCACGGGCAAGCTCGTCGCGGATCTCCTTGTTCTTTATCGCGACGATTATAGTCTCCTGCCTGTTCATGCCGCTTGCCGCATATGTTCCTGCCATGATGATCTCATTTATCGCTTCGTCTGACGGTATCACATCCGTATAGCTTCTCACACTTCTCCGTTCCGCCATTTTTGAAATTACTTCGTTCATATTGTTTCTCCCTATATCATATATGTATTTGTTGACCTTATCGTCCTCGCTTTTTGAATAATAGACAAATCCCGCTTTTTCAAAGCATCTCCTGCTTCCGGGATTGTCATTGCAGATATACGCAGAAAGCCTTGCTGCTTTACCGAAAAGTCTATGAGAATCCGCCTTGACCGTTCGAAGCACAGCCGCACCCACGCCCATATTATGAATCTCGGGGCATACGACAAGACACAGCGATACCTCATCACCGTACCGTTCTCCCGAAAGATGCGCGATCATTCGCCCGTCGCAAAACACCGAGTACATACGGTAATCGTCATTTTGCTCGGATTGAAGATAATACTTTTCCGTATCCTCGATAAAGATGTGCTTTCCCACACTGTCCGACAGGAGCCACAGGGCAAATATCTTCATGTCATCCCTTTTACAGCGTTCAAAGGAAATATCCATATCATCCGCCCCTTTCAAGAAATTCAAGAAGAGCGGTACATCCCTTAAGTATATCATCGTACGCCGCCTCAAATCTTCCGGAATACCACGGATCGGAAACATCCGCGCCCTCACCGCAAAAGCTCATGAGCTTGAATATCTTATCCTTCGCGGAAGGTGGGAGCATCCTGTGCATATTACGAATGTTTGCATCATCCATACCTATAAAAAGATCGTACTTCTCACCGTCGGAAAAGGTAAGCTGTACCGCCCTTTTGCCGTTGCAGTCTATCCCATGCTCGCCGAGAACTTTTCTCATGGGAGGATATACGGGATTTCCGACACCGCTGTATATTTCCTCTGTGCTTGTGGCACTTGAAGCGATAAAATATCTGTCATCCATACCCTTTTCGGTTACAAGCTTACGGAATATCAGCTCGGCGCAAGGACTACGGCAAATATTTCCGTGACAAACGAACATTATCCTTTTCATATATATACACTTCCTTTTCTTAGATTATATCACACTTTCTTAAGGAATGCAACAGATTTTAGTCACTTATCGTATTGATTTCTACGGAAAGATATGCTATAATGAGGCGAAAACATATGAAAGGATGTTCATCATGGGCAGTAACCTCAGATCGATAATATCGGAAATAATAACCAAATACGATGCGGGATCGTACGATGTCGGCATATCAAGATCGGGACTTAAAAAGGCGATAGTGGACACATCGTTTTTGGTTGCGGCGGTTTTCGCTTTCATTGTGGGAAGAGGGATGTTAGTAATGCTGTCTGCAATACCGATGATATATGTCATCGGCAGGAAAGGAAAAACACTGTTCACAAAGATCCTGTACGGCTTCGGAGGCGCTTTGGCAGGCATATTCTATGGAGGATTCTTTGCGGTATCGAGAGAGTACGAAGATGGGGTACCGTTGATATTGGGAATGATCCTCATCGTTGTGTATTTCTTCAGAATGAGACGCTACACGCGTGTCAACAGTATAATCGACATTGCTTCAAAAGATCCGAACAGACCTCTTGACGAGATCATCAAAGAAGATTCCATAATGATTAGTGAAGAGACAAAAAAGAAGATCATCGCAGGGTATATCGGAGCTGTCGCCCTTGCCGTGATAATTCCGATTATATTCCTTTTCACGGAAAAGACCGAGATCAAATATCAGCTTAATGATGACGGTACGGGATATATCGTGGAACGCTACAAGGAAAACTTTCTTGACAAGGAAGTGAAAGTCAATGTTCCCTCCGAATATAATGGACTTCCCGTAGTGGAGGTGGACGGCGGAGCATTCAGCAGGCGCGACGGCCTTGTGGAGGTCATAATTCCCGAAAGCGTGACATATATCGGCGGCGAAGCCTTCAGAAACTGTAAGAACCTCAGAAAAGTCGTTCTTCCCGATAACCTTGAGCACATCAAGGGCGATACCTTCAGCGAATGCGTAAAGCTTGTAGATATAAACCTCCCGAAGTCTCTGAAGGAAATACACGGCAACGCCTTTTACAGATGCAGATCTCTCAGAGACGTTGAATTTCCCAAAGGTCTTAAAAGGATAGGCGGTCATGCCTTCCACGATTGCGACAGTCTTACAAGTGTCACATTCCCCGAATCGCTGAGGGAAATAGGCTCATCCGCATTCAGAAACTGTGACAATCTGAGGGAAGCTAATCTGTCGAACAGAACAAAGTACAATAACCGTGCATTCAAAGAAAGTCCCACGGAGATACACGGAGGAATAATTTTTTACTCGGACGATGATACGGCCAACAAATCCTATAATTCTTCTGCAGCTCTTACGAACAAAGGAACAGATGCCGGACATTCTCCGGTCATCACGATGAGCGATGAACTGCAGAAGTTAAACGAAGACCTCAGCAAAAAAGCAGAGCAATCCCTGGCGGAAGCCGGCATTATTGCACGTGACACAGTTGCGGATGACGCATGGGCAGGACGGATCAGGGCACGGGAAAGCTCCGTTGTCAGTGAGGCGGAATGATGACAAGATTCATACACCTTCTATACGTCCCGACCATGAACTGTAACATGGCGTGCAGATACTGCTACCTCGGTGAGAACACAAACGAGCTTCCCTGCGATAACGGATATCTTGAAACTCTCAGATACGCCGTAGAAAAATTCCGAAGCTCGGACATAATACCATTCAACATATCCCTTCACGGCGGTGAGGTAACCACTCTTTCAAAAGAGGACTTCCGCAGTATCATCGCATACATACACGACTATTACAAAGAAAACGCTGAGCTTCTGACAGCCAACGGATACAAAGTCGGAAAGCCTCACATAAAGACAAATCTTCTCAGCCTTGCAAGGCATACGGATACCCTCCGGGACTACAATGTCACAATAAGCGGAAGTCTCGATCTGCCGCTGTCCCTCCATGATGAATACAGAGTCACAAAGGACGGCAGAGGAACTCTCGACAGGATACTTGAAAATCTAAGGCAGATATCCGAGCTTCCCAATCACAAAAAGGTATCCTCCACACTGTTTCACGAGCATTTTCTGCATCTTGACGAGATGATGGACGATATAGAATTCCTCTCGCAGAATACCTGCCTTGATATGAATGACTTCAACTTCATGATAGGCTTCGTGCCGGAAACGGAAAAAGGAAAGCTTCTATCGGCAATGTCGGAGGAAGAGATGGTCACCCTTTATCGGCGAATGCACAGCCGATTTGACGGAACACATCTTGACAAAGGCGTAAACGGCGCATGGTTTGCGGAATTCACCACCGATTACTGTACAAACTGCGATGTGTGCGGCGACAAGTTCTTTCTTCTTGAGAAAAACGGCGATATATACTCCTGCGTGAGAGGTCAGGGCAACCCGGATTTTTACTACGGCAACATATTCCGCGACACCCCCGAAGAGATATTGAAAAACGGACATACGCAGATATATAAGGCTCACTCGCGCGCAGGCTTTTCCGATGAATGCCTTGAATGTCCGAGCCTTCACCTTTGCAAGACCGGATGTCCTTTTGTGAAGACCGTGTACGGATCGCCAAGATCCTATACCTGCCTCTTGCAGAAGGAGCTGTACCGTGACGGTGATTATCCTCCGATGCCGTACGGATATACCGAATATTATCTTCAGAAGATGCATCCTGAGCTTGACAAGAATGTGGAATACGAATATGAGGAAAACAGCCTTCCGGATCTTATCTCAAAGGACGAAAAGCTCACGCACCTGTATGATGACGGTGCCTTTATCCTTGAATGCGACGGCGTGGAGCACAAGCTTTCCTCACAGCTTCTCAAGCACGAACGGGATATAGTATTTATCGGGAAAGAAAGCACCGTGAAGATATATGTAAGAGACGATTATCTCGACAAGCTCTCACCGTACCCCGCAAACAATGCTCTGTGGATAATGCTCCTTTCGGGAGATACCGTGGTCTACGGCGACGAACAGCGGGAAAAGCAGGAGCATATAATGACTCACATGATATACAAAGGTACGCTTTCAAAAAACAACTGTGACAGAGAGGGATATTTCTGCGCGGATATCTCATCGCTTCTTTCATCCTACAGCGGTGCGATGTCAAAAACGTCACCCAATAATCTTTTCTTCACGACCACCGATATACGCGATTATCACTACACCAAACAGAAGAACAACGCATACTATCATATAAATGCCATGAATCTTCCATTCCAGAACATCGAGCTTATCTGGGTGGATACGGACGGATTTATGACAAATTCTCCGAAGGAGGACAACAATGAACATCACCGATCAGTATGACATACACCCGACTACCTACAACGAAGTCTTAAGACTTGCCGGTATCCTGGATTTTG
This sequence comes from Oscillospiraceae bacterium, assembly GCA_015065225.1. Lineage (GTDB taxonomy): Bacteria > Bacillota > Clostridia > Oscillospirales > CAG-382 > SIG622. Next base: position 8,020 of record SVQR01000083.1, on the reverse strand, counting down.
TCAAAACATTTGGCGGTAATATCGATAACGAGACAGTAAAAAAGATGTACGATTATTTCGACAGAGAACCATACGGCAAGATCGTCGGCAATTCGGAAGGAATATCCTTCTACGATCGCGAGGGCGACATAGTAGATACCCTGGCTATTGCCACCGCCGTTACGGGTGTACTGACACTTTCCGTCTCTTCGTATCGTCACAATACTCCGGGCAGCACCGGAAGATACGGATCATTCCACGATTACAGCTCCGGAGGAAGCTCCGGCAATAACAACAATAACAATAACAATAATAATAACAACGGCTGAACTTGCGATAGCGACATATATTGCATCGGCGAGATAAAAGTATAATTAACGGCGGTATGCGCAGAAATGTGTATACTGTCGTTTTTGTCTTTTTTAAAGGTTTTGTAAAACAAATTACTGAATTGACGATTATAGCAAAATTTCGCTTGACAAACACTAAATAATGGTGTACAATAACAATGTCTAAATATTTTTCACACAAGGAGGTATTTTTGTGAAAATCAGAAAAATTCTATCTGTATTTCTGGCTTTGCTCATGACAATGACAACCATGAGTATAGTCGCATTTGCACAGGACACCGAGACTACCGGTCTTGCTACCATGGTAATAAAGATCGACAACACCGGTGCAGGCGACCAGAGATGTACAAGAAATGACAACGCAAAGGATATGCTCGGCAGAACAGTTCAGCAGATCATACCCGATGCAACAACAAAGCCCACATCCAATATGATGCCCGCATGGATCTCCGATTCCAATGAGAAGGCCGCTATGCAGGCGGCAGGCAACGGCTACAAGTATATTAAGTTTGTATACTACACAAGCCATGCGGCAAGTGCAAAGCCTACTCTCAGCGTGTTCCGCAACAACGGCGGAAGCTGGGCGAGTACAAGCAAGAGCATTTCCCCTGTAGTAGGCAATACAGCGGCACAGGCAGGTAAGTGGCAGACAGCAATTTTCGAATTTCCGGAAGGCTATCATACGACCGACTTTGTTTTTGGCGTAATGTTCGGTGTTTTCGGTGGAGATCAGGTACAGAATCATGTAGGTGAAACCGTATACATCGGTTATTCCGCACTTTATGATACGCTCGAAAAGGCACAGGCAATCGACAACGACTTTGAAGGTGACCTTGCTATCTCCGCTATCAACGTAGGCGGTACGGCACTTGCAGGCTTTAATGCTGCAACAACATCTTATACAGTAGACCTCGCAGGTGCGGCAGAAGCTCCCGAAGTAACAGTTACAGGTACAGGTGATGCAAACGGTCTCAAGATCGAAGCAACAGAACTTGATACAGAGACAGGTACAGCCACAGCTACAATCACCGCAGATGAAACTGTTTATACGGTAAACTTCACTGGCGGCGCAAAGAAAACAAATGTTGCACCCGTAACAATAAAGGTAACATCTGCCGGAAACGACCAGGGGTGTATTGCAGGCTCCATGATAGATACAACAGATCCTTACGGCAGAGCTGTTCAGCAGATATTCCCCGGCGGAACAAATAATGTTTCCCCCGCTACATTTATCAATTCCAACGGTCCTTATGCGGCTGCAAGAAAGTCCGACTATAAGGTAATAAGATTTGTATACTACACATCCACACAGGCAAATCCCGCAACGAACATTTCCGTATGGGCTGATGCAGGTACAAACTCAATGTCCGGCAGGGGAACCGCAAAGCTTATTGCGGATGCTACTTATACAGCTCCCGGCGGCGGTTGGAATGTGGCTGCCTATGACCTTACAGCATCCAAAATCGACTTTGCAAACGGCGAGTTCATGTATGCATATATGTTCAATATGTTCCAGTCTGCCGGTAATAGTCATGCCGATGATACGGTATATATCGGTGATGTTACTGTTTTCGGCTCTGTAGCTGATACATATGATTATGAAACAGTATTTGAAGGCGATCTTAACATTACAGAAGTAAAGGTCGGCGAAACAGCTCTCACATTCACAGAGGGCGTTGCAACTCATGATGCTGCAGGTGCGGCAAAGGTTCCCGAACTTGCAATTACAGCAACAGGTAACACAAATAACCTTGTTATTACAGAAGGTAAGTTCGATTCGGCAGGTAACGCAACAACAACTGTCGCAAACGGTGATGAAATATTGTATACAGTAAACTTTACAGGCGGTGAGCCTAAGGAAATTCCCGTCATCATTCCTACTTTCAACTGGGCAGGTGCGAAGGATCAGGGTATTGCAAGCACAACCGTAATTACGGATGAGTTTTCAAGAACTTATAAGCAGTATGCTCCCGCACTTACATATTTCGAGGGCGGCTCAGACCTTGTTCCCACAGCAGCTGTGGCTCCCGGTGGTGATATTACTGCCGATATGATTCCCGAGGGAGTGACAAGAAGCGACTACACCGTTATGAAGGTCGTTTACAGATCTCCCATTGACTATATCCCGAAGCTTACACGTTATCAGGACGGCTTTATAAGCAAGGGTCAGACAACAGCACAGTATGATGTCGCTCCCGCAAAGAACAAGTGGAACGTAGTATACTTTGATCTTCCCGAAAACTTCAGATACTATCAGTTCTACTTTACGGGCGATGCTTGTACAAACCACATCGGTGAGCTCTTTGAAATGGGCTATGCAGGACTCTTTGCAGATCTTGAAGATGCCAAGGCTCACAAGTCCGTATACGAGGGCGAATTTGCAATTACAGATGTTCTCCTTGACGGCGAATCCATCGGCAATGTTGCAACATACAGCAAGGATCTTGCAGGTGCGGGTGTACTTCCCAAGCTTACAGTCGTTGCAACAGGTGATGCAGAAGGTGTTGCGGTTACAAACGGAACAATCAATGCCGAGGGTAATGCAACCTCCACAGTTACAAAGAACGGTGAAGCACTTGTAACAGTAAGCTTCACAGGCGGCTCAACAGAATTCAAGCTCACAGGTCTTCTTGTTGACGGCAAGGCTCTCGAAGGCTTTACCGAGGCAACAAAGGAATATACAATGAACCTCGGCTTCGCAGCTCCCGAACCCAACGTTACATACACATATCAGGGTGCCGAAAAGGCTCTTACAATCACAACAGAGGCTACAACGGAGAACAACATCACATCCAAGTATGTAACAACGATCAAGGATGGCGAAACAGTTCTTTACACCATTACATTCAACGTTGATACAAACAAGCCCGAGGCGCTTCTCAATACACTCTATAAGCTCAACACAGAGAAGAAGCTCACGGTTGCATATCTCGGCGGCTCCGTAACAAGCGGTACAGGCTCCTCCAACTCCAATACAAAGTCCTGGAGAGCTATTACCCGTGACTGGTTCAAGTCTACATTCCCGGAAGCGAGCGTTACAGAGGTAAGCGGTTCTATCGGCGGTACAGGTGCTGTATTCGGCGTATTCAGAAACCAGAAGCAGATACTTGATACAGCTGCAGGCACTCCCGACCTTCTCTTTGTTGAAACGGTTGTCAACGACAGCTACGACGGCACATACAACGATAACTCCTACATCAGATATACAGAGTCCATCATCAAGCAGACTCTCGCACAGAATCCCAAGTGTGACATCATCCTCATCGTAACAGGTGACAGCGGCACATTCGCAAAGGATGCGGCAAGCGATGTTCCCGTTTACGGTCTCGGATATGACTACCTTGCAGAGCGTTACAATATTCCCGTAATTCACGTAGGCTTCGAGCTTGCACATCAGATAAAGAACGACTACGGTGCAAACTTCTCTACATCCTCCGACGGATGGAAGCACTACTTCCTCAGAACATACAACAACAATTCCGTTGACGGTGTTCACCCCAACGATAACGGTTATGCACACTATGCACAGACTATTATCAATCAGTGTCTTATCCCCAATCTTCCCACAACATATGCTCCTCTTGCAACAGAATATGTAAACAAGACAAATCCCGCAGGCTCATACTCCGAAGAGAACAACCTCGGCTCCATCATGATGGATGCTGATATGTTCAGCCCCGCAGATCTTGTGGGTGACTCCTATCTCGGCGGATTTACCGCTTCAAAAGCAACCTCCGGACTTTATCATAATATCTTTAAGTCCACCAAGGAAGGCGATGTTGTATCTCTCGAGTTCAACAGCTCCAACCTCGGTATCTGGACATGGTCCTACGGCAATGCCAACGGTAAGAACGGTACGGATATGCTGGTATCCATCGACGGCGGTGAGCCCACAAAGGTAATGTTTACAGAAGCTATCCCAACCACAAGGTTTACTGGCTCGCAAAGGATCTTGACAACTCCAAGACACATACCGTAAGAATTTACCATTGCGACAGCGCAAACCCCATTGATATCAGATGGTTCCTCATGTGGGATATGCCCGAAGGACAGGCTCCTTCCATAAAGACAGTTCCTTACTTCGATTTCGCAACAGAGGAATATTCACTCACTCTCGGCGGTGAAGAATTTGCGGAATTTGATCCCAAGGTCTTCACATACGAGATCCCCGTACAGCTTACAGCAGGTCAGAGCTATCCCGAAGTCGTATTCGATGTAAGAGACGACTACTACGGCTATGCTTTAACTCAGGCAACAGACGACAACAATGTTGCAACTCTTATTATTGATAACGTAGGCGTATACGAATTCAACTTTGTAAACAGCAACGCTGTTGAAATCAAGGGCACAACAAACTCCGAACTCGGAAAGAGCAACGGTGCGGTTGAATTCACCGAAGCTGCGGAATACAAGCTCCAGCTCAAGGCTGCTGACGCAGAATGGGCGGATGCAACAGAATACGAAGCAGGTACAACAAAGATCGAGGGTCTTGCACCCGGCGCATACAATGTACGTTACATCGTTGACAATGGCGTATACGGTGCGGCAAAGAAGTTCGCCGTATGGACAACATTCCCCTATGACAACATTTACTATGTAACACGCGGCGGCACAGGCGACGGTACAAGTGCTGAAAAGGCTGCAGGCGTAGGTGCGACGAAGGATATACTTGAAAAGGCAGCTGTATTCTTCGGCAACAAGGCAAAGACAGAAACCTGCTACATCGTTCTCGTAGGTGATGTAATCCACGACTCCGCAGCAGGTATCGACCTCAAGCTCTTCAAGGATGTTGTTATCATCCCCGAATTTAACGGACTTTTCCACATTCAGCAGAGTGTTGACTTTATAAAGGTCGTTGAAACCTCCGGTAAGATCACATTCAACGATATCAATGTAAAGATGGGTAACCCCGCTGCCGCACAGGGCAAGATGAACAGCGAGCTTATGTTCCACTTCTTCGGTAACGAAGCAGAGTTCAACAACATGAAGATAGTAGACTGGGCAGTAAACGCATCCGGCGAAAAGAGATCCGCCGGTATCTGCTTCGACTACTACGGAGACGGTAAGTCCGGTGTTGACAAGGGTCTCGGAAGAGAAGTTACCATCAACTGTCCCGACCTCAAGATTGATGCTATAAGACTTACAGGCTGGGGCGCAGGCGATGAAACCGGTAATGCAACATTCGTACTTGAAAATGTAAACTACAACGGCATACTTAAGCTCGGCGGTCACGTCAATAAGGAAACAGACACAGGTGTCATCAAGGCTTACCTTAATAACGGTCTTGTAAAGACAGCACTTGTTTCCGGCGACGAAAAGACTATCCAGGTAGGTACTGTAGCACTTATCCATAACGGCGGTAAGATAACGGAAGCAAAGGTAACCTCCAACACAGATACAGACGAAACAAAGGTTGACAGAGTTGCTATCTTCAACAACGGCACAAAGGCAGATACACTTACAAAGGATAAGATAGACTACATCCTCCACGGTGCTGAAGGCGGTACAGCAGATATCACAGCAGGTGACGACTACAGACTCACAGGCTTCACCTTCAAGACAGACAAGAAGTATGTTATCATCAACAAGGATCTTGAGGGAGAACAGGCTATCGAGGTTGTTGACGGTACAGCTTCCATCTCCGTTGCAGACCTTGCGGCAGGAGAGTACACCGTAACATACGCAGACTCTACCCTTCCCGCGGGCACAGTTGAGATCAAGACCGAGATCAGCCTCGGCAGAGAGCCCGGCACAAAGCCCGCAACCGATAACCACCTTGTTGTAACAATTGCAGACAAGGCAACAGGTACAGTTCTCAAGACAATCGACCTTGAGAATGCGGATTCCGTTACAAACGAAAACGGCTGTCTTGAAATTGATCTTCGAATCGACACAAACAATGTTGGCGAAGAAGGCGGTGAAATTGTGATCACAGCAGTAAAGAGCGGCTATGCTCCTTACACCGTTACAACAACTGTTGAATCCATTCAGACAGATATCGCTACATTCTTCACAGGACTTGAAGAGGACTTCGAAAAGGGTCACGGCGATATCAAGGGCAGCTTCGACGCTGAATACGGCGACGGCAAGATCGACCTTGATGACTTCATCAGAGTTCTCAGAGGCTTCGGTGAAGATGCAAATGCAGATCTCGCAAAGGCTGTAGACCTCAATGAAGACGGTGTTATTACTGTTTCCGACCTTGCAATCGTAAAGACAAACTACGGTTTCGGTAAGTAATACAGTTAAACACAAAGCATAAACTTATAGTTCAAAGGGCGTACTCGGACAAAGGGTACGTCCTTTTTATGCTTGATTGAAATGCGAAATTCCGAATTTATCATTCAAATTCCACCCTAAATCATAACTATATCTGCTTGAATAATTCACACATCTGTGTTATAATAAGAAAAAATCCCCGAAAAGAGGTAATATCATGTCCGATAATAAAGTACAGATGACATTCATACAGAAGCTCGAAAATTTCTGGTATCATTATAAATGGCACGCACTGTTCGGTGCATTCGCGCTGATACTTGCCATTGTATGCTTTGTGCAGTGCATGGGAAGAACAGAGCCGGATGCCATGGTGATGTATGTCGGAGAGATCAAGAATATGCTCATCCCCGCAGAGGATAACAGGGATCAATCCCTTGAGGATGACGTAATGGCGGAAGACTATAACGGAGATGGCGAGAAAAGGGTAGAGGTGTTCCAGCTCATCATACCGCTTGTGCAAATAGGCGGCGAATATGATTATGACGATGCCGTGGCTCAGACTAATAATTCGGAGCGTCAGAGAATGTACACCGAGGTTGCGACAGGTGCATCGGTTGTATATATCCTCCATCCTTATATATATGAAGAAGTAAAGAACATGGAGGTGCTCCGTCCTCTCACAGATGTGCTTGACGATGTTCCGGAATATGCCGTTGACGAATACGGTGTCCCGATATCCGAGCTTATCGCATACAGAATGACAAACCTCAGGTACTATCCGGAGGATTCCATAATCTGTATAAGACGTGAGCGTACAAAGGACTCGGGCTCCATGAATCCGGACGATGCGGATTATTATGCAAATAACGTCGAGTTCTTCAGAGATGTTATAGAATACTGATCATTACAAGGCGGTTGGCAGATGTCGGCTGCCTTTCCGGTTACCGGGGTAAGCATTTTTATGATCATGCTTTATGAAATTGCGGAGAAAATACTGCGATAATTGAGCCCAAAAATATATTTGCTTGGCTGTATACGAGAGATGACTATGAAAAAATGTCAAATATACCAAAAAATGATACGCTTGATTGTTGTAAATAGCCAAACGATGTAGTGATGGTAATTTCGTTTGTTACAAATATGTTACAATCACAAAAAACCCTTGCAAAATTGATTATTTTATATTATAATATCATCGTGGGCAAAGACATTTTGCCGTATCTATCTATTTTTAGGAGGAGAAAAACATGAGAAAATTTCTCGCTTTGATGTTATCCTTCATCCTTTCGATCGGCGCTGTAAGCACAGTGGCATCCGCTGCTAAATTCAGCGACGTTCCCGCAAGCGATGAAACACTTACAAAGGCAGTGGACCTTCTGTCTAGTGTAGGTATAACTACCGGAACCACAGAAACAACCTACGGAACATCCGAAGGTGTAACACGTCAGCAGATGGCTACCTTCATCTACAGA
>SVQR01000082.1 GCA_015065225.1 Oscillospiraceae bacterium | reverse complement strand
TGTGTGCCTTCTTTTCTTTCTTTTCCTTCTTGGGCTTTTCTTCAGCCTTGGGAGCGTTCATTGCATCCTCACCGAATATCTCTGTAAGCTTCTTCTTTTCGTCAAGACGAGCGAACATTCCTTCCGGAGCGGGATTTACCTTTGCACCGTCAGCATAGACCATACCGAACTTTTCCGCATTCTGCCATGTTGTAACGGTGATATTTGCCGTTTCGGGAGCATTGATCTGTGTCTCTATCTTCTTTGCCGTACCGGGCATGATGGGAGCGATAAGGGTTGCTGCAATTCTGATACCCTCGATAAGGTTGTAAAGAACAGTACCCAGCTCATCCTTCTTTGCTTCGTCCTTTGCAAGTGCCCAGGGCATTGTTTCATCAATGTACTTGTTGAGTCTTCTGAGGACTGCCATTATCTCATCGCAGGCATCAGCAACATGGAAGGTATCGAGCTTTTCCGCAACTGCCTTGACACCACCCTCGACAGTAGCAATAAGATCTGCATCAAATTCTGTTGCAACGGTACTCTTGGGAATAACTCCTTCAAAGTACTTGTTGATCATGGCAACAGTTCTGTTTACAAGGTTTCCGAGTGTATTTGCAAGATCGGAATTGAACTTTGCGATGAAGTTTTCGTAGGTGATAGAGCCGTCCTGAAGGAAGGGCATCTCGGAGAGAACATAGTATCTTACGGCATCCGTACCGAAGTGTCCCGCAAGATCATCCGCATATATAGCATTTCCCTTTGACTTGGATATCTTTTCATCGCCCACAAGAAGCCACGGATGACCGAATATCTTCTTGGGAAGCGGCTCGCCCAGAGCCATAAGTATAACAGGCCAGTAAATAGTGTGGAATCTGAGGATATCCTTGCCGATGACCTGAACATCTGCGGGCCAGTACTTCTGATACAGCTCACCCTTTTCATCAACAGCATAGCCGAGAGCGGTTATGTAGTTTGAAAGAGCGTCTATCCATACATAGATAACGTGACCGGGATCAAATTCCACGGGAACGCCCCATGTGAATGTTGAACGGGAGATACAGAGATCCTGAACACCGGGCTTTATGAAATTGTTTACCATTTCCTTCTTTCTTGCCTCGGGCTCAATGAATTCCGGATGCTCATCTATATACTTTTCAAGTCTTTCCTGATACTTTGACAGCTTTAAGAAATATGCTTCTTCCTTGGACTTCTGTACAGGTCTTCCGCAGTCGGGACAGATATGCTCACCGTTTTCGGCAAGTGCCTGAGTTTCTGTCCAGAAGCTTTCACAGGGAGTACAGTACCAGCCTTCGTATTCGCCCTTGTAGATATCGCCCTGCTCATAGAGCTTGTTGAATATCTTCTGAACTGCCTTTACATGATAGTCGTCAGTTGTTCTGATGAACTTATCATAACTTATATCCATGAGCTCCCATATCTTCTTGAGCTCGCCCGTGATATTGTCAACGTAGTTCTGAGGAGTGATACCTGCTTCCTTTGCGGCTTCCTCGATCTTGAGACCGTGTTCATCCGTACCTGTGAGGAAGAATACGTCTTTTCCGAGAAGTCTCTGATATCTTGCGATGGCGTCACACATGATAAGCTCGTATGTGTTTCCTATATGAGGCTTTCTTGATGTGTAAGGTATCGCAGTTGTGATGAAAAATTTTTCTGCCATTTTATTTCAGTCCTTTCAAATATTATCTCAAATTAAATTATCGGTATCGCTGCGGACAGCATCCGCTTCGATACTTTCGAAAACAGCGGTATCGACAGCGATTCCGCGATATCTCTTAGGTCTTTTATTTTCAAACTTTTCTGCATAAAGTGCGTATACTGTAAGTGTGAAGGGAAATGTGTAAGCTATGAACAGAACTCCGAAGGTCAGCACCGACAGTACATATAACGGTATGAGAGAGAGACGTGTCGCAAAAAACGCCTGCTTTTCTTTCTTTGAATACTTTTTCTTTGTTCCGCGGCAAAAGTCAAAAACAGAAATCAGAATTCCGCCGGACATATAGAACACTGCAAAGGCTACCACTATAAGAAGAATGAAGAACAAAGCATCGATATAAAGATCATATCCGTCTGTTACGATATATGCTTCGAAAAAACCACGAACAAGAAATACAGCCGTAAAGGGCAAGGCTATTTTCAACAGCACCTCCGGAATCTTTACAAGCAGAAATGAATAACATCTCAGAAGCGTCTCTTTGCCTGAATAGAGAGCGAAAAGCTGTGAAAGTTCCGTTTGTTTTCCGACTGCAATATCTGTACAAAGCGATATATATCCCAGCATAAACGGAAATGTTACGGCAAGGATAATAATATCAAATGTCAATGATACCATAGTGTATATCTCGTCGGATATTCCGAGACATATAAGCTCGCAGAATGTTTTGGACAGCATGGTGAAGCCGAAGGATACTGCCGCAAAAAACAGGGTTGCAAACAGGAAGATCCGATATTCGGTGAACAGTATCTCACGTGCTTTTTTTTTGATTTCTTTTCTTGAAGCGAGAATAGTTGTCACTCCTTTGGTTGATTTTATACAGATTCTTCCCAAATTTCCGTTTTTTGATTCGTTTTTAGCTTTATTTTACTTTGTATCCCGCAACGTAGCAAGACTCAAGTGCATAATCGTAAGAAAGTATATTGATATCAGCACGCTTGCCGACTTCGATTGAGCCTGTTTTGTCATAAATGCCCGTAAGTACTGCCGGATGCTTTGTTGCACAGATGATTGCTCTCTCAAACGGAATATGTGCAAATTCCGAAAGATTGAGAACAGCCCTGTGCATATCAAGTCTTGAGCCTGCAATAGTACCGTCTTTTAGCCTTGCCTGACCGTTTGTTATGGTGACTTCCAATCCCGCACTGCCGAAGGTATAACCTTCAATATCGGGAAGCCCTGCCGCCTGAATGGAGTCGGAAACAAGAACAAGATTATTCGGTCTTGCATGGTAAAGTATTGATGCCGCCACTTTGTCAACATGGAAACCGTCACATATAAGCTCCGGCCAGCCGTCCTCGCAGTACATCGCCGCACCCACAACGCCGGGATCTCTGTGTCCGAGAGGGGACATGGCATTGTAAGTATGGATAAATGAGTTTGCACCGAGTTTTATTGCCGCCTGTGCTGTTTCAAAATCCGTATTTGTGTGACCGATGGCTGTCATGACACCGAGTTTTGTGCATTCTTTGATAAAATCAAGTGCTCCGTCAAGCTCGGGTGCAACGGTGACTCTGATCTTGATATCATCGCCCGTTATTTTTAAGGCATCCTTTATGAAACCGATATCGGGGAGCTTTAATAAGTTTTCGTTGTGAGCACCTTTTTTTGCATGAGAGAGAAACGGACCTTCGAAGTGAATACAGTCAATGTTGAGTGTAGGATCGTTTCTTGAAAGGTCGCAGAGTACCTCTGTTGCCTTGAGCATCTCATCAAAATGGTCTGTAGATACTGTAGGAAAAACGGAAGCAGTACCCGTATTGTTATAGTGCTTGAACATCTCTTTGTATTCTTCTCTTGTCTGCCTCTGGAAACGAAGCTTCATAGCACCGTGTGTATGAATGTCAATATAAGCGGGAGCTATCTTTTTGCCGGAAGCATCAATAACCTCATCGCAATCCGCAGGAACCTCGCCCGTAATATCCATAGCAGCGATCTTGCCATTCTCGATAAGAATATTCTTCTTCTCAAAAATTTCATTCTCGCTGTTATAAACAAGCCCGGAATGAATGTATATCTTACTCATTTTTTGTATCTCCTTAAAATGTTGCATTATTCAAAGTCTTCGGGAAACAAAGCATCGCAGGGAACGCCGACTCTCGGCTCTGCCATAAACTCCGCAACACCTTCACGCCACTTCTTATAATGCTCCGTCTCCTTGTGAGCCTTTGCGGCTTCTTCCGTTGCGTATGCTTCGTAGAGGATAAAATAGTTGGGATCTTCTCTCGACTGAAGGACATCAAAGCGAAGGTTGCCGTCTTCCTTTATTGCGTTATCATGGTTGTACTTTGTGAACTTGAGAAATTCCTCGGCTTTGCCGGGAATAACGTGTACGTTTACTACTGTTACTATCATATCTGTTTCCTTTCTTTAAGGTAAAGATTTCATATATATAATATATCAAATTACATTTTACTACTATTTGGGAAATAAATCTACTGTTATATTGTTAACATCTTGCGGTGTAAAAAATAAGGAGAGCCGAAGCTCCCCTTGATAGTGTTTAATTCTATTTGTCGGTTTTGTCGGCAAGTTAGTTTTCTCTGTCCCGTAATCCCGCCTGATCTGCGAATATAACGCATCCCGATTCATTAACCGAATATGTATATTCCGTATAGCCGTTCCAACCGCCTGTTATATCCTTCGGTTCATATCTTCTGAACAGTCCATCTCTGATAGGGAAATATCCGTCTCCTGTTCCTATATAGTCGGTAAGCTCCCAGACACAGCTTTCTTTGTCGCTGTTATAGTATTTAAGCAATTTTATAACACCGATGCCTTCCGCATACCAGAATTCCGTTCTGCCTGCTCTGTAAGACCAACCGCCTTTCTTTCCGGTAAGGTTGAAGACGATATGGCGACAATCGGCGAATGTTCCCGCCTTTACCGTTACTTCTTTATCCTCCGATACCTCAAAATCAAGTGTTATATCATTGCCGAACTCCTGACGTTCACCCTTGAATGTATACCCCGGTACCCATTCGTCTGACCATACACAGTTTATAGTATCCTGCATAAGCTCGATCATAAAATTGTAGAGCAGCTTGAATTCTTCTCCGGGTTTGATCGGAACATCCTTCCATTCAAAGCTGTATGTGCGGTTGTCTCCGATCTCAATCCTGCCGTTTTCCGTTTTTGCCTCGAAATAACAGAAGAAGTTCCAGATACCTTTTTGAGTGTAGTTTGGATTAAAGTCGGGATCTGTGTCAAAAATCCTTTTCATGACTTTGCCCGCAACTTTCGAATGTGTCTTTTCACGGCTCGTTTTAGCGAGAGATGCAGCCTTTGACAAATACTCACTTACATCGCTGAGCCTTTCCCCGGATTCGCTGATGTTTTTTACATATTCACGTCTTGCTTTGACAAGATTTCCTCGGCAGGTATCTTCCATATATCCCGAAATATAGTCGATACAGTGATGCCGCATGATGGCGGTGCTTTCATCGGAATATGTTACCTCAAATACAGAACTGAGATTGTGGAGCATTCCGTCATCAAAATTTGTTGTATACTCCCATCTGTTACCTTTATTCAGCGTGAGCATATCATTGTTGTCTGAAACTTTGTAATCTGACAGCTTCCACAGATTCGTTTCACCGAAACGGGTGACCTTCTGCATGACAAGTCCAACTCCCGGGCAGAACCAGCTTTCGCAATATGTAAGCCGATATGTGAACTTGTTGCCTCTGAAAACGTATACCGAACAATTCTCAAAAGTACCTGCCGGTGTTTCTACCCTCTGCCTTTGCTTTTCATATGTCAGAGTTCCGCCGTCGGAGGCTGTCACTGTATCACCACATTTCATACCCGGATCATACAAAAGACCGTCACAGCAGTGCATATTCCAGAAAAGTGATTCATTATTCAGCGGCATCCAGCCGTCGCTGTATCCCGGTTGTTCCCAGAAATAAAGCTTGTCTCCGATGCGTTTTATGCTTTCGCCGGTAGCATTGATACTGTAATCGTTCTTTGGTATTCCAAGCCTGCGAGTTTTGTTCTCACATTCAATAGCGGATAATGCAAGACCGTAATAAATGTCCTTTTCCGTGAGTATCTCTGTGACTTTTCTGTATGCTTCGAGTCCTTTTTCCGTTTCATTGTCATCGAGATAATGTTTTCCAAGCCAAAACCAAACATACGCAAGTGTCTTTACGAAGCCGTCTTTTTCAAGCCTCGGTATCTGAACGTTACGCATATAGTCTGTTCGTTCTTTTCCCTTGTATTTGTCATGCTCGTGACACACGATCACCTGCATAACATCTTCATTTTTGCTTTTTTCCGCAGCTTGCTTTATCTTTTCGAATGTTTCATTGTTACTTTCACCGGGAATCCACCAATAGCCTCTTAAAAGTACATCTGCAAGCGCATGATCCTTTTCTTTGGAATCATCAAGCTGTTCGATGTTTTTCAATACTGCACGATATTCTTCTTCAAAACCTTTTTTGTCATTCTTAAGTGCCCATAGCTTCAGTTCTTCAACTTGCTGCATTACACGCTTTACAAAAGTTTCGTCATTAATATATTTCTTATCCATGATACCGTACTCCTTCCGAAGCTGTTTACGCCCTTCGTTGAGCCTCCATTTGACAGTACCCTCTGGTATTCCGAGCTTTTGCGAAATATCCGTAACGGACATACCTTCAAAATAATGAAGAATTACCGTTTCGCGGATCTTTTCGGATAGTTCCTCTACAGCCTCATGAAGCCTTTTATCACGTTCTTCCTCGCACAGCTTTTCAAGGGAAAGCATATCCGCAAGTCCGCTAATATCCGAGCTTGTTACTTCTGTATTTTCCAATAGATCAAGGCTTATATCAGCAGCCGCATTCTTGTAATGTATTACAAGATCTTTTGCCCGATTCTTCGCAATGGTACATACCCATGAACCAAATTTTTCTCTTTCCCTTAGAGCATCAAGCTTTATCCATGCCGTAACAAAAGCATCCTGTGAGGCATCCTCAGCGGAGTATTCGTTCCTCGTGACTTTATATGCCGTGCCCTTTACGGACCTCTCATGACGTATGACAAGTTCCTCAAAGGCTTTTTCATCACCGAGAAGTGTCAGCTCTACAAGAGTCTCGTCTTTTTTGTCGTTGTAAACAGTCATTCGCAAGTCCTTTCTTTTTTATGTGAATGCATTCATCAGCCGTTTTTACAGGCTTCAACCATAAGACGAAAAAAGATACGAAAAGGTTGGGTGCTGTGGAAAAATTATATCATATTATCCTCCCGCCTCGTTTCTTTCGGCGTCTTCCCGATAAATTTCCGATAAACCCTTCGCAGATAAGACGGTGAAGAAAACCCGCAAGTACCGCATATTTCCTCAAGTGTCAGCTTTCCTTGCAGAATAAGCTCCTTTGCACGGCGTACCTTGATAAGATTCTTGTAGTCCGTCGGAGTGTAGCCTACGGTGCTTTTAAAAAGATTATAGAATTTCGATTCGCTCATACAGCAAAGCTTTGCAAGATATGGAACGGAGATATCCTTTTCGCTGTTCGCTTCGATATAGTCTACCGCAGGTCTTATCTCGCTTTCTCTCGGCATTGATGCTACCTGAAATTTCGGATCGACATAGGAAAGAATATCGTAAAAAAGTGCAAGGGATGTATAATCGTTACCTTTTTCAGAAATATTGGCATACAGATCGTCAAATCTTCCGAGAAGCTCCGGGACATGGAGCTTTGAAAACTCGTACATATATCTTGTAGCCTTTTCCGAAACAAATTCAAAGTTCAGTGAGTAAAACTCCAGTACGGGCTCCGGATACCAGTATGATGTATATATCTGTCCTTTGGGAATAAAAACAAGATCGCCGGGATATAAGTCAAAGGCTCTGTCCGAGGCGACAAATCTGCTCCTGCCGGAAACGATATATCCGAAACAGGGATTCAGAAAGCCTATTGACGAGCCTGCAACATAGCTCTCTGTGCGCCTTGATTTGAAAAGAAAACATTTTGAAAGGAAATGCTGTCTGTCTATGTTCATTATAATTCCGCCTTTTATGCAAAAATGTAGAATTGTACCCTTTTGCAACAGTATAATGTATTGCATGGAATTTGTCAATAGTTTATAATACCATGTAGGTGAGAATTTTTAAACGTCAAGGAGAATTTGACATGAAAAGAAAAGTGTTTGAATTTGCCCGACCTTTTTGTGTGGAGCTTGTTGAACAGGAGATCCCGGATGCTCCCGCAGAGCATGAGGTGTACATCAGAACTGTACATACCACTATAAGCTCAGGCTCGGAAAAGGCAAATTATCTCGGAGATAATAATGTAACTCCAAATCCGGATATCATCCCGACTTGGCCCCGGTATTGCGGATATGCGGTCTCAGGCGTTGTAATGGCAATCGGAGATAAAGTTACAAATGTAAAGATCGGAGACAGGGTAATACTCGGAACAGGAGGAGGCATACACGCAAGCATCAACTGTGTGCCGGACCACAAGGTAGTGAAAGTTCCGGACAATGTTTCTCTTTCCGAGGCTTCAATGACATTTATCTCGGTATTTCCGCTTTCCGCAATAAGAAAGACAAGACTTGAGCCGGGTGACTCGGCACTTGTTATGGGACTCGGAAATCTCGGATGCTTCGCAGTACAACAGCTACGTCTTTTCGGTGCGTATCCGGTTATTGCCGCAGATCCCGTGAAGGAAAGAAGAGATTTTGCACTTTCCGTCGGTGCCGATTACGCATTTGATCCCTTTGAGCCTGATTTTGCAAAGAAGGTAAAGAGTGTAACACGCGAAGGCAAGGGCGTGAACGTAGCTATCGAGGTAACAGGCGTAGGGCAGGCTCTTGATACAACTCTCGACTGTATGGCAAAAATGGGCAGAGTGGCGCTTCTCGGCTGTACCAGAGACAAGAATTTTACAATAGATTATTATAGGAAAGTCCATGGCAACGGGGTACAGCTTATCGGTGCACATATAGGTGCAACTCCGGAATGGGAATCGGGCTACGGCTTCAAAACACAGTGTGATGAATCAAGGATAATACTTGATATGCTATCCGGCGGAAGGATCAGCTTCAAGCCCTTTGTAACGGTGCACGACGATCCGCACAACTGTGCCGAGGCTTACAAGCGTCTTGTTGAGGATAAGAACTTTCCGATCGGTTATCAGTTTGATTGGGAAGGTATAGAATAGATCTAACAGTATTATAAAAGGAGAAATCAAAATGAAGATCAAAACAATAGTATTTACGGACAAATGCAAGGCAGAGCTTATAGAAAGTGAAATTCCGGATGTGCCGAGAGATCATGAGATTTATGTAAAAACAGTACACTCCACGATAAGTGCAGGAACGGAAAAGGCGAATTTTACAGGTGACCTCAATGTCAGCATAGTGCCTCGTGATGAATCGGACAATGTTCCTCATTTTCCCCGCACCTGCGGATATTCTTCGGCAGGTGTTATCATGGCAGTAGGTAAGAATGTTAAAAAGTTCAAGGTCGGCGACAGGGTTATTCCTATGTGGGGAGTACATACCACCGTCAATATCAAGGATGAGAACAGTGTTCTTAAAGTACCGGACAATGTTTCGCTTTCTGCGGCGTCAACTGCGTATATCTCCACATTCCCCTTGGCGGCAATAAGAAAGACAGGTCTTGAAGCAGGTGAGTCCGCACTCGTTATGGGACTTGGTATTCTCGGATGCTTTGCGGTGCATCAGCTCCGTGCGTTCGGTGCATATCCGATTATCGCCGCAGATCCGGTTAAGGAAAGACGTGATTTTGCGCTGAAGCTTGGTGCGGACTACGCTCTCGATCCCTTTGATCCGGATTTTGCAAAGACAGTAAAGGAACTCACAGGCGACGGTGTTGCAACCGCAATAGAGGTTACAGGTGTAGGTCAGGCACTTGACACGACTCTTGACTGTATGGCAAAGAGAGGCAGAGTCGCACTTCTCGGCTGTACAAGAGATAAGAATTTCACAATAGACTATTACAGAAAAGTACACGGCAGAGGCGTTCAGCTGTTTGGCGCACATATCCTTGCAACACCCAGTGTCGAATCCTCTCACGGTTACAGAACGGTAAAGGATGAAGCAAAGACCGTGCTTGATCTCATTTCCGGCGGAAGACTCAACTACGAGCAGTTTGTAAACGAGCACAATTCTCCCGCAGACTGTCAGGAAGTATTTATGAGACTTGCAAATGACAAGAACTTCCCGATAGGATGCCAGTTTGACTGGGAAAGACTCGACTAAGCCTGCGGATATCCGAAAGGAACACGGCATATGAGTAAATGCTATGTACATACAAGGCATATTCCGATAGAGCATCTGAATCTTGATATCCCAATGGGGCAGAGGATAGTTGCCAACGGACTCCCCGGTGTCCTTGAAGGGGACAACATAAAGATAATAAGAAACGCAAATGTTGAATACATAGAAACGAGACTTGTCTGGGCATGCCTTGAAAAGGAAGAAGGAAAGCTTGATTTTTCAAGGGTTGACAGAGATATCGGCAGAATAGAAGAGCTGGGATTCAAGCCCGCACTTTTCGTCTGGCCTCAGCACGTTCCGAAGTGGGTGGAGATAACACGTCTCAAATGCCTTGAACACGGACTTGAGTGTACCGTACCGAGCCTTTGGGATCCGAAACTTCTTGAGTATTACGACCATGTATACGGCGAAACGGCAAAAAGATACGGTGACAGGATAAAGTTCCTGTATTTCGGTATCTACGGTGATTACGGTGAATATACTTATCCGCTCGGTGTAAAGCAGTATATCTTCTCGTCCGAGCATACCCATGACGGAAAATGGTGCGGTGACGAGCTTGCCAAGGCTGATTTTGCAAGATGTATGAAGGAAAAATATGATAATATCCAAGTGCTCAACAAAGCGTGGGGAACGGAGCTTTCGGATTTTTCTTCGGATATGATGCCTGCTGTCGGTGTCGGCGGAATTGCCGAGCTTGACCGTGAAAGATGGTATGCCGATTCACTGACAAGGTTCACCGATAAGGTATGCGCCATTATCAGAAAGCATTTTCCGAATACCCGAGGTGCTATGCCTCTCGGAATTGTCGGAGACAGAAACGGTCTCAACAAGAGCGATGCCGTGAAGCTTTGCGCAAAGTACGGTATCACACCGAGGTGGACGGGCTGGGCTCATCTTTCCGATTTCGGAAGATCCGATTCTCTTTGCAAGAGAGTTTCCACTGCCGCAAGATTCTACGGTACCGACTTCGGACTTGAGGCAGCACTTGAACTCTACGAGGACAACGCGGGAAATGCGATCTTTGAGGCTCGTTCGAACGGAGCTGTTCTTATACACAACGATCCGGGAAACTATGCGAGAGCTCCCGAGCTTTACAGAAAGCTTACCGAAGAGCTGGGTGGTGAGCTGCCGGTAATTGATACGGCAGTATTCTATCCGCTTGAGGATATATGGCTGTCAAAGATAGATATTTTTGATTTTGCGAGAGATACGGGCGTTATCCGAGCACATACAGACTACGATCTTGCAGATTCGGGTATGATATGCGAGGGCTTCCTTGAAAGAGTAAAGACTCTTGTTCTGACGGACGGAGTTACAGTTCTGGAAAAGGCTCTTGACTTCATCCGCAAATGGAAGGAAAAGGGCGGCATTGTCAAGGCCTGCGGCAAGGCTTATGTTTTTGAAAGCGGTGAAGAGATAACCGACTTTGAAAAAGTGTCTTTCGCACCTTGTGATGCTCCCGTATACAAAACCGCATTTGCTTCCGGAGAGCTTTATTACGATCCTGCAAAGAATGATATATATAAATAATCAAAAAGGAATGATAACAGATATGAAAAAAAGACTTAAAATTGCACAGATCGGCATAGAACACGATCATGGATCATCCACTCTTGCATCGCTCAGGAAGCTTACCGATGACTTTGAAGTAGTGGCATATGCGGAAACCGGATTTGTTGCACAAAAGGAATACAACAAGGCTCAGGAGGATGCGCTGAAGGATTTGCCGATAAAGACCGTTGAGGAAGTTCTTGCGATGGATGATCTTGATGCGATTTCCGTTGAGCCTCACGATACGCTTCTTTCAAAATATGCGCAGATGGTCGCCGACAAGGGGGTTCATCTCCATGTTGATAAGCCTTGCGCTACCGACTTTCCGTCAATGAAAAAGCTGATAGATACCGTCAAGGAAAAGAACATCGTATTCCATACGGGATATATGTACCGCTTCAATCCCGCAGTAAACAAGACACTTGAAATGGTAAAGAACGGTGAGCTGGGTGAGATATTCTCGGTTGAAGCACATATGGACTGTGAGCATATCCCTTCCAAGAGAGAATGGCTGAACAGTGTTCCGGGTGGTATGATGATGTTCCTCGGCTGTCATCTTGTTGACCTTGTAAAGATGTTCCACGGCTATACAAAAGACGTTACCTGTCTTTCAACATCCACACACCTTGAAGATGTACATTCAAAAGACTACGGCTTTGCACTTTTCAAATACAACAATGGACTTTCCTTTGCAAAGACCTGTGCCCGTGAGATAGGTGGCTTTGACAGACGTCAGCTTGTTGTCTGCGGAAGTAAGGGTACCGTTGAGATAAAGCCTCTTGAAAGGTATACCAACCTCGGTATGCAGACATACATGAATCATGTTACCGACGGCATGACAAAGGGAAGATGGTACGATTGTAAGCTCCACACCGAGTTTCCCGGCTATGACAGATACGACGGAATGATGCATAATTTCGCACAGAAGATAAGAGGCGAGGTAACGGATATGTTTACTCCCGACTACGAGCTTGAGCTTTATGAAATGGTTGCAAAGGCTTGCGGTATTTTCGAGGAATAAATCCCTGTAAAATTCCATTAAAATATTGACTTTCAGATGTGACTGTGCTAAAATAGGTACGGTCACATTTTTGTTATCAGAGGAGAAAATATATGATAAATCTTGAGCATTCCGTGCAGATAAACAACGGACTTTGTGAGACAAGCTCGGACGGTGCCTGTCTTGCCTTTGATTCCAAATACGGTATCATGTTCTGCGCCTATATGCCGGGACATCAGGGCTTTTACGGTGAATCCCGCGGAAGAGTGTCTTTGTCTTATTTTCCTGCGTCACAGCCGACAAATATAAGATTTGTTACCGTTTCCGAAGGGAATACCGAATATCTTCCCAATATTCTCGGACTCGGTGACGGAAAGGTAAGAGTATTCTACGAAAAGAACAGCCGTGATGAGGGAGATCATCCCTTCTACTATAAGGACTTCGATTTTCTTTCCGGTGAACTCAGTGAGGAAAAAACAGTACAAATAAAAATGCCTGACGGAAGCATTGTTCCTTATGGCTTGTCAATAGTATTTGACTATCTCGAAAAGAACGGCTGTCACGATCATAAATATGTTGCAACCGAGCAGATGGGACTCTCAACGCCCTTCCTCCATAAGGACGGATATGTTTACTGTGCGGCAACAACGGAAAACTCCGAGCCTGTTCTTTACCGTTCAAAGGACAATATGGCGACAATAGAGTTTTTTGCGGTATTTCCCCATAACTGTCAGTATGAGTTTGATTACAGATTTCTCGGCGATGATATCTATGCCGTATACCGTACATCAATGGATAAGGACAGCGTATATACGGCAAA
>SVQR01000081.1 GCA_015065225.1 Oscillospiraceae bacterium | reverse complement strand
AAAAATGAAAGAACAAATTGATCTTTTGACCATTATTATCTCCTTGTGTAAAAAATAGAGAAATAACAAGTTTATTATAACACATATCATCTTGTTTGTAAAGCTTTTGTTTTTTACTCTGATTTTTCTAATATTTTCCCAAAAAATCTTACCGTTGTCCGTGATCCCGAATACACATTTGCCTTTTTTTAAAAACATACGGCATGATCATGCGGCAAAGATCAATTACAGATCCTTGGATGTTGGCAAAAAAAGAAAACTGCGGAGGTCTTTGGTGGCTTCCGCAGTAGTTTTTCATTTTGTTTTATCTGAATGTGGCTATGAACGTGTTGAGTTCTTCCATGGTGAGTACATCGTTGAGATCCTTGTCTATTGCGATCTTGTTGAGCTCGTTGTCTTCTCCGGCAAGGTGTGCCACAACATTTTGGATGTCATCGACGTTTACAGCGCTGTCGCCGGTTACATCACCGCTGACCGAGATCAATATTTCTTCAATGACCGCACCGTTTTTGTTGATGTGGTGGAGAATAAAGCCGGTGCAAAGAAGATCTTCTGTGTCGATCAGATTTCCGTCATGGTCATAGACGATGACGTCGGTGTAGTCGGAATAGATGAGATTGTCTTTCAGTTCCTGCCAAACAGTTCCGGCTTCAAGGTTTATGATGACAGGGATTACCTTGCCGTTGACTGTTGCCGTGGTTTTTACAACATCCTTGTAATTGATATTGACATTCATCGCTTCGCCGTAAATGATGTATGCCTTTTCAAGAGGGAGATTGCCTGTGCCGATCACTGTTTCTTTCCAGGAGTCCTCATCGCCGCTGTAGCTGACGGTCACTATTCCCGTAAGCTGATCAAATGCGTAATCACCTACTTTTGTTATGCCTTTCGGGAAAACGACATTTCGTACCAATGTGCTGTATGTGTTCCAGGTCGGCAGACTTGAAGAAGTGTAGTCGTATATTACATCCGAAGTGGCACTGTTCATAAAGCTGAGAACGAGGTCGCCGTTCTGATAAAGCTGCCACATGACATTATTTCCGCATTTGCCGTTGTATGAGAGTTTGGGTTGCCAGCCTTCATCCAGTGCGACGAAAGGAAGAATGTTTGCTCTTGCCGTTGTTTCGGCGGTGCTTCCGACGTAGCCGTATATTGTGGCGTTATTACAGCCTTTGAACGCGGAATCCGGGATTGAGCTTGTTGTGTTGGGAATTGTTATTGTTTTCAGACTTTCGCAGCCGTAGAAGGCGTAGTTTTTGATAGATTCTTGCGTTGATGGTATTGTCAGATTTATTAGTTTCTCACCATTGAGATATAGATCTGCGCCGTAGTATAGAGGTGTTGAGTACGAATTATAGAATGAAGTATTCATCCATGCTTCAAGGCTTGTTATGTATACTTTTTCTATGTTGTTGCAATTATAGAATGCATGACTGCCGATAGAAGTAACGCTATTAGGAATTGTAACACTTGTAAGGCTGTTGCAATTATAGAATGCGTTATTACCTATAGAAGTAATGCTGTTAGGGATTGTAAAGCTTGTAAGACTATCGCAATTACAGAATGCGGAATTACCGATAGTTGTAACACTGTCAGGGATAGTAACACTTGTAAGGCTGTCGCAATCATAGAATGCGTGATTGCCGATAGTTGTAACACTGTCAGGGATTGTAACACTTGTAAGGCTGTCACAACTACGGAATGCTTCATCACCGATAGTTGTGATTCCAACTGTTATTTCAACACTGCGTACATAAGAACTTGTAGTTATATTCTTATTGTACATTTCTCCTGTACCGTTAATGATCAATTTACCATTACGGTACAGTTCCCATGTTGCATTGTCACCGCATTTGCCGCCGTCTATGTAATTTGCCATGAAGCCGTCAAGTGAAACAAATGCAACACCGTTTGTTGCGGCAAAGGTGTCGGCAGTACTTCCCGTAAATCCGTGTATTATAAGTTTTAAACTGTCAAAGGCTGAGGCGGAGATGCTTGTAACATTTGTTGGGATTATTATGTTTTCAAGGTTTGTGCATTCGCTGAATTGGTTTTCTATGCTTGTTATGCCTGTTCCTATTGTTACATTTGTAAGGTTGTCGCAAGAACTGAATGCGTCATTACCGATAGTTGTAACACTGTCACCGATAGTAACACTTGTAAGGCTGTCGCACTCATAGAATGCGTAACGACCAATAGTTGTAACACTGTCAGGGATTGTAACACTTGTAAGGCTGGTGCAACTGTAGAATGCATCATCACCGATAGTTGTAACACTGTCGCCGATAGTAACACTTGTAAGGCTGGTGCAACTGTAGAATGCGGAATTACCGATAGTTGTAACACTGTCAGGGATTGTAACACTTGTAAGGCTGGTGCAACTGTAGAATGCGTCATCACCGATAGTTGTAACACTGTCAGGAATTGTAATACTTGTAAGGCTGTCACAACTGTAGAATGCGGAATCACCGATAGTTGTAACACTGTCAGGAATTGTAATACTTGTAAGGTTGTCGCAATCATAGAATGCGTAATTACCGATAGTAGTAACACTGTCAGGGATAGTAACACTTGTAAGGCTGTCGCAATTTTCGAATGCGGAAGAACCAATAGTTGCAACACTGTCAGGAATAGAAATACTTGTAAGGCTGTCACAACTGTAGAATGCGGAATCACCGATAGTAGTAACACTGTCACCAATTGTAACATTTGTAAGTTTGATGCAATGATTGAATGCATAATTGCCTATAGAAGTTACGCTATTAGGAATTGTAATACTTGTAAGGTTGACGCAAGAAATAAATGTATAATTACCGATGGTTGTAATACTGTCACTAATTGTAACACTTGTAAGTTTGATGCAACTCTCGAATGCGTGATCACCTATAGAAGTAACACCGTCACCTATAACAACATTGGTTATACTTCCTCTATATGAATACCATGGAATATAGCTGGATCTGGTAAAATTCTTCATATCCCCACTTCCGGAAACAGTAAGCACTCCGTCATCATCAAGAGCCCAGGTGAGATTACCACCATCTGCTCCGCAAGTTCCGCTTTTAACAATCTCCGCCGCCCCCGCCGAAAAAGCAAAGCAAGCCACAACGATCATGCACAGAGAAACTATTGCACAAAAACATATCTTTTTCATTTAACAACTCTCCGTTAATTTTGTTATACACAATATTCTAACACAACATTGACCTTTTGTAAACCCCTTTTTCTTGAAAATATTGTAATTTTCTTTGCTCTCGGATCCAATCCTTCGCATTCAAAACTTTACACTTGACTTCCCGCAAAACTTATGATATAATATATACTGTATGATTATGTAACAACCATTTCACAATAAAAATTTCGGAGGACAACTATGAAAATAACAGAACTTAAATCCGCTATTCTCGGCGGTACATACGACAAGGCATTCGCTGCACTTTACGGTGCTGATTTCTGCAAGGATGCTACTTATGCAAGATATGCAAAGGCTGTTGACAGCTTCGTTGAGATATACGGCTCAAAGCTTCCTGCGGATGCGGATGTGAATCTCTTCTCCGTTCCCGGCAGAAGCGAGATCGCGGGTAACCACACAGACCACAACCACGGTAAGGTTGTTGCGGCGGGTATCTCTCTTGATATTATTGCTGTTGCGGCAAAGGTTGATGCGGCTGAGATCAGGATCAAGTCCGAAGGCTTTGATGAAGACGTTTGCGATATCACTACAGCGGCTACAGTTGTTGAGTCTCAGAAGTATAAGGCTACGGCAATCGTAAGAGGTATGTGCGACGGCTTT
The DNA here is from genome assembly GCA_015065225.1 of Oscillospiraceae bacterium. Taxonomy (GTDB): domain Bacteria; phylum Bacillota; class Clostridia; order Oscillospirales; family CAG-382; genus SIG622. The sequence goes on along the minus strand of SVQR01000081.1, from coordinate 9,548 downwards.
AACAAGAACGGCTTTAAGACCGGCGGTTATTATGCTTATACGACCTCCAGCGTTCTTAAGGGTTCGGGACTTTCTTCCTCTGCGGCTTTTGAGGTTATGGTAGGTAATATCCTCAACCACTTCTACAATGACGGTACTATTGATGCTGTTGAGATCGCAAAGATCGCTCAGTATTCCGAAAACGTACACTTTGGCAAGCCCTGCGGACTTATGGATCAGACTGCTTGTGCGGTTGGTTCTTTCGTTGCGATCGACTTTGAAGATCCCAAGAAGCCCATAGTTGAAAAGCTTCCCTTTGACCTTTCGGCTCACGGCTATTCCCTCTGCATTGTAAATACAGGCGGAAACCATGCAGACCTCAACGATGACTATGCTTCCGTTCCCGCAGAAATGAAGTCTGTTGCGAAGTACTTCGGCAAGGAAGTTCTCCGTGACGTTGACAAAAACGAGATCATTGCAAACATTCCCGTGCTCAGAGGTACTGTAGGTGACAGAGCTATCATGCGTGCGCTTCACTTCTGTAACGAAAACGTAAGAGTCGGCAAGATCACAGAGGCGCTCAAGGCTGACGATCTCAAGGGCTTCCTCAAGGGTATCAAGGAGTCCGGTCTTTCTTCCTCCACAATGCTTCAGAATACATATACCGTAAAGAATGTTGAAGAACAGGGCATCTCCCTCGCACTCGCAGTTGCAGGACAGGTGCTTGATACAAAGCCCGGTACTGCATACAGAGTTCACGGCGGCGGATTTGCAGGTACTATCCAGGCATTTGTTCCCAATGAATACCTTGACGAATTCAATACTGTTATGAAGAGCGTATTCGGTGAGGATTCCGCTTATGTTCTCAAGGTGCGTCCCTATGGTGCGGTAAAGCTCGAAGCTCTTGCATAATTGCACTTTTTAAATCAGAGTTTTTATGGAAAAGAAAAAGTATAAGTACAGGAAGGGATCAAAGGCAAATACCGAGGCTTCCGGAAAGAAAGCTCCAAAGACGCGTTTTTCCGTAAAGCAGAGGATGGTGCTTCTTATTGTCTGGAGTGCGCTGTCCGTGGGACTTTATTTCCTTCTGGCTAAGGTATCGTTTGTGTACTCCTTATGGTTCTTTGCTTTGCTTCTGATGGTGTGCTTTGTGCTGTGGTTTATTACGGGTGTACAGGTATCAAAGTATGCACAGGAGCAGGGGGAGGATTCGGAAAAGGTAGTAAAGCTCATTGACAGGGGAAAAGTACTTCTTATCGTGATGATACCTCTTGTCTTTATCATAATGTACGATTTTATTTCTTCCACCTTTAAAATGTTTATGTAAACAAAGGATCGGGTGCAATTCTTATGTTTTGTGCCCGATACATTAATGGAAATCTCTAATGCTGAAAGGAGTGTGCCGGGATGGAGCTTGTGCTTAAGATCTGCAATATCATCATACTTGTTTTCGGCGCACTTTACTCTTATCAGACGATATATGTGGTGTTGGGGCTGTTCTTTACAAAGCGATTCCCCTCTGCCGGTACAGAGCATAAATATGCGATAATTGTCAGTGCGAGAAACGAGGAAACGGTGATAGGACAGCTTCTTGACAGTATAAAAAAGCAGGATTACCCTGCGGACAAGCTCACCGTATTTGTTGTCGCGGACAACTGTACCGATAATACCGCAGAGGTTGCGAGAAGTCACGGTGCTGTATGCTATGAGCGTCATGACAGCGAAAGATGCACCAAGGGGTATGCGCTGCAGTTCCTTTTTGAGAATATAAGGAAGGACTACGGCATTGACAGCTTTGAGGCTTACATAATGTTTGATGCGGACAATCTTCTCAAGCGTGATTTCGTAAGGCATATGAATGATGCCTTTGACAGCGGTGAGAAGATAGTTACATCATACAGAAACACAAAGAATCTGGGCAGTAATTTTATATCCGCCACTTACGGTCTTCATTGGGTGAGGACAAGCAGATTCACCAGCCGTGCAAGGTCTTTTCTGGGTGTTACGACATGGGTGCAGGGGTGCGGATTCTTATTTTCCAACGAATTCGTGAAGGATGGCTGGAATTACACTTCTCTTACAGAGGACAGGGCATTTTCCATAGATGCAGTTGTAAACGGTGAGAGAGTTGCATATCAGCACGAAGCGGAGTTCTATGATGAACAGCCTACCGATATAAAGATCACAATGCGTCAGAGGATACGCTGGGCGAAGGGACATCTTCAGGCGTTTGCGGAAAACTGGTGGGTACTTATAAAAGGCATATTTACCGCAAAGGGATTTATCGGAAAATTCAACTGCTTTGATATGTTTGTTACCATGATGCCTTACAATGTCATTGCCATCCCTTTGAAGGTGTTGAAGTATATTGCTTCGGCTGTGATCCTTGTTTCCGTTGTATCGGGATGGGAATGCTTGCGCATGTTGCCGATGTTTTTTGAAATAGTTATATTCGAGCATCTGGGAGTGATCCCCATGGCGTTTTTGCTTTTTGTGCTTGAATATAAGCGGCTGGAAAAGATCAGGTGGTACAAGGCGATATTCTATTCGCTGATGTTCCCTTTCTTCAGTCTTGTGGGGGATGTTGCCACATGGATCGCTCTTTGTTCAAAGGTCACATGGAAGCCGATACCGCACAACACCGATGTCCGTATTGATGATATGGAGGACAAGGTCGCTTTGACAAAAAAATAATGAGAACAGGAAAACACGGGCGCACATATCAATGCAGCGTCCGTGTTCTTTGTTGATTTTTATTGTATGTTATCTTATGGCAACAGAGGAGAAATACCAGTTTCCACCGTTGTTTACTGCCGCGATCTTTGTGCTTCCGTTGCCGTGGGGATCTGTTCTTACGATATATGCATTGGTGATATCCTTGCTTTCAACGCTGTAGGTATATTTGCTGTTTTTGGCGGAGTGTCCCGTCATTGCACAATACAGCTTGCCGTCCGCTTCGACATAGGCACTGAAATCTATCCTGTCCACGAAATCCTTTGTGAAGTATTCAAGATAATACTTTTTCAGGTCGGCAAGGGAGTTTACGTCATAATAAAGTACTCTGTGATATTCCGTTTCGTAGCCGTCGGAATTCTTTCTTGTTATTACATCGTAGCCGTCGAGGTCATAGTTCTGATGCAGAATATTGTAGTAAAAATCCTCGGCTTCGATGTATCTTCCGATGATCTTCTGCTTTTCCGATTCGCTGTGATGGAATATTTCCTCCGGATTTTCTTCCGGATTTTCTTCCGTCGGATCATTTTCCGTTTTCTCCGGCTCTTGTGTTTCATGATCCGGATTCTCTTCGGCAGTAGTATCTTCAGAAGGTTTCTCATCTTCCTTCACGGGAGGTGTTTCGGGAGCTGTTGTCCCTGATTGATTTGCATTGTCCGTATCATTTGCGGGAGCTGTATTATCATCTTTTATCAAAGGCTGATCCGTGGCGGTGCTTCCGTTTTGCGGATCAAGTATAATGGTATCGCTGTTTTCGGGTTTTGTGTCAAAGGCGAGAGTTGGGGCATCCGTATTTCTGAGAAAGAAAAACCATGCAAGTGCCGCGATGCCGAACACAAGCAAAAGTATCAGCAATAATTTTTTCATATACATCAGTCCTTATTTTTTATTATGTATATATGATACATCATTAATGGCAGGAAGTCAATAAACTAACTGTAATTTTTTTGACAGATATTGCGAAAGAATGTCATTTCGGTGCTTTTTTAAGCCATAAAACATTTTTTCTGTCCGTATATGGCATTTACAATTTGTTTTTTGCGTGTTATAATGATTGTGTAATTGTTATTTTTCGGAGGATAGTATGATAAATATAGGCAAATGCAGAGAATGCTTTTTTGATGATTATCTTATTGATACAATGCATACCACAGCGGAATCGAGAGTACACAATCCCATACGCCGTGAGCTTGTAATTAAGCACGATGCTCTGTGGGAGGGATGCGGATGTGATTTCCATAATTTCTTCTATGATGAAGAATACGGCAAATACAGGCTTTACTATCTCGGTTGGAAGCTGAAGGATGATGCGACAGGCTCTGACGGTATTCGTGCCTGTTATATGGAAAGCTGTGACGGTATACATTGGGAAAAGCCGAATCTCGGACTTGTTGAGTATAACGGATCGAAGGACAACAATATACTTCTTAACTCGCAAATGCATCCGAGGCTTGATAACTTTATGGTGTTCAAGGATACAAATCCGGAATGTAAAAAAGGCGAGGAATACAAGTGTGTCCTCAGGGCGGAAAAGATCGTAGACGGCAACGGCAAAGCATGTCTGAAATGCCTTTTCAGCTCTGACGGTATTCATTTCAATGATGGATATGAGATAACAGATCGCGGGGCATTTGATTCGCTGAATGTTGCATTTTGGGATGAGGTAGCGAAGGTGTACCGCTGTTATTTCAGATCAAACCACAAGGTCGGAGACAGAAACACCGATGCGGGAATGGGACTTGAAGTAAGAGATATCCGTTATATGGAGTCGAAAGATTTCAAGAATTGGTCAGAGCCGAGACTTCTTGATTTCGGCAACACCGAGGATATCCCGCTTTATACAAATGTATGTCAGAACTACTACAGAGCACCGCAGTATGTTATCGGTTTTCCGTCAAGATATATCGAGAGAAAAGCATGGACAAAGAATTACGATGAGCTTTGCGGAAAAGAAAAGCGTCAGAAGCGAATGAAAGGCGGCGAGCCGAGATACGGTCTTACCGTAACAGACTGCATCTTCATGGCATCCCGTGACGGTCTTAATTTCACAAAGTATGACGAGGCATTCATGACACCGGGCCCCGAATTTGCGGAAAACTGGGTGTATGGCGACTGTTATCCGTTCCGCGGTATGCTTGAGACTCCCTCGGATATACCGGGTGCTGAACCGGAGATATCAATGTTTGCATTCAACAATCACTGGATGGGACTTGACTATGCAACGGATGTTTACCGCTATACGATAAGACGTGACGGCTTTGTTTCACGCCACGCAGGTGCAACCGAAAAATTACTTGTAACAAAGCCATTTGTTTATGACGGTAAAAGTATGTACGCAAATCTTTCCACAAGTGCAAGAGGATATATGTACTTTACCGTAAAGTCCAAAGACGGCGAAACCATTGAAAGCTGCGAAATGTTCGGCGATTCGACGGACAAAAAAATCGGCTTTTGTGACGGCGATATTGAAAAGCTTTCGGGAAGAGAAGTTGTTCTCGAGATACGCATGATGGATGCAGATATTTATTCTTTCAGATTTGAATGATTTCCGAAAGGAGGATAATCATAATGCTTAACATAGGCAAAGAAAGAGAGTGCTTTTTTGATGAATATCTTATAGATACAATGCGTACAACCGCGGAAAGTGTGGTGCATACCCCCATACGCCGTGAAACGGTAATGCTGCACGATGCCCCCTGGGAGGGTTGCGGATGCGACTATCACAATTTCTTCTACGATAAGGAATACGGCAAATACAGAATGTATTATCTCGGCTGGAAAACCGACGAAATGGGTAATATTTCGGGCAAAATTCTTCCGTGCTATGCAGAAAGCACCAATGGACTTGTTTGGGAAAAGTGTAGGCTCGGTATTGCGGATTTTGAAGGCTCGTCGGACAATAATATCCTTCTTGATCAAAGTGTAGACAACTTTATGGTATTCAAGGACGAAAATCCCGATTGCAAAAACGGTGAGGAATACAAATGTGTGCTTCAGGCTGTGGATAAGAGAGAAGACGGTTCATCAAGGCAGTATCTCAAGTGTATGTTCAGCTCGGACGGAATACATTTTACCGATGGATACGAGATTTCCGACTGCGGAACCTTTGACTCACTTAATGTGGCATTTTGGGACGGATATGTAAAAAAATACAGATGCTATTTCAGAGGATTTCATAAGCCGGGGCAGACGAATGCCGAGCTTTCCGGTGCTTTCGACTGGAGAGTGGATGTGCGTGATATACGATATATAGAGTCCAAGGATTTTATCACATGGTCAAAGCCGGTGATACTTAATTTCGGCTCATCGGAGGATATTCCGCTTTATACAAATGTATGTCAGAATTACTACAGAGCACCGCAGTATATAATAGGTTTCCCCACAAGATATATAGAAAGAAAAGGCTGGTCGAAGTCCTTTGAGGAGCTGTGCGGCAAAGAAAAACGCAAAACAAGAATGGAAACAGAACCGAGATTCGGTCTTTCTGTTACAGACTGCGTGTTTATCGTATCCCGTAACGGACACACCTTCAAAAAGCACGATGAAGCCTTTATGCGTCCGGGTGCTGAATTCCCCGAAAACTGGGTTTACGGAAGTTGTTATCCCGCAAGAGGAATAATCGAAACTCCGTCTGATATACCCGGTGCGGAAAATGAGCTGTCCATATTCGCCTTTGATAATCATTGGATGGGCGAGGGCTATTCCGCAAAGCTTTACAGATACACGTTACGTCTCGACGGTTTTGTGTCGCGCCATGCAGGTGCTGCCGAGAAGATGGTGGTGACAAAGCCTTTCTGCTATGACGGCAAGGATATGTTCGCAAATATATCCACAAGTGCGAGAGGGTATATATTCTTTACACTTAAATCTGCAGATGGTGAGGTTATAGAGAGCTGCGAGATGTTCGGAGATTCCACGGATAAGAAGATAGGCTTTGATGACGGTGCTGTTGAAAAGCTTTCCGGCAAGGAAGTCGTGCTTGAGATGCGTATGCTCGATGCGGATATTTATGCGATAAGATTTGAATAAAATTTAACGATACACTCTTCTTGTATTACGAGGAGTGTATTTTTTTAAAGCTATTGACAGTCACCATTAGGGTGTGATATATTATAGATGATCTTAAATTGCAAAAACGGAGGGTGTATGAAAAAACTATTCTCTTTTATTCTTCTGCTTTCACTTTTCCTTACCTGCATTCCGCTTTGTGTCATGGCCGGAGTTGATACTGTGATCCCGTCGGAGCCAAAGGAGATATATTTCAGAAGTTATTTTAACGGGATATGCGATGGTCTTGATACCGCAACGGCTTCAAATGTGTCATATGATGGCAATATATGCCTCAAGGTCGTACCTGACACGGATTCCAAAAACGGATATATCAATCTTGACGGATACAGCTATACGACTCTTAATATAGATATTACAAAGTATTCAACAATCGTTGTTGTATATAAATACGTTACGCAGAAGCCTGTAGTCGGCAAGGCACAGCTTCGTCTTATGCCGCAGAAAACTTTTTCAGCACACACATATATGAATGCGCGAGAAGCTTTGGTTGCAAACCGTTGGGCTGCTGCTTCCTTTGATCTTGGAGAGGCCCGCAGTACAATAAAAAACGGAGTTGCTCCGATAATAAAACAGATGCATCTTCTGCCTTTTGGTACAATTGATGTTAAAAATCTCAACGCTTCCGACGAACTGTATATATCAAAAATGTATTTCTTCTCCGATGAAACCGGCGGCGCGGCATACAGAAAGCATTATATTGAAGGTACATACGATTCAAACAACAAAGCCATATTCAATCCTGCGGGCTTTATAACGAGAGCGGAAGCCTGCACAATGATTTCGAGAATACTCGCCGACAGCGACAGATTTGTTCCCGCAGGTGACGGAGAAAGCCGTTTTTCGGATGTTTCCGAGCATTATGCGCTGAAATATATAGAGCATCTTGAAGATGTCGGATTTTTGAAAAGCTACACCAAAAAGAGCTTTCAGCCGGATAAACCTGTGACAAAATCCGAGTTTTTGGAATTTTTGGTTTATCTTGAAGGATACATAAAAAGCGGAATTTTACAGGACTTTTCGGAAAACATGAATCCCGAAGCAGTATTTCCCCGCGTGACTTCTCCCTTGTCAAGAGCCGAAGCGGTTGTACTTATAAATCGTATTCTCGGCAGAAATCCCAATGAACCCTTTGAACAGTATAAAACAAGATTCAACGATGTGACGGATACAAGCTTTGCAAAGAATGATATTTTTGAAGCAGCGCTCGACCACATAGCATTTTTTGATGAAAACGGCGGAGAATACTGGGCAAGAGGCTTAGGAAACGCAAATGCCACGGAAAATTTTGCTCCCGATTATGTGACGGGAAATGCGAAGTATAATGAAGTTCTTGAGCTCATGAATTCCCGTGTGGAGGAAATAAGGAACACGCCGAGTGAGAGCTTTGATATAACCGGAAAAACTTATTATGTTTCAACCGACGGAAGCGACGATAATGACGGACTTTCCGAAGAGTCACCGCTGAAGACGGCGGGAAGAGCGTCCGAGCTTGCACTTTCGGGAGATCTTGTGCTTTTTGAGCGAGGATGTGAATGGCGCGAGCGCTGGCGTACAAAGAACGGCGTAACCTATTCGGCGTACGGCTATGGCGCAAAACCGATATTCAACGGAAATACGAGAGGAGATGCGGCGGATCCGTCACTCTGGACTCTTATTGAAGGCTCGACAAATGTTTATAAGTATGCGTATAAGGTGAATGATATAGGTAACATTGTCCTTAACGGTACAAATACGGTCACAAAATATATGCCGACTCTTTCGGGTACAAGCCATATGCTCAATGGCAAGGTTTTCGATCCCGCAACCTCCATGACGTCAAATAACTATTTTATCTGCATTTACGATAATGTAAAGGACAGTTATGTGGATGTTGCCACCGCACAGGCAACGCTGTATTTCAGATGCAACTACGGAAATCCCGGTGAATACTATAATTCAATCGAGCTTTGCGAGCGCGGAGACCACATAAGAGTCTTTGATAATGTCCATATGGATAATATTGATGTCAGATATACCGGCTCGCACGGCTTTGCAATGGGTACTGCGAACAATATAAAATTTACAAACTGTGAGCTGTCATGGATAGGAGGCTCGGCGCAGTATTATAACAGCAGTACCGGCTCGATGATAAGATACGGCAACGGTATTGAGGTTTACGGCTCGACAAAGGGATTTGTTATTGATAACTGCTATATATGGCAATGCTATGACGCAGGTGTGACACATCAGTTTTCTGCCGGCGGAACGAGCAATGTAGTCCACGAAAATGTAAGCTACACCAACAATGTTATAGACAAATGCATATATAACATAGAATACTTTATGGGCGCTGCCGATGAAGGAAGCAGTCCTGATAGATATATGAAAAATATCCTTTACAAGGGCAACATACTGAGCCGCAGCGGCACGGGTTGGGGATACTACCCTTCAAGAAGCGGAAGTATCGTAGGATGGGATCATCACAGAAACGAAGCGGAAAATTTTGTAATAGAGGATAATATATTCTTTGCCGATAACTATAACTGCTTCATTATCGCCGCAGAAAAGGAAGAATGGCTTCCCACCTTCAGAAACAACACATACATCCGCAGATATAATGCGAATTTTGCAAAGTACGGTATAATGAACCAAACCGTTCAGTACAAATTCATGGGAAATGTCGATGATATTCTGGAAAAGATTATCGAGGAAGAAAACTCCAAGGTATATTACTTCCAATAATATAACGTGAGCAAGATGTCCCCCGCCTCAAAGAGAAAAAATTC
>SVQR01000080.1 GCA_015065225.1 Oscillospiraceae bacterium | reverse complement strand
ATAACTACTTCGCGGCTTGATTTTTCGGGTTGGAAAAGGATGAAAAACCTTGCCTGATAACCGAAAACCCTTGAAATACGGGGCTTTTCCGGTTTGTCGTAATTATACCGTAAGGGCACACCTATGCGGTAACAGCTCTGCAGGAAGGTGACGATATAAAAACGGTACAGCAAAACCTCGGTCATGCAACGGCAAGTTTTACCCTTGATGTATACGGTCATGTATCGGAAAAAATGAAGAATGAAAGTGCCGAGAGAATGCAAAAATACTATGATAAAATCAAGGCATAAAAATCTATAAGGGGTACGATAAGGGGTACGGACTTCCCATAAAAAGCAAAAGGCACAATATACGGTATCGTTTAGTACAATCTGATACTATATATTGTGTCTTTTTTGGCGCAGAAGGAGAGATTTGAACTCTCGCGCCGGTTACCCGACCTACACCCTTAGCAGGGGCGCCTCTTCACCACTTGAGTACTTCTGCATAGTGAAAACAAATGTCGATATTCAATTGACTTTATCCATCGGTGATAAATAAAGTGGCGGAGAGGGTGGGATTCGAACCCACGCGCCCTTGCGGACAAACGGTTTTCAAGACCGCCTCGTTATGACCACTTCGATACCTCTCCGAATGGTTTCTTATTGCCATACTTCTTGACAACGTATGGTATTATACCACAAATGTTTCGGTTTGTCAAGTGTTTTTTGGAAAAAAGTTTATTTTGAAATTAGGGAACAGGATATAGGATATAGGATATAGGATTTAGGATTTAGGGAAGGATGATTTCCGCACATGACGTTGCTGTAATTGTTGCTTAGGTTTGCGGAAATCTTCTTTTTTTAAAAATATTGTATCAACAGTATTGTGGGTGTTGACGTTTTTTAATACCCCTGTTGCATTGCCAACGCCATTGTCATAGGATTCCACAGAAAGTCGCTTAACGCCTCTTGGAAATCTTCCCGGTATTCCGTCATCAAGCGATTCGCTTCCATCGGACTGCAATTGTATTCTTTTATCAGGTATTCCTTTACTTTATGTTTGTATTCTTCCAAACTCATCCTTGACTCCATTTTATTCTTTACCTTCCCTAAATCCTATCCCCTAAATCCTAACCCCTAAATCCTATCCCCTAAATCCTAACCTCAATGCTTATATGTCACACAATCAAATCCGAGCTTGCGGAAGACTTCCACATCGGTGTTCGGCTTTGCCTTTTCGTCAAACTCCGGCTTGTATTCCATGCCGACCAGCTTATACTTTGCTCCCGTAAGTGTGTTGTAGGGCAGAAGCTCCACTTTTACTCTGTCCTTGTAGGGCAAAAGGAATTCTGCGGCAGCCTTCAGCTCCTTGTCGCTGTCGTTTATGTTGGGGATTATCGGCATTCTTATCGTGAACGGTCTGCCTGTTTCCGCAACCGCCTTTATGTTGCCGAGGATGACCTCGTTGGGAACTCCCGTGAGTAGCTTGTGCTTTTCGCTGTCAAATTCCTTGAGGTCTATGTATATATCGTCCGTTTCCGCAATGATCTCGGCGAACAGCTTCGGATTGCAGAAGGCACTTGTCTCGATGCCCGTTCTCATGCCCTCGGCGTGAAGGAGCTTCATGCATTCAAGCACGAATTCGCCCTGCATTGTAGGCTCGCCGCCCGAGAAGGTGATACCGCCGCCGTTGCGGAAGAATACCTTGTATCTTTTAAGACGCTCGACGAGAGCTTCGGGGGTATATTTTGTTCCTGATATTTTGAGTATATTCAGCGGACATACCTTTGTACATACACCGTAGGGCTGACATTCGGGATGCTTGCAGGGGAATGCCTTTTCACAGCACATACAGTGAACGCACTTTTCCTCGTTCTTGACAAGCTGAGGCTCGCTTGAGAGTCCTTCGGGATTGTGGCACCAGATGCAACGAAGCGGACAACCTTTCATGAATACGGTTACTCTCATACCCGGTCCGTCGTGAACGGCAAATTCTTTTATGTCAAATACTGTACCTTGTAATTCTTTCATAGTTATCTTCCTTGATTTTTTCTTATACATTTTTTGGAAAAACATATAAGGAACGGCAAATTTTTTAATATCAAATACTGTGCCTTGTATATCTTTGATTTTATGGTTTTCCTTTTCCGGAAAGCATATTTTTACGATACTGAAATTATATACCAAAATCCCCACCGTGTCAAGTGATAAAGTCACACAAAAATCAGATGACGAATGTGATCGGATTATTCTCGGATGTACGGTATGGTTATGTCATAATAATAAAGATCGCATGCGATATGCCGGTAGGATAACGGGGCATCAACGGAACAGATGTGAGGGAGGATCCCATTCCCAAATTTATGTTGATTTGCAAAAATTTAAAATTATTTTCAAAATACGGAACTTTTTTCCGCAGACTCCGTCTAAGAGAATGTAAACAATAAAACAGCCGGCGGGACAGAGAAGTGTCCGGGCAAAAAGGAGTATATCATGAAAAGAATTCTCAAGACTCTCATCCTCACAGTTATCGTTTCCATCCTCGCACTTTCTGCGATATCATGCGGCGGCGGACTCAACGGCAGATATGTAATGGACGACGACGAAGCATTCGTAACAATGACCGAACTCAAATTCAAGGGCAACAAGGTAGACATGACGGAATACGGGCTCACCGTTGAAGGCAAATATGAGATAGAGGGCGACACTCTTTACATAACGGTAGAAATGTTCGGCATGAAGACCACGGAGGACTTTGCCTTTGAAAACCACGGCGACTACATCACCCTTGACGGTGTAAAGTTCACCAAAAAGTAAAGAACAAAAATAATCGGCAGTATCGCGGATAAAACCGTGGTGCTGCCTTTTTTGTTGATATATGTATTTGGAAAAATATACAGGATAAATTATGTTATTCCAATATGTATTTTACAAAAAAATATATAGAAGATTATCTCACACCAAGCTCGTAAAGCAGCTGCAAAAGTGTTCGCATATGTATTTTATAAAAAATACATATAGAAAAATTATCTCACACCAAGCTCCGAAAGCTGCTGCAAAAGTGTTCGCATATGTATTTTATAAAAAATACATATAGAAAAATTATCTCACACCAAGCTCCGAAAGCTGTTGCAAAGTCACCTCAGGATTATCCGTCGTCACAAGTCTTGCACCGAATTCCAGACACTTTTCAAGATGCTCTTTTGTCTTAACTCCCGCACCAACCCAGGGCTGTATGCCTTTCTTGATAAGCTCATCGTAAAGAGCCTTGTTTCCGTCATCAAATATGCACGCACAGAAAAGGTATTCGTCGGGATTCCTTTTTACATTTCCCATTATGGTGTACGGATAAAATCCGTGGTGCAGATACTTTTTCGGATGCTTTTCCTCGATGTATTCAAGAACATAAGCATCAAAGCTGTTGAATACCATCTTGTCACCCATGCCGTATTTTTCAATAAGCTCAACACACAGATCACAGCACTTTTCGCATCTCTCTCTGTTTTCGCCGTTTTTATAGTATTCCTTTATCTCAAGATTCAGCATAACATTGTTGTCACGCAGAAGAATCAGCAATTCCTCCAATTTCGGAATGTGCACATGAACGCCCTCGGGGCTTCTCTTTGTGTTGACCTGCAGAAGCTCCTCGTATGTCATCTCACATATCTTGCCCGTACCGAGCGTCGTTCTCTCAAGTGTATCATCGTGCATGAGTACAGGTACAAGATCCTTTGTAAGTCTTACATCGCATTCTATCATGTCCGCACCGTCTTCTACTGCTGCGATGAATGCGGGCATTGTGTTCTCACACTTTTTTACGCAGTTGCCTTTATGACCTGCGACCATCATTTTGTAGGGAAAATTGAGTTCCATTTTGTTATCTCCTGTCTGTGTATTTATTGTAGGGGAGGGGGATATATTCAAATTTATGTTTAGCGGTGGGGAAAAAGTGGACAGTGGACAGTGGACAGGGAATGTTGGAAGCTTCGCTTCCTTCTGATTGATCAAAATTTGTTTAAATTTGTTACTTCAGCTTACAGAATTAAGATTGCACATAAAAAGATTTTAATTAATTTGCAAATTTCCGAAGGAAATTATCCTTCCCTGTCCACTGTCCACTGTCCCCTGTCCACTAAATCTGTCCCCTGTCCACTGTCCACTACTAAATAATTTAAAGCAGTTCAGCCCTCTATCGCATTATACAGCCATAGCACCGTATATCTGTCCTTGAGATCCTTTGCATATATTACAGCATCCGCAAGCTTTTCTTCGCTGTACATCCTGTAGAAATCATCAAGAGGAAGCTGTGCATCGCAAAGCATCTGCTTTATTTCTTCACATGAGGGTACTTCCGAAAGTACCTTCTTTATTTCATTCCATTTTGCCGTATAAATGGGCATCTTGTCCTCGTATATCCAGCCGAGCTTTTCCTGAAGTGCGATTATGCCGTCTGCACTTGTGCCGTATACTCTGCGGATGTTCTTTTCCCATTCCTCACGGTCAAATTCTTTCTTGGCGGGTGCATCAAGCGTCAGGAGCTTCTCTCGCATCTTCTGCGTTTCGTACATTGAATATGCAACATCCGTACCGTGGCAGAAGTAAGGCTCGTTCCTCAGAAGTCCCACAACCTCGAAGTAGTGTGAAAGGTGATGTTCGCTTCCGGAAGCAGGTCTGGAATTACCCATGTACGCCATCGCAATTCCCACAATGACAAGAGCCTTCATGAGATACTCTATGCTGTCATCCGTTCTTGCGATAACAGCCTTGCCCATCTTTGACATTCCGAGAGTAGTCTCATAGGTAAGACCGTAAATGTACTCGCATACATCCTCACCGTTCACGACCTGTGAAAGCCTCCAGTCATTCAGACAGCTGAACTTGCCGATAATATCACCGTATCCGGACTTTATCATTTCAAGCGGAGCATTACGAAGTACGTCAACATCTCCGATAATGCATTTCGGAACATGGGTATTGTAGGTTATCTTCATACCACCCATGAGCATTGCCGCACCCTTTGATGCGTAGCCGTCCATTGACGGAGCTGTCGCAACGATATAGTAGGGGAGTCCCTTGTTGAAACTTACATATTTACAAAGGTCATTTATAACGCCGGAACCTACACCGACAATAAGCTGAGTATCACCTGTCAGCTTTGCCCGGAGAACAGCAACACTTTCCTCGTTGGGAACAAGGAATCCGTCGGTTTGGAAAAGAACAAGAGTCTCGACCTTGTCACCGAGTACCTTTTCAACCTTTTCGCCCGCCGCCTTGTATGTATTGTTGTCGCATACAAGAACAATTTTTTCGTATTTTCCGCAAATATCCTCTCTTAAAAGCTCGGAAATTGCGTTTTTCTTTATTATTACATTTTCAATGTCACAGGTATGTACCTTTCCGCAGGTACAGTCGCTTTTCGTGCAGAGAAGGGAATTTATGTCCATGTTTTTTCTCCTTTGTATTTTGATTTTTGTAATAACGTATTATATTTTTGTAGAGGTAAACGGAAAGGGGATGAGGGAAAAATTCGGAATTCGGAATTGAGGATAGTTTGCTGACAGCTTTCTCTGTTCTGAAGAAACCAAAGGTTTCTTTGAAGAATTCTTTGAATCCTTCAGAGGAGGACAAGAGGTTGGTGTACCCTCGGAATGATGTGCGGATTGGAATATATGCGATTCCTGTGTCCCTCTCCGTCACGCCTTCGGCGCGCCACCTCTCCCAAAGGGCGAGGCTAGCACATGACTCCAATTTTTTGGCAAAAACCAAAAAGCATAAAATAAATCAACAATTTCAATCAAGCAACAAAACCACCAAATCATCGCAACCCCAAAAAGTTCCAAGCAAATCAAACACATCAATCAAGCAACAAAAGCCACAAATTATAACAAACCAAAAAGTGCGGCAGCGAAACTTAGGGGTTTAAGGGGGGGACACCCCCCTGGGCGTAAGTTATCGACAGGATTCCAATAGAAGAATACAATTGCAAGTCGCACCCAGCCTTTCGGGGTACTTAGGGGCTACGCCCCTAAGCGGCGGTTTTTTTGCTTACTTTTTTTTCGCTGTTGAAAAAAAAGTAAGGCCCTCGCCGGCAAGGCGAAAGATAGCAAGTAGAAGTCGATAACAAATAAAAGCACTACAGTGCCAAATCAGCACAAACCAATAAACGCACTACAGCATAAATCTATCAACCAAAAATATGCCAATATACCAAATTCAAAAAAACACCCCGATACCCAATCAAATAAAATCCTTCATAATATCAGCAAAAGCAGTATAATCATCAACGCAGATGAATCTTATATCGGATTTGTAGACGCTCTCATCATTCCCCCCAAGACCGTAATCGTCACCAACAAAAGCCGCCTCCTCATGAGTAAAACCATGCTCGCGGCAGTAAAGATCCATAGCATAATACTTGTTGAACGGCTTTGGTGCCATGTCAAAGGACGACGAGCCTCCGACAAAGACGTTGTAGTCGGAAAACAGCTCGCAGACCTCATCATAGAATGCACGTCTCTTTTTTCTGTCCGGATCAAAGGATAGCTTGTCCGCCTGCTGTGCCTTTGTCCCAAGAAGCGGAAGCGTCAGACATCCCGACGGATGATATTCCATGTTGTTTCCCGAAAATTCGGTAAAGCCGTACTTGCGGCGGATGTACCATGCCTTTTCCTCTATCTCATCCTTGTTTTCGCAGACCGTACCGTCGTTTCTCACAAGGTCGAGTGTTTTTGTATCGTGGTTGTACTTTGCATACTGCATACCGTAGTTCCCGATTATGTCAATGGGGAACTCACGAAGCTGCTTGAATATCCTGTCGCAGACACCCGCACCTATCATAAGGAGCTTGTACTTTTCCGACAGCTTTACAAGTGTCTCCATGTTTCTGTCGTCTATCTGTGTCTTGTGCTGTGTAAGTGTGCCGTCAAGGTCGAAGGCGATTAGCTTTAGCTTTAGCATTGTTTTCTCCTTGTTTGGTAGACAGTGGACAGTGGACAGTGGACAGGGAAGGATAATTTCCTTCGGAAATTTGCTGATTAATTAAAATCTTTTTATGTGCAACCTTGATTCTGTAAGCCGAAGTAACAAATTCAGATAAATTTTGATCAATCAGAAGGAAGCGAAGCTTCCAACATTCCCTGTCCACTGTCCACTGTCCACTTCTTTTTATCCTTCCCTGTTCCCTGTTCCCTGTTCCCTGCTATTATTGACATATCATTATTCATATGTTATAATACTATCATAATGATCGAAAAAAATCAAGTCTTGGCGTGAAAATAGATAAATGATCAAAAATAATCACTCTGCCTTGCTCAAATAAATGTATGAAAGGGGCGTTTTTAGCATGAGCAATAAATTGCTGTACTGCGATAACTCTTTTTCCACCGAAGAATTCTCAAAGCCTTCCTTGCTGTACTCTCCGATATATAACTGGATCTGGAACGGTGAGGTGACAAAGGAAGAGACCGACCGTCAGATGGCGGAATTTGTAAGACTCGGAATAAAGTCCTTCTGCATAATACCGGAGCCTAAGGAATTCAGACCTACAACAATGCCGACATTCCTCGCACCGGACTATCTTACAAAACCCTATTTTGAAGAATACGCATATGCCATAAAGCGTGCAAAGGAATTGGGAATGACGGCGGTGCTGTACGATGAGGGCGGCTGGCCTTCGGGAAGTGCCTGCGGAAAAGTCATGCTGAAGCACCCGGAATATGCAAGAAGGGTACTTGAAAATAGAGAGATATCTCTTGCATCCGGTGCCGAATACAATAAAAGCAAGGATGCCGTAGCCGCATATGTCGGTGAAAATGAGATATCCGACGGCTATACCGCAAAAGAGGAATGTACGGTTACGGAGTATTACGAGGATGTACTGAATTTTAAAAATCCCGGTTCTCCCGAGCTTCCGGATGTTACAAGGCGGGAGGCAACTGACTGCTTTATTGAGCTTACCCATGAGGGATATAAGCCGTATCTCGAAGAATTGTTCGGAGATACCGTCACCTGCGTTTTCACCGATGAGCCGAAAGGTCCCGGAGCTGTTCCCTTCAGGCAGGAGCTGGAAAGAATATTCTTTGAGGAAAACGGATACTCGATAAGAAAGTATCTTCCCGCACTTATGTCTGACGGTGATATGACGGAAGAAGCGGCAAAGGCGAAGATCGCATGGTATGATATGTGTTCAAGGATACTGTGCGATAACTATATTAAGCCGAATAAGGAATGGGCAAACAGACACGGTATGCTGTTCACGGGACACATGGACGGAGATCACAGCGCACTTTGCTCATATACAAGATTTTGCCATTATCATCTCATGAGGGCACTTCGCTGTTTTGATATCCCCGGAATAGATGCCATATGGCGTCAGATATTCCCGACATACATAAACAACGGCAGGGATGTTCTGGATCACAACAACGGATTTTTTCCGAGATACGCTTCCTCAGCCGCATCGCAAACAGGCTCTCGGCGTGCACTTACCGAATCCTTCGGCGTATACGGTGCGGGACTTACCTTTGACGATATGAGATATGTCCTGAACTATCAGGCTGTCCGAGGTATTAATGTATTTAATCTTATGTCAGTCGCCTACAGACGTGAGGGCTTTCATATGATGAGCTCGTCACCGAAATACTATGAGGTACAGGCGAGCTTCAAGCATCTTCCCACATTCAACAGCTTTGCGGAAAGGCTCTCCTATCTTGCATCCGTCGGTGAAAGGGTTGCAAATGTGGGATATTATCTTCCCGTGAACGATCTTCTTGTCGAGAACGAAAAGTTCTGTACTGCCCGCATATACGAGGATATCGGAAGGGAGCTTGAGGATGAAAATGTTCTTTTTGATATTGTTGACGACGATGTCATAGAGAATTCCGCCGTGAGCTGTAAATGCGGCATTATCTCAATGGGGAACGGAAGATATGATACTATAGTTATTCCGGAATGTTCGTATATGTCGGAGAAAAGCAAGGCGATCCTTTCCGAATTTGCCAAAAACGGCGGTAGGCTCATTGTTGTGTCAAATGCAAAAAAGCCCTGTATTGACGGTGCTGTATATATCGAAAGTATAAAAGGCGGTATGCTTCCTGCGGCTCTGAAACTCTCCGGCGAAAGGGGAAAAATACGCCTTGGTGTTCGCAGATGCGACAACGGAACATTATATATCCTGTTTAACGAAAATGCCGGGGAAAGGACATTCGGTATCAAAACGGACAAGAGGCTTGTAAGGCTTTATGCCGAAAACGGAAATATCATAGAATGTTCTACGGATAAAATAACTCTCGGAAGCGGAGAGTCGGCATTTTTCTTTGACGGTGATATACCCTTCAAAAAGGAAAATGTATATACAGGCGAAACAGAGCTTTGCGGTGACTGGTATATAAAGAGAAAAGACAGGTTTGTAATAGGTTACATGAACTATGAGACCGAGCGTTACGACGAGCCTTACGTAAAGACGACCTTGGGTGAATTTGCCCGACTTTACGGCAAAGGCTATTCCGGAAGCGTTATGTATAAGACTACTTTCAAAGCACCGAAAAAGGATGGAACGATACTTCTGGATCTCGGTGATGTGCGCTATACCTGCGAAGTCTTTGTAAACGGAAGCTCAAAGGGTACGATGGTAATGAGTCCATACAGATTGGAGCTTTGTGCCGGGGAGCTTTGCGAGGAAAACACCCTTGAGGTGTGTGTTACAAACACTCCCGCCAACGAATACCAAAGCACGACCTCCTTTGAAAAATGGCAGATTTGGCAGCTTGGAACATATTATCATACGCAGCAGCTATATCTTCAACAGACATCTTCGGGTGGACTTATAGGTCCGGTTATAATAAGATATTGATACGGTAAAGATTGAAATGATCAAACAAGAACGACTTTTAAAAATATGCGAGATACTCGAAAAGGAAAGATTTGCAACGGTGGAAAAGCTGTCGGAGATGCTGTACTTCAGCCGCCCGACGATACGACGTGACCTTGCGCTTCTCGAAAAAGAGGGCAGGATAAAACGCAGTCACGGCGGAGCGATGATAAGGACAGATGCGGATACGGATACTCCGATAGGATACAGACACGGCAAAAAACACAATGAAAAAATGAAGATGTGCCGTGAAGCGGTAAAGCTGGTAAAGCCGAACAATGTAATATTTATAGACGGCTCCACAACGGCACAGAGCATCGCCCACTATCTTCCGGAAAATATGTCTCTTACGGTGGTGACAAACAGCATCGCCGTTTCGGACATACTGTCAAAAAAGAGCATCCGCACATACTGTACGGGAGGAAGGCTCATCCCGGAATCAAGAGCATTCGCAGGCTCTATGGCGGAAAATTTCATAAGAGGCTTTTCTGCGGACATAATATTCTTTTCATCAAGTGCCCTTGCCAATGACGGAAAGATATGCGACTGGTCTGAGGCGGAGACCGATCTTCGCCGTGTGATGCTTGAAAACAGCCGTGTGAAGGTCTTTATGTGCGATGAAACAAAATTCGGAAAGACCTCGGCTTTTGTACTTTCGGACACCGATAAGGTTGATTTTATCATAACGGATGCCGATTTGCCCGAGGATTTTTCCTGCGCCGGAGATAAAGTAACTGTCGTCCGACAATCGTAACAGGAATATAACGTGAGCAAGATGTCCCCCGCCTCAAAGAGAAAAAATTCACATAGTGAATTTATTTCATGGAAGAATCCGCACAGCGGATTTTCCACGGCGGCGGGTTACATTTCCTCAGTCGGTGTGGGATACAATCCCCCACCGATTGACAGGCAGCCTTGCTGCGAGAAAAAATTCGCAAAGCGAATTTGTTTTTCTTTTGCCACGCCCCATGACGGGGCAAGCCCCTTATTGAAAACAAAGCGGAGAGTCCCTTTTTGCGAGGCTCTCCGTATTTTTATCTGATTTTTATGTCCGTGCATCCGCTGAAGGTGTACAGCTCCGCTTCCGAGGAGTCGATTGCTTTTCCGTCATAGTGGAAATTACCGTATATTTCAACATTGGCGCAAGCCCTCATATAAACAGCCTTGTGCCTGTTCGTTGCGAATCTGTTGCCGTATATTTTTATATTCTTATGATAGGGTGACTTTATTTCCGAAAGTCCCGTGGGATCTATGCTGATATCCGATCCTTTTTCCGTGGGATTGCAACGGGTAAGATCGTTGTTTTTTATTGTAAGATCGGTTATGGCACTACCTTCAAGATATGTCTTTGAAGCACCGCTCGCATGGATTCCGTTGCTGCTGCTGTAAATTTCGTTGTTTTCGATTAAGGTTTTTCCGCCGCAGGGAACAAGAAGTCCTCTGCCTCTGTTTCTGCCCATTCTGCAGTCCGAAATATGTACGCTCGGCTTTGCATCCTCCGACTCAAGAATAAACCCTTCGGGAATGTCCGAAACATTTTCGTAAAACCGAACCTTCAGATGATAGTCTCCCATATATTCGGAGCTTTTCACGGTGAAAGTACCGATTTTCTCAAAGGTATCCGGATGAAGCACCGATATTTTTTCTCCCGCGGTATAAAGATTTATCGCTTTTTTCGCAAGATATGTAAAGTGAATCAGCAAGGTGTCCGTGCTTATGCATTCCTTGACAATCGACAAAAGCGAATGAATGTTAAGACAGTCGTCCATGAGATTCTCAACCGTACAGCCGTAAACGTCGACGCTTCCCCGCATATTCACACAGTGGAACATATCCGCAACCACCGCAATAAGTCTTTCCGTATTCGGCTTTAAAAGAGAATTTACGTTTCTTACGGTCATATTCTCGCCGCAAAGATTTATCACACCGAAGGAAAGCGACGAATACATTGTGATATTTTCAAGGGTAACGTTTTTACATCTGAACAGATGAATGTTGTTGTTCCGTCTTTCGTGTACCGTTCCGACAAAGCAGTTGCCGACGTTATGGTTTATCCTTCTGTTTTTGAATGTGAATTTCATCATTCCGTCGCAAAGCACCTCAACATCCGCAAGAACAGACATTGAAGGATAAAAGGGATGCTCCTTGTTTACACAGAGAAAGTAATCGGGAGAGCTTGCCGCACGGAACTTCGTATCCGGCTCGAACTCATCCGTAAGAAAACTGTCCGCTTCATAATAGTCCTCACTGCCGAAGGGCTTAAAAAGAAGCTTTCTTTCGTCGGCATCGTATTTTACCGAAAGTCCCTCCGAATTGAAATCCAGTACAATATAATTTTCCTCAGCCTCAATAATACGCCCCTGAATAAAGCAGGGAGTCTTGTAGTCTATCGTGAAATTTTTAAGTGTAATATTTTCACATTCCTCAAGACCGAAGGCGGAAACATCTCCTTTGAAAATAAGATTTGCACCGCCACCGTCTATGGTGATATCACGTTTCTTTTTGATGTTTACGGCGTAATACTTTTTCAGATTGCTGTATCTCGGAAGATAGAAAAATTCACCGCTTGCAAAGCTGTTGTCAATCTCAAGCTCTTTCCCGTCAAGACAAAGAGTATCGCCGTCGCAAAGACTGTTTACCGCCTCGCAAAGAGCATATGAAGCACCGCGTGAGCCGAGAAAATCCGATATATGATAAATCATTTTTACTTTCACCCCATGTACTTAAAATGTCATATCCGGAAAGACTGACATAAAAGCTTTAGTCTATTTCCTCATCCCCATACTTATCCATCCACTCACAAGCCACGTCATAAGCGGGATAATCAAGGTCAGCCATAGTATTTGTGTGAAGAACAACACCCTCCGACTCACCCTTGTACAAAAGCTCACGGTAAAAATCAAGCTGCCACTTTACTATCTCGCCGGTAGCCTGCTTCTTTTCACCGAAGTTGTAGAGATAGCATCCGTTCATCCTGCGTGTCCTCGGCGTATACGTCTTGAAAAGCTCCCACTTTTCCGGGATAGCCTTGTATTCGCTCTCTCTCCAGTTCCACATGATGACGCCGTCAAACTCGTCCATGTAGGGTTGGAATTCTTTGTCCTCTTCGTGGTTTATGCCGAACTGATGACAGTAAAGCACCATCCAGGAGTCAAGCCTTCTTATGCCGTTGTTGTGAAGTCTGTCGTTGACCTTTTGAAGATTTTCTATCGGCACGCTCTTGTATTTCATGATGCCGTTTTCGTCGGTACACTTGAAGTCGTCGATTACCGCACAGCCGATATTTTGGAAATCCTTCGCTTCCTCTATCACGATCTCTATCTTTGACGGATCTTTGCCTGCCTCAAAGCATTCCCAGCCGACCTGACGAAGTGTTTTGAAGGACTTGTTGTACTGACGTCTGTTGACCTGTACTCCCACAGGTACCATAAATGTGTTGCGTACTCCGAGATAAAGACAGCCCTCCATGGGTGTCATTCTCGATACATCGGGACAGCCGAAATCGTCGGCGTTAAGGTTGTAGCGTCCTTCGGGGTGTCCCCAAAGCCAGAATCTGTCTCTTAAAAGCATGATGGTTATTCCTTTCCGTATTTTTTCTTCGGTATACTGTCTTGAAGTATACTACTTTATGTCGGTTATATCAAGACCTGATCGGTTTCTTTTTTATATTTTGCAAAAAATATTTATTATTGTACAAAAAAC
>SVQR01000079.1 GCA_015065225.1 Oscillospiraceae bacterium | reverse complement strand
CCCCGTCATTCAACGTGGCAAGAGGCAGCAAAGCTGCCTGTCACTCGGTGGGGGATTGGATCCCCCACCGAGTGAGGAAATGGAACCCGCCGCCTATAGAGGCGGGGGACATCTTGCTCACGTTATATAGAATAAGACCGACCATGACAAAAATACGTCACAGTCAACATTTTATTTTTCACTTATTGTTTCCAAGAAAAGCAAGTGCGCATCTTATACCGTCAACAGCCGCACTTGTGATGCCTCCCGCATAGCCTGCACCTTCACCGCAGGTGTAGATACACCTGTGACCGACAGCTCTTTTGTCATCGTCTCTGGGAAGCTTCACGGGAGAGGATGTCCTTGTCTCCGGAGCTGTAAGCACAGCACTGTCGCAAGCAAATCCCTTTATCTTTCCGTCAAAATTTCTAAGTCCCGCCTTGAGTGTTTCTGTCACGAATGACGGAAACACGGTAGAGATATCCGTTACCTTTGTCTTTCCCGTATAGGTAGGCATGACATTTGTCGGCACACCGTCGGTCTTCCCGAAAAGTCCGCCCACAGTCTGTATGGGTGCGCTTGTGTCGGAGCCTGCCGCCCTGTATGCCGTTCTTTCGATATTTGCCTGAAATTCCATCGCCGCAAAGGGGTTATTTCCGAAGTCCTCGACATTTACCGATACCGCCACCGCACTGTTGGCATTCTCACCGTCTCTCGCACTGTAGCTCATACCGTTGGTAACTATCGTTTCCTTTTCACTTGCGGAAGCGACGACCGTTCCTCCGGGACACATACAGAAGGTATATGCCGCCCTCTCTCCTACTCTGCAGGAAAGAGCATATTCTCCCCTTGAAAGTGCGGGATGAGCTGCAAGCTCACCGTAAAGTGCGCTGTCAATGTCCTTCTGAAGATGCTCTATCCTGACACCGACGGAAAAGGGCTTTGCGCACATCTCTATACCGGAACGCGAGAGCATAGAGAAGGTATTTCTCGCACTGTGACCGACCGCAAGAAAAAGTGCATCGGTTTCAAGGCTTGCCGCCTCGCCGTTTATTCCGATCTTCACACTGTTTCCCGACGGTGATACGGCAAGACAGGTCAGCTCGCAATTGAAATGTACCTCTCCTCCGAGGCTTATTATCTCTTTTCTTATGCTCTTGACTATATTCCTCAATTTATCCGTACCGACATGAGGCTTTGCGTTGACAAGAATATCCGGATCAGCACCATGCTTTGCAAGTGTTTCAAGCACATACGAGCAAAGAGGATCGTTTATCCTTGTCATCAGCTTTCCGTCGGAAAAAGTTCCCGCACCGCCTTCACCGAACTGCACATTGGTGGACTCGGAAAGCTCTCCCGTCTGCCAGTATCTTTCAACCGTCTTTACACGTTCATCGGCATCCGCACCTCTTTCGAGTACTATCGGACACGCACCGCTTTTTGCAAGTATCAATGCCGCAAACATTCCGCACGGACCGAAGCCGCATACCACAGGTCGCATACCGCCTTTATATTCCGGTATTCTGAAGTCCCCGTCGGAAGTGATCACGATATTATCCTTTTTACAGGCTCTCTCAAGCTTTTCAATATCAACGGTATTCGCCGCATTCAGCTCGTCATTATAGGAAAAGAACACCGAATACACAAGCTTTATCGCATTTTTATCCCTGGCGTCCACGGATCTTTTGAAGATACCAAGTTCCGCCTTTCCGCAGGAGGAGAAAAAAGCATTCTTTGACAGCATCCTTATGACACGTCCCAGTGCGGCTGCATCATATCCGGACTCCTTATCCACGGATAATCCGATCTTTATATTGTGTACCATGAACCTTCTGATCATCAGATATGCCGCTCTCCTTTCCCGTCTGTATCTGCCGGGTATCAATCAAATGTTGCCTTGGGACCGATATCGGTCACTTTTTCCTGCTGTCTTGATGCTGTGACATTACAGTTATATACGCCTTCGACCCTGACGCTGCCGTCATCAAGCACGTTCATTCCGAAAACGTGAGGTCTGAGCTTTACATTCTCGTATTCTCCCTCACGGGTTATTCCGCCCATATCCGCGATAACGTATACATTCTTGTCGCTGAGCATCTCGATATCCGCAAGATTTCCGGAGAATATTATTTTTACACTCTCTATGTCAAGCTCATAATCAAGCTTCGGATTTTTATTTATGAGGACTATATTCGTCGTTGTAACGGCACTCTTTCCGTTTGTTCTTTCGAGACTTACCATGACGTTCCTGGGTGTCGTTCCGTCAGCCTCTATGCCGACAGGGAAAGAAAGTCCCACTTCATTTTCATATCCTTCGCCGCGTATATCATCAGCATCTATCTCGGCGGTCTCGATATATGTGATACCGCTTACCACCTCAGGTGCACCCTTGATGCTTATCTCACCGGGTTCTACAACTTCGCTGTATCCCGCTTCATCCGCATCAAAGCCGCCGGAATACTTTGGCTTTACGGGAACTGTCACATATTTGTTGACTATGATATCGACATTTGTCTCCTGTTCATCAAGTGTAAGATAGGGACTTCTGTATATATTTCCTTCCTGATCCACAAGCTTTATCGCGATACCTGTTCTTGAGACCGAGTTGGTTATCCTCTCGCCGGAAAAGTCGAGATCTATCTTCGCACCTGCGATCTTATTGACTTCTTCCTCGGGACCTGATACCCAGACCTCATTTACGGAAAGTATGCTGTTCCTTATCTTGAGAGAAGGATCGCCCATCGCAAGATTATGCATTTCAACATTCACCACAAAGGATTTCTGCACCGGTGTATCGATATACAGGTTCAGCTCATACGGATATACATCCTTGACATTGGTATTTCCCGGAGTTGATACATTTATCTTCACGGGATACTCACCCGCGTTGCTGATGTTTGAGAGATCCGCTCTTGCAACTATATCCTCAACCGTCATCTCGCTGACCTCACGTCTTGTTCCGGTGACGGTAACATCTACTGTGGTATTCTTACCGCTTACTATCTTGTATCCCTTTTCGCCGAGAGTTCCCATGTTGTATTTTATCTCAACACCGGTAAATTTCTTCTCATAGGTAATGCTCTGCTCGCCGGATACATAAAACCATACTATTATTGCCGCCGCAACGCAAACTACCTTTGCAAAGAATGAACTGAAGCCCTTTGACCTTTTTTTCTTGTCGTCTCCGGACGATCCTGCATTTTTTTCCGTATTATCCGCATATTTGAAAAAACGCATCGGCTTCACCTCCTGTCATGGTTTTCGCTGACGTTATCCGTGCCGTTTACCGCGGTATCGTCTATGCTGCCGCTTCTTTTCTTTTTGTTATGTACCTTCTCGTTCTTATCCTTTGAAGAAGGTATGGGAAGTATCTTTCCTATTGCACCGATGGTCTTGTGGACATTGTTTTCCGATGCTTTATCTTCATCACCTATAAGCAGAGCCTCCAGCTTAAATATAAGATCGCTCTTTGAAAGTCCTCTTAAAAGATATCCGTCAATTGCAACGGAGATCATGCCCGTTTCCTCGGAAACCACGACCACCACCGCATCCGAATTCTCACTCATGCCTATCGCTGCTCTGTGACGTGTACCCAGTGTTTTTATTATGGTCTCATCCTGAGATAGCGGGAGGAAGCATCCTGCCGCATATACTCTGCAATCACGAATCACCACAGCTCCGTCATGAAGCGGGGATTTGTTGAAGAATATATTCTGTATAAGATACACACTGGGATCAGCGTTTATAACAGTACCTGTCTTTATAACATCACCGAGCTTTGTACCCCTCTCAATCACCATAAGCGCACCTGTCTTTTCCGCAGAAAGCTCCGATGCCGCACGGGCGATTATCTCTATACATTCGGAGGTTTTGCTCATGACATTGGTATCCTTCCTCTGGGTTATGCTCCTTATGGATTCACCGCCCACCTTTTCAAGGAAGGAACGAAGCTCCGCCTGGAACAGTATGATGATACCTATGATACCTACCTGAACTATATTGCTTATTATAAAATTCAGCGCATACATTTTGAAAAAGCTACTGAGCATCATGATTATGAGTATAAAAAGGATACCTATGGCAAGCTTTCCCGCACGTCTTTCGCGGACAAATTTGTAAAGATAATAAAACAACACGGAAACTATGACTATATCGGCTATGTCAAAGAATCCGACAGAGGAAAACTGATTCAAAAGAAACGAAAAAGCATCCTTTATCGCCTGTATTACTGTCTGCAAGATCCAAGTCCCTCCTCAATTATATCCGAAGCAAAGTGTATACTGCGGCATTGTAATGATTATTCATATTATTATATCATACAATGTACGAAAAATAAAGACTATTTTATAAATTAATTTGATTTTTTTGCAAAAACTCCGTTGCTTCGGCAATAAAAAATACCGCCGGTATTTCACAGCGGTAAAATGATAATCTGTTCATTTTAAAAGACGATCAAGCCTTTATCTCAATACGCTTCAGCTCGAAGGCTCCGAAGTGTACTTTGATGTTATCCGGATCGCTTGCAACTGATATGACAGCATCCTTTTCGCTGTCGGAGTAATTCTGCAACGTGAGTACATATTTGTCTCCGTCACGAACAAAGGAGGACATGATGATATCGTCATTATCTATGCTGACAGCCTCTTCCGCTTTTTTGCCCATACCCGACGGGAAGAACGAAAGTGACCGCGGAGCTTCGGCAAATATCTGTGCCTGTCTTCCGATATCCTTTGCGGTGGTTATCCTGTAGGAAAATTCACGTTCACCTATGTCGATATGATCGTAGCTCCTGTTATTGGGACAGATAGGATAGTCATCTATGGGGTGTGCCGAATATACGGGAGTACGAAGCAGAGAGAGCTTTATGGTGCTGTCAGTAAAACTTCCCGCATATGTACCGTTGTTGATGACATAAAGTGCATCATCTCCGCTTCTTATTCCGCACCATTTCTGGAATACATTTTCTGTTTCTTCACCGGCAAGCTCTCCGTAGCCGAATGCCATGTCACCGTATGCTTTTCCGGAGATATTGCTGTCTATACAGTACTTTATCAGCTTATTCACATCATTTGATACAAGCGATATCTTCACATCGACATATGAGTCATTTTTAGGTACGGTATATTCCACAACGGCAGTAGAGCGACCGTATTCAAAGAACGCCTGCACCGTTGTTCTCACTTCACCGTCCTCGATTACCCTGACATTCGGCATCCCCGAATCCGGATATCCTGTATACTCGTTCGCTGCGGCATCGCTCATTAGCACAAACTCACCGACCTTATCCCTGAAATCCGTAACGGTCATTCCCCAGGGATCTTCATTGTCCGCCATGACCTCTATTCTTCCGCCGCTTGTGATATAGTTTTTGCCGCCGACCTCATACTTTTCTATAAGTCCCGTCTTTCTGCTGATGCATACGGTCATATCCTTGCCGCAAACGGTTATGATATCGCCGTAGCCTGCATTCTTGTCCGGAGTCTCATTTTTAATAACTGTCAGCTTGCAGTCAAACCTTGTAATGCCTGATGGCTTGAGCTTACCTCTGAACGCCACCTTCTTTATCCAGTCAAGTTCAAAGTATGCATCAGGCTTTTCATTCTGCGTAGGAAGTGCATTTCCGTCCTCATCGTATACCTTGCCGACAGTAAACTCATCATGATTCCTGTTCTGACCGCCAAGAATGAATCCGCACTCAAATTCACTCTCTATCTCATAGGGATGAGGATTGAACACCATTATCGGGATAGTGCCTTCCTCAGCCTTCTTCTGTCCGTCGCACAGCTTGAAAAACGCCTTTGTGTAAAGCCTGTCAAGTATCTCCTCAGCATATGACAGATCACGCAGGGAATCATCCTCCCCCTTCTTTATCATAGTGCCGGGAAGGATATCGTGGAACTGACAGAATGCAAGTGCCTTTTTCGCCTCAAGAAGCTTATCCGTATCAAATTCCGCACCCGATGCGATAGTCGCATAGCTCATCGCCTTTTCCGTGAGAGCGATCGCATTCTCAATACGACGGTTTGCCTGCTTTATCCTTACCATAGATGTAAAGCATCCGGGGAAGCAAGGTCCGAGCGGGGTTGAAAAAACCGGAAGTCCCTCGGTGTTCACCTCTTTTATGTAGTCCTCGGCACTTGAGTGCAGTATTTCAATATCATACTCATTAATGATCTCATTTATTCCTTCAAGATCTTGTCTTGACGGACCACCGCCGTGGTTGCCTACGCCCCAGAGAACAAGAGCAATATCAACATTATCCTTTTCTCTTTCTATAAAGCTTCGGATCTTCGCGGGAGCACCTCCGAACTTACTGTTTCCGTAACCGCCCTGACGTCCGATGCAGTGTGCAAGGATGGTACTTCCGTCAAGTCCTTCCCAAAGAAAATCATCCGGGTAGGATAGCGGACGCATGAAAACATAGCTGTCATACCCACACAGCTTCAGTATCCCTACAAGACCTCTCGAATGTCCGAAAGGATCGAGATTCATAGCAGTTGTAGGCTTTACGCCGAATTTTTCCATGAAGTAGTCGTTGCCGAGCTTTATCTGCGAGAGGATACTCTCGCCGGAGGTAAGATTACAGTCCGGCTGAAGATACCATCCGCCGAATATCTTCCATTTTCCTTCGGCAACGAGCTTTTTTATCCTTTCAAAAAGTGCAGGCTCATGCTCCTCCACCCATTCGTAAAGTACAGCTTCATTATGGTTAAAAACAAATCCGTCATACTGCTCGCAGAAGTCTGCCGCTACTCTGAATGTGGATATCGCTTCCGCAACGCCTTCATTCCATCTCCAGAGCCACACGGGATCGAGATGTGCATTACATAAAAGATGGATCTTCTTCATTTAAAACTTCCTTTCACATAAATTATCTTAATGTGTCAAATGCGACAAATGATTCTGATGATATGTCCCCGGCAGATATATTCCGAAAAACAAAAACAGGCATCCGCATAGGGACACCTGTATGATATCATATTTACATGAACATTTCAATAGACAAATCAATAATATATACCGCTGTTTTTACGGGACCGTGATTCTTTTGTCCATGATACCCGCTTATTATACTATCCTTGTTTTCGCAAGGTCAACTTTTCTGTAATAAATAAAGTTGATAAGTGAGCATACCAGCCATCCTGCGGGATATCCCATGGCGATGGGAAGTATTGTGTTGGATATGTAGTTTGCCATGATAAAGAGATAGCCTTGTCTGAAAAATACGAAGGATGCAAGCATTATCAGCATGGGAGCTCGTGTATTTCCCGCACCTCTCAGCGCACCTGAGTATATCTGGTTTACACAGCAGATGATATAGAACGGTGTAATATAACGAAGGAACAGTGTACCGTACTCTATAACATTGGGATTCTTGTTGAAGAACCATACAAAGTTTGGAGCAAAGATTATCATCGGAAGCATGATGACAAGCGTTGAAACAAAGGACATGATCATCGCAACATTTACGCCCTTTTTGGCTCTTTCAACGTCATTCTTGCCGAGATTCTGACCGACAAATGTCGTAACGGCAATGGAAATGGACTGCATCGGCAGGAACAGGAAGGCATCAAGTTTTGCATAAGCTGTCCAGCCTGCCATACAATCCGTACCGAAATGGTTTACATAAGACTGAACGAATACATTTGAGAAGGATGTTATCGTCATCTGCAGAGCCGTGGGAATACCTACCTTGACTATCTTCCCTGTGCTTTCCCTGTCGATTCCAAGGTCCTTCACCGCAACTCTGACACAGCTTGATGTTCTGAAAAGCACAACAAAGCAGAGTATTGCGGAAACAGTCTGAGCGATGACAGTAGCTATTGCAACACCTTCAACGCCCATACCGAATGCAAGTACAAATACAAGGTCAAGCACCGTATTTAAAAGTGCGGATACGACAAGAAAATAAAAAGGTCTTTGGGAATCTCCCACCGCACGAAGTATACCTGCACCGAGGTTATAAAGGAGCATGGATATAAGTCCGGAAAAATATATTGTGAGATAGGTAACAGCTTCCCCGAAGGCATCCTGCGGCATTTTCATAAAGCGAAGCATAAACGGTATCATAACAATACCGATCACGGTAAGAACAACGCCTATGATAAGGGTAAGCGTTATTGAAGTATGTACCGTCTTTTTTACCTTTTCATGATCCTGTGCGCCGTAATACTGTGAGATGACTACGCCCGCACCGCTGGAAAATCCCAGAAAAAAGCCTATCAGCATATTGATGATGGGACCTACATTTCCCACCGCCGCAAATGCCTCTTTGCTTACATAGTTTCCGACCACCCATGTGTCCACCGTATTGTAGAACTGCTGAAAAAGATTTCCGAGAAGCAGAGGAAAAGCAAAGGTCAGAATGTGACCGAATATGTTTCCCTCCGTCATGTTGACATCCGCACGGCGACGGAGTGACAATTTAATGTTACCGCCCATTTTCTCTCCTGTAAAAATTGTAAAAAGCTCGTGCTGTGTTGCACAAAAAATAAAAATCGTACTTTAAATAGAATAATCCCCGAATGTTTCGTAATTTACAAAAAAATGTAAAAAAACAACGCCGCATGATCAACACACGGCGTAAATTTCCATTTGATGAAGATTCCGAAGCAATCAGCTTTAATTGTCAATTATTTTCCGGTATTACCCAGCCGTAGTCCTCCGGAATGACATACTTCTTTCCGAGCGTCTCTCTCGGCATGGTATCGTACTTAAGTTCGCGCTCAGGCTCGCGGCACCAGAATTCCCCGTCTTTTACAAACTTCATTCTCATCGGGCGAACCTTATCTATATCAAAGTCGGCAAGTTTGAGAGTAAAGATAAGATGGAACGGAGCATCGTCAAGCACTTTTACATTCTCGTATCTTGCACGATAGCGTTCAGCCTTTTCTTTGAACATCTGATAATAGAGATATTCGTCTATATCAAAGTAGCTCGTACCGTCGGCAAGAAGATGCATATGTACATCTGCCTTTGTGAGTCTGTATTCGGGACAAACAAGAAATTCGCTGTCCGTCTCGCTGTAAAGCTCAAGGTAGAGATGAGCATCGTCATTGGACATTCTGAACTTATGCTTTCCGCTGTCACCGATCTGTTCCCATGCGGCTTTTTCTATATCGCCCTTGGGCATGGAATATCTCTTGAGGTGCGGACAATCCTCGACACCGTCGTAGAATTCAAGCGGAGACTTGCCGTCGGCAATTCTCTTTTCGACCTCGGCAAATTCGGTTTCCGTAAGCTCATCAAGCTGTGATACTCTGTCAAGCATCTTTTCGGGGAAAAATTTGTAGCCCTCAGCTTCGGAATGGTATCCGAGACACTTTGTTTCCTCGCAAAGAGGTATCATGGACAGGCTGTTGTTCTTTTCAAGGGCGACAAGCTCTCTCATTCTTAAAAGTATAGCCTTTGCATCGCCGACCTGTCTTCCGAGCATATCACGCAGGTAATAGAATTCAAGTATGTTCTTACCGCCGTCAAAGAGCAAGCCTACAGCCTTACATACATTATATATCTGCTTTTCGTCATAATGCAGACATTCTATGGAATCAAGGCACTCCATACCCTTTACCCAGTTATTGCACATAATGCCGACAAGAGTCCTTATCTCATCAAAGGTATGACCTGAAAGGAATGTATCGCATATTCTGTCGCCGTCAATAGGATCGACAAGCTGCCATGTTCTTGCGGGAGTAAGATTCTTGGGCTTGAGAGCAAGCTTCCATGTAACGCTGTCGTGCATAGGTCCGTAATAGCTGAAGAATATGTTTATCGGGTAATTTCTGTAACCTTCTTCAAAGAACTTCCATGCCTTTGCAACAGCCTTTGCCTTTGTTCTTCCGAAGTAGATACCTGCAAGCTCCTCAAGGAATGTTTCCTTATCTTCAAATGCGCCCTCAAAGGACAGCTCACCTGCCGCCTTGCTCATAAGCGACGGATAATTGCCGAAGTACCAGCACTGCATAACACCCTCGACACCGAGCTTTCTTGATGCGGCATATTTATCAAAAATAATACCGGGTGTGGGAACATAAGGTACTGTTGCGATCTCGTGGGAACAGCAAACCTGCATCTTTGCAAAGACGTGCTTGCCGCGTTCCTTCGCTCTCTTTGCGGAATCAATAAAGAGATTTGACGGTCCGACATATGACAGCCAGTAGTCCTCCGCAAGCTTTGTCTCACCGAGCTGTTCCTCCTCGCCCATATCCTCAAAGTTCTGCATGAGCATAACGTCATCGGGAGCATAGTCTATATAGTCAAGAACATCCGGCATATCCCATGTTCTGTGGCCGTATGTCCAGCTTACAATTTCAAAATCGGGGTTTACTTCTCTTGTTCCCGCTTTCAGACATTCAAGGGCAAGAGCAAGCACTTCACCGTTCTTCTTTTCGCTGCATCTCGGACAGCAGGCATCCGTCGGATGTCCGTTTGTGGGAAGCGATCCGTTGATATGAGATGAGCATGACGTAGGGCGTTCACCGTAAGTGATGCTTATCATACCGCGAAGATTCGGGCAGAGTGTAACAAGTGTCTTTCCGCATTCATAGCAGAACTGTTTTGTTCTCTCACTGCTGCAGCAAAGGGGATATGAGCCGTCATACATTTTCGTACCGATCATATCGGGATAGTTCTTTGCGATCTCCGGATCAAGAGACTTCGGCTCAATGGCAAAGACATAGACTCCTATACCGTATCTGCGGCATTTGTCTATTGTTCTGTTGAGCTTTGCTATCCTCTTTTCGTAGCCCTTGCCGTATTCCTTTATGATGCTTGACGGCATAAGATCGGAATATCTTGTATATATCCACACACCGTTCGAGCCTTCGTGCATGATACGGTTGAGGTATTCTTCGGGATAATAGTCGATATCATCCGAAAGCTCATCGCCGAACTTGGGTGCTCTGTTTATCGGGCTGAAGAAACAGCGTGTGATCCTTGAACGGATATAGGGCTTCTTCTTTATCGTCTTCGGAACAAGATATGCATTCTCGCTTCTTCTCAGCTCATCCTCAAGCCATATGAGTGCGCGTCTTATACCTTCCGTATCGTTTGCCGTTATATTGATGCAATCCTTCGCAATTTCGATGATATATGCTTCAAAGCACTCGGTCTCCCCTTTTATGAGGTTTACGGGGTACTTCTTTTCCGCACCTGTTTCATATATCCTTGTGAATCTTTCAAAGCTGTTGTAGGATGTTTCCAGAAGTCCGTCGGGATCGTCGGAAAACTTGTTTGCGATATATATTCCGTGAACATCCACTTCGCCTTTTTCCATGTCACGCTTACCGTAGTAATCCGGCTTTTCCTTGTACATCGGCTCTTTCAGCTCATCCACAAGGGTAAGCTCCGGCTGATTGTAGAAAAAGGGATCGGTATAGACTGTTCTTTTCATTTTGTTTCTCCTTTTATATGTATATAAATAAAGACTTGCTTCCGAATGTATTATAAATCACACAGCCGTAAAAAGCAAGTCTCATTTTGTTTAATTTTATATTTTACAAAAAATATTTAATATAGTGCAAATTCGTGACGATCATGCAAAGGCAGGAGTGTTGATCTCATACCCGAAAAGCTCGTGAAAGACACCGTTCAGCATATCAAGAGCATTGGCGGATATCCTTCCGCTATAAGGCTTTGAAAACCTTCCGGAATAGACCTTTCCGTCAACATATACCTGAACCAAAGTGGCATCTGCGACAGCTTCACGATGATCCTGAGCCTGCTCTTTTACATCGACGATCATCTCTTTTATGTTTGCACGGACATCCTCCGACGGAAGAATGTGCTTCTGAGAATAGACCTTTGACATTATATCGTCGGAGGTAATATCGTCAGTCCTTCTGTCTCCGCGAACATACAGCAGAGAGCCGTCGTCGAACATCAGAATACAGAAGGAATCTTCGCCGCCGTCATTATAAGGTGAAAATCTGAGTACCGCATCTTCAAGAGCTTTTTCGCCGTATTCACGCTTTTGTGCGGGTATTGCCGCATCCTGTTCCGGCTCTTTTACATTGTTTTCCTTTTCGGTGCAGGATGTGCAAAGAACAGATATTACCATTGCAAGGATGACCGACAGCAGTCTTTTCATATGTTTTAACACTCCGAATATATGATCATATATTTATTATATAACGCATCGCAGCATTTGTCAAGTCAGTTTATTTTGCCGCTTCTCTCAGATCAAAGGCATTGCAGGAAGCCGCATTGTCAAACGCCGCAAACGCCGCAACGTCAAAGTAGATTCCGTCAACAAGAAGCTTGCCGTCTTTGAAGAAGTGTACGCCCTGAGTTGCATTACCGGCAAATTTCATGTGGATCTGATTTGAGCTTACAGCATCCGCAGGAATATCCTTTGCGATGATAACCACTTCTTCCCATTCATCATTACCCTTTGTCTGAATGTTGGCTTCACCTATGGCAACACCGGACGATGCCGATCCGTTCTTGTCTTTGAGTCCGTAGAGATTTACAAAGGGCATTCTTTCGCTGTTACAGCGCATAAGGAGCTTATAATATACAACACCGCCCTCAAGGCTGTATTTGCCGGTCATGCAGTCAAACATCACAGCCGTGGGAGAATTGTTGGGCGTTATGTGCATATATACGATGCCCGTAGCTTCGTCAGTCATCTTTTCAACGCTCATGCTGTCACGCTTGCCTCCGAGGTTATCAGCCTTTGCCGTTTGGATAAAGAGAGGCTTGTGTATCTCGGTACTCTCATTGTCCTTTACGGGAAGTGCGATGCCGTGTTTCGGCTTCTTTGCTTCAAGCTCGGCACGGAGCTTTTCCGCTTCTTTTCTTTCCTCATCGGTAAGTCCGGGTTTATTGCCGCTGTCGTAATTGTATTGGAATGGAGGTATCTTTTCAACATAATATACCTCACCTGTGCTGTCACCGAGGATTCCCTTTACGGCATAAGGTGTGGAAACATCCGTCGTTCCGCTGTTGCCGATACCGTGCTGATAGAATCTGTTGCCGACACCCTGAATGTAGGTGTTGCCCTCATAATCGGCATATGTGGAACGGAACGCAGTTGTCGTCTGAACAAGCTCGTGAGTTGATCTGTCAAAGATGTTGTTTGTTATCCTGTAGTTTGTAAATTCCTCTCTCGCACCGCATCTTATATGTCTTTCAACCTCCTTATCGGGTCTTGTCGAGCCGAAGCCGAAGCCTGCGCGGCGGAGAATGTTTCTGTCGTAAAGTATATTGTTACCCTGTCTTACCGCGCCCGGATCGGATGCGGAGGAAGAAAGGAAGTATTCGATACTGTATACACATTCGGTGATGACATTGTTTGAATATGTGACATTGTCCATCCTGAAATCGCCCGGTGTGAGCTGTGATACCTGATGTGTCACACCTGCATCGTAGCACTGATAGATATAACAGTTGTCCACCTTGTAATTGTCAACGCTTCCGTATACCTCGACACCGTTACCGTAGCGTGTCGCCGCGCCGCCTGTCGAGCCGTTGGCGTTGTAGCTCTGAATAGAGCCGCCTATCCAGCCTATCTCACAGTTTGTTACAATAAGATTCTTTACGGAACCGGAACCGATACCGTGTGAGCCGCCATACATAAGACAGAGATTGTCTATCGTGACATTGTCGCCGCCGATC
>SVQR01000078.1 GCA_015065225.1 Oscillospiraceae bacterium | reverse complement strand
TATATTTACGTTATCCATATGAACGCCCGACACATTTTCAATAGTTGCTTGATTTTCCGCTGTGATATCTATATCCGACAAATAAATGTTTTTCAGATCATACCCTCTCTCTCCGCAAAGCTCTATGCTGCCGAGTGCACTTTCGCATTTCAGACCGTTTATTGAAATATTGCGCACCTCCGGCATATTCTCTATCGGCTTTGACTGGTCATCCAGAGGCTCTCCGGTATATCGCATGGTGACAGATATCGCTTTGTTTCTTGCGTGCTTTATGGTGATGTTCTCAAAATCAAGGTTTTCCACATAGCCGCCTCTGCCCTTCATGGTCTTTATGCGGATAGCGTAATAGTTGTTGCCAAGCTCACAGTCGTGGATGTACGCATTCTTTATGCAGGCACTTGTTTCGCTTCCTATGGTTATACCTCCGCTTCCCTTTCCTTTGAAAGCTGCCTTGCAGTTGCGGATAACTATATCCTCACAAGGTACACCCACATCCCATGCATCCTGATCCTTACCTGCCTTGAGACAGCACATATCATCACCTGTTTCAACGTATATTCCTTCAATAAGTCCACGTTTGCAGGAGTCATAATTTACGCCGTCGGTATTTGGCGAATCCTCCGGATTGAAAATGGATATGTTTCTTACAATTATATTCTTGCACCATGCGGGATGTACTGTCCACGACGGACTGTTTTTAAGTGTAACATCCTCTATGAGAACATTCTCACACTCAACAAACTGCACCATTCTCGGTCTTACGCCGTCCTCCGGCTTGTCATATACTCTTTCCGACATAGGTGCAAGCATCCTGCCTTTTCTTGTAAGATCCTCCATGCCGGGCTGTGCGTGCTTCATATACCACCATGCTTCACCGTGACCGTCAAGTGTTCCCTTGCCTGTTATGGCAATATTCTTACATCTGTATGCGTACAAAAAATGAGAAGGTGAATAGCATCTGTTGCCTCCGAGGATTCCGAAAACAACAGGGAGGTAATCGTTGAAGTCCTTGCTGAAATGAAGGTAACATCCTTCCTCAAAATAAAGATTAACATTGTCACGAAGATGTATTGCCCCCGTAATCCATTCGCCCTTCGGAAATACAACTCGTCCTCCGCCATCCGCACTGCATTTTTCAATTGCATCTTTTATTGCCTGCGTGGATTTTTCACTTATGCCTTCCTTTGCGCCGAAATCGCGGATATCATAATCAACATTTCTGAAAGTCGGCGGCACAGGCATTTCAAACGGTTTAAAAAACATACTGTCACATCCGTTCCCTTTGATTTTTAATTCTTAATTATCTTCGTATCCTCGTACAGTACATTCAAACTGTGCAAGTATCCGCATAACATCTCCCCTGCCGATATCCGACACGATCTCGTCGGGAGCTATGATCTTGCCATTGTACCTCGGCTTGAAGATATCCCAAAGCTGTATATCCTCCGGCATTGCAATACCTGTGATAACCTCGGCTGTCTCTGCGGTTGTAAGACTTCTGTCAAGGATATCAACGTGAAATTCGGAACGTTTTTCTATTACTTCGTCAGACGGGATGCTCTCATCGAAAGGTATACCCAGATGCTTTGTCAAGAACTTTGATATTACAAGAACATCCGATTCAGTCCAGGAATGCTTTTCCTGTGTAAATTCAAATTCGAAATTCTCATTTGCCCCGAGCTGTATATAAGTATTCTGCACTTTTCTTGCATTACGCTGTGCAAGATCTATCGGGATAAGATCGTCAAATTTGCCTTGTTCGAGAAGCATGGGTTTTGGAGCAAAAGTGCTGAGCATCTCCCACATTTCAGGTCCCTTTGCAATTCCCGGAAGAAGGTTACAGCAGCAATGGCGTCTTTCCTTCATAAGGATATATGAGAAATCACAAGGGTAACCGGATGCGGAAAGCACCGTTATCTCAGGCATTAACGCCGCCGCAAAAAGGGACAGTGTTCCACCGCCCGAATTTCCGCATGCACCTATTCTGTCCTTGTCCACTCTCGGATGCTCTATCATATATTTCACTACAGCATGTGTCTCCATTACTATCATTCCCTGGAGAGAAATGCCGCAGTAGAAAGGAGTGTGACAGAAATTGTGATTTGCCTTTTCTTCATCCTGTCTGTCGCCCTGACCTATATTATCCGGAATGACCACAGCCGTTCCCGCCGATGCAAGCTTATGCGCCATCATAACATATGACCGTGTCATTCTGCCGTCATCACCGTGACCGCACAGCTGAAATACCATCGGCACTTTATCTTCGCCCTTTGGAAGGTAAAATGAGGCACATCCGAAAAAGTTATCCCATGTTTCATATCTTAACTGAGTTACGGTATATGTACCGAAGTCATGCTTCTGAAGCTCTTCAACATTGTGTATGACAGGCACAAGGTCTTCGCGGTATCCCAATATCTTTTTGGTTTCGGCTATTATCTCATTTTTTCTTTCCTCTGTTGTCGGGAATATGAGAGGCTTTTCCGCTCTCAGCCTTGCAATTTCCTTTTCGTACCGATCATATACTTCCATAGTATGAAGCCATTTATTATCTGCCATTTTGTAAAATCCTTTCAATCATAATCATGGATCAAAGTTATTGTAGCACTTATTTTTGAAAATTTCAATATACTTTTATATTTCCTTTTTGCACAATAATTTCATTTACGAAAAAAATGCGGCAGCTGTGCACTACCGCAATAATATCAGAAGAAGATTTTCTGTGTTTGCCTGCCGGAAAGAGCATTCTGATAAGTTTCATATACCCGTGTAAAATCGCAGACCATAGATCGGGGCTTCATGTCGGGGTCATCCTGTGCAAGAGGAACAAAGTAGACATTTTTTCGCTGAAGTAGCAGACCTATATTTGGTGCAGACATGGAAAGTGCATCATTTGACGCATAAGCCAGAACAAGCGGTCGCTCGTTGCGAAGATGAGCCTTTGCCGCCATAGTTACGCTCGTATCGCAGATCCCGTGTGCCATTTTCGCGGCTGTATTACCGGTAC
Organism: Oscillospiraceae bacterium; assembly: GCA_015065225.1. GTDB lineage: Bacteria > Bacillota > Clostridia > Oscillospirales > CAG-382 > SIG622. The sequence continues at coordinate 10,765 of SVQR01000078.1, read as the reverse complement.
ACGGGCATATTATAAGAGCATCGAGCTTTATTTTCGGTCCAATCGGTTCGGCATCCTCTATCGTGTGAACAGGCTCTTTGCCTGTAAGCTCCGCAACTGTCTTTATAAAGTCCTCGGCTTTTCCGAATCTCGTATCTGTAGAATATACCTTTTCCGACATTATCGGCAGGATATCACAGCCTTTTTCAAGAAATTCGGAAAGAACTCCGAGGGATGCCTTGTGACTGCAAAAAGAACCGCAAAACGCAAAGCCTGTCATAGTATACCTCCTTTTGTAAGCTCTTCTCTGAGAGTTTCCGCAATAAACTTTCCCGCGGTCTCCGGACAATATCTTGAAGGAAGTGCAGAGCCGTCGGTTATTTCAATATTATACTTTTCGGCGATCCTCTTATCCAAGCCGTAAGGCGCACTTGCAAGCTCGATGTAAACCTGCTCGCTTGACATCTTTGACAGCTCCGTTTCGGTATAAATCTGTGCGGGAACTGTGTTTATTATAAAGTCATAGGTATTTATTTCTTTATGGAGCAAATCCTGTGTTACGGTATGACATCCTTCAAGCTCCGCTTGTGTTCTTGAGATGCTCCTGCGCGCCGTAACGCAAACATCCGCACCGAGTGAAACAAGAAGCTTTGCAGTATATCTTCCTATTCTTCCGTAGCCTGATATAAGGCATTTGCTGCCGCGTATGGTCTTATCGCTGTTGCGCATCATAAGATATATTGCACCTTCAGCCGTAGCCAGTGCGTTCTTTTCCGTCAGCTCCTCATTGTCGAGATAATCAAAGATCTCCATATCACAGCTTCTTGCAATGCTTCTCGCTTTTTCGCTGACCACACCCGCAAATACGGGAACCTCCTTAGGTATGCACGCAAACAGATCGCATAGTCTTATTGCAGGTGAAGAACCGTATACCGTCATGCCGTCACGGGACAAAGGTGTGGGAAGAATGACCGCCGATGATCCTCCGAGACAGCTCTCAAGATTTGTGCATCTTGTGGCGCGGCTTTTTGCAATAATTGTATCAAAGCCAAAGAGTGCGCATTCCGCTCCGTATTTTTCCAGCTCATCCGCACAGTACTGCATTCTTTTGCCTCCGGATATGAAGGCGAGTTTTATATTATTCATATGTACCGTCCTTTCGGTTGTGCCTTTTTTTCGGCTACGGTATTATATGAAAAGTATTATCGGTACGTCAAAACCGATCCAAGTTAAGATCGTTCGGAAAAGTTCAAAACAAAAAAATTAGGCGATATATTTTTGTGTTTTTGTATGTATACCGATTTTTTCATAAAATTTATTTTTCAAAAATGGAACTGTACGGTATTTTTCAGCATATACTATGGTATCCCACACTTTGGGAAATCATGGAAAGCAGGTAACGGAAAATGAAGAAACTGTCGGCTTTTATCGGAATTTTTATACTTTCCTTCGGGGTGAGTATACTTATGTGTTCGATACTTCCATCGGCGGCTATGATATTTGTTCTGGCATCACTTCTTATTGCCGCAGGGATATTCTACATTTTCTGCATACACTGATGATACTTTTACGGAGGCGTCAATATGAAAATAATAGTACTTAAAGCGCCGAAGATCCTTGTGCCTTTTATAAAGCTTATTACGGGGATGGGCAAAAAATAGGATTCTATCCGGAATATGAATCTTCGGGCCGTATCATCGGCTCTTTTTTTGTCATAGATTTAAAGCTCGCAGCATATATTTTACAAAAAGTACGGCAAAGCAGCCGCAGCAAAAGAATAAAAAGGAGTAGCATTATGGAAAAATATCTTCCCTGTTATGAGAAAAACTTTTTTGAAAGGACCGAGAAAAATGTATCCTGCGAGATAGGTCTTCCCGAGTACCTTCCCAACGCCGTAAAAGTGGTAAAGGTTACGGCGAGAGTCCGCACCGAAGAATGTGAGGCGGTCAAAGATTCACTGCATATTGGCGGCAGAGTTGAATTTTCGGTGATATATCTTTCGGATTTCAAAGACAAGCTCAAGTGTGCCTCGGTCTCGGCGGATATAACACACACCTTTCCCGTGAAAGGAATAGAGGATATTATAAAGGAAGGCGGATATTTTGATGTATGCTTCAATGTTTCCGATGAAAAGGGACAGGTAGTATCACAGAGAAAACTCGGAGCTTCCTGTAAGGTATCCGTGTGTGCACAGGTATTGAGCGTAAGACAAACCGAGATATTTGATACAGAAGAAAGCGACAATGTTCACAAGCTTTGCAGCAAAGCGGAAATGCTCGGTACGGTAAAGCTGCCCACGCATGAGCTGATGGCAGAAGAAACCATCGCTCTTGATGAGGGAATGTCACCGATAAGTGAGATAGTGTTTTCCGATTGCAGCGTTTCGGATATTTCCGCACAGTGTCATGACGGAAAGATATTCTACGACGGAAAAATGAATTTCAGATGCCTGTACCTTGCAAAGGATGATGAGGATTCCGGGCAGTATATCGCCTTTGAGAAAGAGCTTGATCTTACGGGAAGCACCGAAATACCCGATATCCCCGATGGAGCATTTATTATAACACGCGCCTGTATTTCCGGCATCAGCGCCGATCCGTCGGAGGATAATTACGGTGAGACATCGCTATGCTCGGTATCCGTCGGAATATCTCTTTTTTCAAAAGCCTTCTTTTCCCGTGAAGCAGAGCTTCTGTGCGATGCTTTCTGTACAGGCTGTGAATGCGAGTGCGAAACAAGGAATATCGCCTATGATGCCTTTATTTACGGCACAAACGAAAGCATTGATGTGCATGAAGATGTGAGGGCAAATATAGGAAGCATTACAGATATTATAATGAAGAATATCTCCGTGAGCGTTATATCCTCAGAGCTTTCCGGGAAAACACCCGTCTTCGGAATGAGAGCGGTGATGAGACTTCTCGGCAGCAATGAATCCGGAAGCCTTGAGAGCATATGTACATCCTTCAATTTCAAGGTGCAGTCAAAGCATGAAGTACCCGACTGTACGGACAGATGCAGGATGGAAACAGAAGTATGTGTCGGCGAATGCGGATGCAGGATAGAAAACGGTGAGATAAAGTGTGATCTTTCGCTGAATGTATGCTATTGCATCTATGCGAGAAAATCAGTAAATACCGTTACAGCACTTGAGGTGGACACCGAAAGCAGTACTATACGCGACAAAGCGGAATATATACTTTACTATCCTTCGGGAAATGATACGGTCTGGTCATGTGCAAAGATGTACAAGGTCTCACCGAAGGCACTTATCGCGGTCAACGGAATGGGAGTCTCCGACAATGATTTCGGACAACGCAAAGTAGTGGTGATACCGAGATCGGAAAAATAAGACCGAGTTATTATCGGAGGACACTTCGGAGTTTTTTCGGGTGTCCTTTTAACTCGTAAATGAAAGGATGATCGGATATGAAAGGCAGAAGACACACAAGATTAATTATGCTGATTATGATTGTTTTTTCGGCGGCGGTGATAGTTGTTTATTCTGCGAGGGAAAAACAGACGGTATCGCGTGCAGACGGTATTTATTCCGATACACTTTACAGGAGAGCGGCAGGTATAACCGCAGAAGCAGCGGTCGCACACGAGGATACGGACAATATATTCACAGACCAAGCAGTAATAAACAAAGAGGAAAACACTTCTGATACGGTCATAACGGATACCCAAAGCAACAATGACGAAGCTGTCGATACATCCGCAAAAGAGAAATCAGTCGATAACGACAAAGATATAGAAACCGTAATGGTCTTTGACCACAGACTCGGAACAGTATCCGAAATGGAGCTTGATGAATATGTTGCTTGCGTTGTTACTGCGGAAATGCCGGGAGATTCTCCCTTTGAAGCACTTTGTGCGCAGGCTGTCGCGGCAAGGACTCTTGCGGTAAACTATATTCTTGCGGACAAAAAGGACGGACATATGGGTGCGGATATATGTACGGATTCGGGACATTGTCAGAGCTTTGTAAAACGCGATGAATATACCGAAAGATACGGAGAAAAAGGCAGCGCTGTTTTTGATACCGCCATGAACGCCGCAAAAGCTACGACCGGTCTTATTCTGTTATACGACGACCAGCCTATAGTTGCGGTCTTTCATGCTTCAAGCGGAGGTGCAACGGCTTCGGGAAAAGAGGTATGGGGCGGAGATCTCGCATATCTCAAGTCTGTGGAATCAGGTGAGATATATGATGAGACACTTAGGGACAAGGTGATAAGTGAGGCGGTATTTACAAGAGAGGAACTTATCGCAAAGTTAGAAAATGCCGTTCCCGGTATTTCCGAATATAAAGAAAGCCCCTTCCACCTGTGGATAGGTGAAAAGGAGCGTAGTGAGTCAGGGAGAGTTGCATCTGTAACGATAGGCGGCAAAAAATTCAGCGGCAGTGAGGTAAGAAAGCTGTTAGGTCTTCGCAGTGCCGATTTTGAGATAAGATTCGACGAAGATTCTGTTACCTTTATTACCGAAGGATACGGCCACGGAGTCGGCATGAGCCAGCTTGGTGCAATTGCCATGGCAAGAAAAGGCGAGAGCTTCTATTCCATTCTTGCAGCCTACTATCCCGGCACTGTAATAGGTATTTTGTAGGATCAGAATTCCACAGTATGCTTTTCTGTAACACTTCCGTTCTGATCAGCAAAAATTACATCTGCTTTACCTTCGTTAAGAGTTACCAATGCACAAACAAAGGTATTTGCGGAAAAATCCGGTTTCGATCCTATGACACAGGTACAAGGCTGACCGAAATCATCCTTCCGGTCTCCGCATTTTATTATCTCGGCTGTGTGCTTGTGACCCGTAAGCCAAAGATCCGGTCTGATATTTTCGCGGCAAAGGCGACACCATTCGGTGTATATCTCCTCTTCCGGATTAAAAGGATCCTCGTATCTTATTGCAAAGGGAACATGAGAAAGCATCAGCTTGTATTTTACATTCGACTTATCATATTCGCTTTCCTTGTTTGCTATGAGCTTGTTTATAAAACGTGTCTCACGGAGTCTGAAATCGTGGCAGGCAATTGTATGACCGTATTCGGCACTTTCATCTGCTTTATCCTCCGAGCAGTCAAGCACAAGTGCCCATATACATCCCAGTTTTACCGTATAATAGGACTTCCCGCCGGATGTGGGAGTGTAATCGGCAAGCATTTCGGCACAGTGACCGCGAAGATCATGGTTGCCTCTTGAGAATATACAAGGATGTTTACCGTTTGTAATATTACCCGCGATATTGAAAAGTGTCTTGAAATTCTCAACATCTCCGCTGTGATCCGCAATATCACCGCCCAACACAAGAATATCAAGGGCATCTCCGAAATAAGAGCCCGCTTTTGACGGCACCTCTACATTGCCGTGAGTATCGGAAACATATGCTATATTGATATTCTCCGTTTTTTCCACAGGAAAAAAGTCACTTGTATATTCAACGGGATCATTGGACTTCGGCCAATAAGGACATCTGTCCGTAAACTCACGCAGGATCACGGTATACTTCTTTTCCCTGTCAAGTATCTCCATAGGTACTTCTACCATATGAAGATATTTTTTTGACCGAAGGATACCGTTTGAAGCATCGTAGAACATTTCTTCTCCGATACGAACAGAAACCGTTGCCTCACAGGAAGCGGCAACGCATATAAGATAGTTGTCCTCTACCGCAAAAACAGAGGGAGAGAAAAGAAATTCTGTCGGTAACATGATATTATCTCCTTTAATCTGAACCGGATCGTATTCCGGAAAATTTTATAATGTATTTACCCGGATATTATATCATACAACATTTCCAATGTCAATAATTAACTTTGTGTACATTGACTTTTGGCGAAAATAGCGGTATAATTTTAAAGTTGAGATTCCCCCGAAAGGTATGATATAATGGATATAATTCAAACTTTATCAAATTTGAGCGGTGTTTTTGCCAATGTCGGAACTGTCATACTCGGCAGTCTTGTCGGTATTATCTTTAAGAAGGCGATCCCGAAATCACTCGGTGATATGCTGATGCAAGGACTCGGTCTATGTACACTTTTTATCGGTGTTCAGGGTGCACTTAAAGGTGAGAATACACTTATACTCATACTCTCCGTTGTCATCGGTACACTTATCGGTACGGTACTTAAACTTGACGAGGGCCTTTCAAAGCTCGGAAGCACTGTCGAAAACAAGTTTTCCAAGGGTAAGGATCATGGTCCGAGTATTGCCCAAGGCTTTGTAACAAGCTCACTTGTATTCTGTGTGGGCGCAATGACCATCGTAGGCTCTCTGAATGCGGGACTTTACGGTGATAACACCATGCTTTATACAAAGGCGTTGCTGGATCTTGTATCCTCCTGTGTTTTTGCTTCGACTCTCGGATTCGGTGTGCTTCTCTCTGCGATATTTGTGCTTATATTCCAGGGAGCTCTGGTATTGCTTGCAGGCGTTGCCGCACCGTTGTTCAATGACGGTTCTCTTATAAACGAGATGACCTGTGCAGGTTCTGTACTTATCATGGGAATAGGACTTAATCTCATCGGAGTTACAAAGATCAAAATAATGAATATGCTTCCGGCAATGTTCGTACCTATAGTACTCTGCACTTTTATGTAAGATAGCTCAAAGGCTGAAGATTATTAAATCTTCGGCCTTTTTTTACATCATTTTGCCTTATAAAAAAATATCCCCCGAACAATGTCGGGAGATAATGCTTCCTGATTATTTATCAGCACCGTCAAGGTCGTCAAGCTCCTTGATGCTTTCGGCGACGAGGTCTTCCTCGTCCTCTTCTACGGGGATATCTTCCCAGTTAAGTCCGTCTTCGTCGTCAAATCCGAGGTCGCAGCAATCACATTCCATGAGCTCTTCGTCCTCTTTTTTCTTCTTTTCAGCCTTTTTATCAAGATACTTCTTTACGATGATACCGCCGGCAACCACAACACCGATGCCGAGTACGATTGCGCCGATAAGAGATAGTGTGTTTTTCATAATAGATCCCTCCGTATGATTATATTATTATCTGTTTCGGTAATGATATTATACCATATCCGAAAAAAGAAACATGAAATAAAATTTAACTTTTTGTATATTTACGCTAAATTTCACATTTTTTGGGCATTTTCTCTCATTTAACCTATCATTATTGTTGACAATCGGACAATTTTTCTATAAAATTATACTATGATCTTGTAATTCATGCGAAAGGTAGCACTATGAAAAAAATCATAAGTTTTGTTTTATCCTTAATTTTTTTCGTTCTGACATCGACATACACCGTATTTGCCGCCGATGATGCTGATATTGTACTTGATTACAGCGATATCTTCAACTGTGTTGTGGATCTTCTTCCTACTGCAGTGGCAAAAAAAGAAGAAACCGACGGCAAGAAAATCGTAAAAATAGTTCCCGATACGGAGTCTGCACTTTTCACGGATACAAATTCAAAAAAGAGTATTTCTCTGGATTCCTGGGGACTTACAAAGTATAAGATAGACTTTACAAAATATAAGTATGTGACAGTGGAGTATAAATATTCCTCAAAATATCCTTGCAAAGCACATCCTAAGCTCAACCTTCTGCCGCAAAAGGTACTTAAGAAACGTATTCAGCTGACAGCGGATGACGAGCTTGTTTCCGGCAGATATGCTAACATGACCTTTTTTATCCCGGATATTTCCGAACAGATACTTACACCGGATGCTCCGTATATTTCTCAGCTGCACTTTTTCCCCTTTGGCGATACTTATGTAAACGAATTGGATGCGGAGGATGAGCTTATAATCGGTAAAATAACATTCTCCGTAAACGATCCAAAAAAGAACCGACACTTCACCGTAAGTGTAGACGGAAAGGACAGCGAAGTATTACCTGACAGCAGCTTCGTTCTTCCTGCGGCTAAGGAAAAAGAAGGTTATATCTTCAAGGGGTATATTCCGGGAAGCACTCCCGGTAGGCTTTTACCTCCCGGTGATACCGTAACAATTACGGCAAACATTACCTTTACCTCCTATTATGTACCGATTGAATCCATGCCTATGGCAAGTGATGTTGTTTACGGATCTTTCAAGGATTACTTCAACTGTGTCGTTGACGGTAAAGACACGGGTTTTGCCGACAAAGACGGAGAATTTCTTTATGCAGTGTTAAATCCCGACACAACAAACGGTGATATGCCGCTGAAGCTTGACGGATGGGATTACGGCAGAATGCGGATCGCACCTACCATACACAATCATGCGTATGTTCTTATGAAGGTAAGCGGTATTACAGATGCTTATCCTCAGATGAATATTATGAAGAGCGATGTATTCACAAAGCAGAATTCAATTGAGGCATTAAACAAGCTCGGTGAGGAGCAATGGTCCTTTGCGGAGTTTGACATATCCTCGCTTAAAGATGATATGATTGATGCTTCCACGAACGGTTATATAAAGCAGATACACTTTCTACCATTCGGAAAGACAACAGTAAATAAGCTATCTTCCGATGCGGAAGTTATGATTGATAAGATTATATTCTCAAAGGATAAGCTCGAACTTTCCCTTCATGACAGGATCATCGGAGGATATCCCGACGGCACATTCAAGCCCGAAGCAAACATAACAAGAGCAGAATGTGCGGCGCTGACTCTGCGTATCATGGGTATTCCGGAAAGCAAAAACAAAGACGCTATATTTAGCGATGTGACCGCAAAAGATTGGTTCTATGGAACCGTAAACGCTCTTGCTGAAGCAGGTGTTGCGGAAAGAACAGAAAATTTCCGTCCGAACGATCCTTGTACAAGAGCCGAATTCGCCGACATGGTATACCGTACGGGACTAAAAAAAGCGACGGTACTCGGAAGTTTTACCGATGTTTTTGAGGATAACAAATATTACAACTCCATCAGAGAAGCCGCCGGTGCAGGTATCATAAGCGGTTACAGCGACGGAAGCTTCAGACCGAACAACAATATCACAAGGGCGGAAGCTGCGAAAATGATCTCCAACGTCTGCGGAAGACCGGGACATCTGAACGAATTGAAAAGAGTTACTGTATTTACAGATGTACCTGCCGATCACTGGTGTGCGGATACAATCTCGGAGCTGAGTGTGCGTCACATAATGAACGGTGAAGCTGTGATATGCACCGATGCCGTTGATGCTGTGATAAACAACAACGGTGGAATTCCCGATGAGCTTATCGCGGAAGGCAAGTGCAAAAAGCAAGAGGTAGACGACCTGTTTGAAGCTAAGAAGAAAGCTATACTTGAAAGTCCGACAGAAGTAAAGGTTACCGGAACAAAGTATTATGTTTCAAATGACGGTGATGACAGTAATGACGGTCTTTCTCCCGAAAAAGCATGGAAAAGCGTAGAAAAGGTAAATAATACAAAATTTGTCCCCGGTGACGGTGTATTCTTCAGACGCGGAGATTTTTGGAGAACGGGACTTGTCTGCGACAGAGGCGTTACTTACACCGCTTACGGTGAAGGTCGAAAACCGCGATTCTACGGTTCTCCGGAAAATGGGGCGGTCGGTGCAAACTGGGAGCTTCTTGAGGGTACGGAAAACATATGGAGATATCACCTCAAAATGAATGATGTCGGAGGTATCGTTCTCAACGACGGTGAAAGAGTTGCGGAAAAGATAGCACCGAGATTCAGAAACGGAACATTTTTCAACGTAGAGAACAATCTTGAATTCGATATCAAAACGGGACTTTCGGAGGATCTGACTTTCTTCTGTGATATTCCCGTTGCAGATCAGAAAAGTCCCGAAGCTATAGGATATATCTACCTCAGGTGCGACAAGGGAAATCCCGGTGAGCTTTATGACAGCATTGAATTTATTGCAGGTCATTACGGTATATATTTCCCTAAAGCGGATACGGTGGTTGACAATCTCTGTGCAATGTACTGCCACGGAGGCATCAACGGAAGCTTTACCGTTATTAATGCCACGATACAGAACTGTGAAGTAGGCTTTGTCGGCGGACATCTGCAAGGATACGATGTCTTTAGCGGCAGCAACGGCACTCCCACAAGGTACGGTAACGGTATAAATTTCTACGGTGCTTGTGACGGATACTATGTTTACAACAACTACATTCACGATGTTTACGATGCGGGAATAAGCAACCAGTATGCAAAAGGCGGAACAAATGCCGTAAGAAATGACAACATTGTTTATTCCGGTAACATGATAGAACGATGCAATTACGGTATTGAATACTTCATGGGTGCGGCAGACACCTACGTTGACAGGATTATGACCAATATGCATATTCATGATAACATAATCCGTGATACAGGTTACGGCTTCGGCAGAAAGTCTCCGTCAGCCGCAGCCGCTATAAAGGGCTGGGATCACAACAATCACGCCGAGAATTTCACCATAAAAAACAATATCTTCTGCGACAGCTATGCGTTCCTGTATCATATCGGTGCAACATACAGTGAATGGCTGCCTGAGCTTTCCGGCAACACATATCTTCAGCACGCAGGCAGAGTTATCGCAAAGTTCGGAAAGAATCCCTCCGAGCAGTTTATGTTCACCTATGATTCACCGGACAAAATGAAAAAAGCATTCGGTGAAGATGACGGACAGTATTACTTCTTCGAATAATCTCAATACACAACAAAGAATTCCCGGATGGCACAACACAGGTCATCCGGGATGCTTTATATTATTTTTTATCAGAGCTCAAAGGAGTCCACACCGTCATCCATAGCTTTTTTCACTTTTAACAAAGCAGCTACCGCTTCTTCATGTGTGGGATATTCTGCAATATTCTCCCAGCTGCAGCTT
>SVQR01000260.1 GCA_015065225.1 Oscillospiraceae bacterium | reverse complement strand
TGGATATTTCCTCGATTTCGGAGAAGAGATAAAAATACTCCTCAACCTTTGTGGTTTTTCCGAGATGATGCTTTGCCTCTTCATTCCATGTGTTGAAGGCTCTGTCCATAAACAGATAGTTGTTTGTATAGGTGTTGTTGGCAGGAGCGCCGATATACATGGGATTGAATTTGTAACCGTCAGGCGTAAAGGTACCGTTAATACCATTAAGCTCAGGGAAAGTGCTTTGCCAAATGTCGCTGAGAAGATGAGCGTCAACTTCTCTTTCGGTGGTGGTGTTTGCATTTACGTCCTCAGCAATTGGGCGACAAATACCCTCGTGGGCGGTGCGTCCGGGCTTGATGCAAAGATTGTTGTGTATATATGTGTCTCTTCCGTCGGCTACAGAGGTACTGTGGCCTGTGGTGTTATAGATGATATTTCCGTAGAACTCATTTCCGCTTCCGAAGTCACTTGTGATACCCTGAACACCTACAATGTCAATAGGGGTATCATATCCGCAATTCATTACAACATTGAAGCGAACAACCGTGCCGTATGCATTTCCGTGAGTGGTGAGAGTACCGCCGTCGCAGAAGAACTGACAGGTGTCGTGTATATAGTTATACTCAACTGTGTTCATCGGACCTCTTGCGCAAAGACCAAGGTCAATAGAATCACATATCTCGTTATGGCATACGGTGGCACCGCAGCCGCTTACCTCGATACCCCAATTCATGAGACCGCGTGTGCACCAGTCGTGAATATAGTTGTTGCAGATAAGATTATTTGACTTAGTGAGGGATACTTCACTTCCGCCTTCAACTTGTACTGCGTGGTTGCCAATATATGCGATTTCGCATCCTTCAATGGTAATATAGTCGCCTTCGCACTTGATGCCGTTTTTGTAACTGTTAAGTATCCTGCAGTTTTTGAGTGTCAGGTGGTCAGCTTTTGCAACGAAGCCGCTTTGCTTGGTGGATTCAATGGTGAGTCCGTCAAACGTAAGCCAATTCGCACTTCTTATACTGATTGTATCTTCGTCAAGAGTGGGGCAGGTGAACTCTGCTGTATCAAATTCTTCTGTAGGATAGTAGTAAAGTATGGCGTTGTCATCCACATAGTATTCCCCGGGAGCATCAAGCTCTTCGGGAATGTTATAGAAGTAGAACAGACCGCCCTCTCTGGGAGCGTAACCGCCTGCATATGGAACGAGCATTTGATCTCTATCCTCATACAGCGAGGTGACTTCTGTTTCATCATGGCACCAGATGAATCTGTAGCGTCCGTATACGAAGAGATCCTCACGGTTTTTCCATGAGAGAACTCTTTCCATATGTTCATCACCGTATTCGATTATTGTCTGATGGGCTTGTAGCTCCTTGTCTACATTATCGTTATCGGTGTAAGGTGTCTCATTACCGTTAGCATCAAGGAAGTGACCGCCCTCGATCTCTATCCAACCTTCGTCAGCATTGGGATATCGAGCAAGATCCATCTGTTTGCCGTTTACGTAGATTATTCCGATCTCATTATAATATTTGCCGACCGACAACATTCTTGCAATGTCATCTGCAGAATAACCGAGTTTTTTCATGTCGTACATGTAAAGCTTGTCTCGCACATCTTCGGGAAAGAGCATGAGGGTATCTCCGCTTGCTTTTTCGAACTCGGTGTGGTCAAAGGAGATTCCGCCGTTGAGTATTGCGCCGTCCTCACCTTGGTAGATAATGGGGCAGCTTTCGGAACCGCTGTCTTCTTCATTGAATACAATAGTGTTCTCGACAGTGTAAGTACCTCCGGCAATGATAACTTCAATGCCATGAAGCTTTGACTTGTCAAGTCCGCGAACAGCATCGCGAGCTGCTTCTATTGTTGGAAAAGGACTCTTTTGAGTTCCGTCAGCGACCTTACTGCCGTCTGTATCAACATAAACTGTGAGGACTCCGTCATCAAGCTCGCCGATCTCATAATCTTCTTTATCAGTTGAGAACATTGTACGAATAAGACGCACGAGATTAAGTCGCTTCGCAAAAGGACTTGCGGCAGATACGGAAACTATCATGCCAAGTGTCATGCAAAGCACAAGGATAAGTGCTATGATCTTCTTCATATTTTTTCTCCTTTTCGGAAAATGTTACAATGATATTTTATCACATTATACCCAAAACCGCAAGATGCGGGATGGGACAGTTCTTGTTTTTTGGCTTCATAAACGGACATATATTGACAACTTTTTCTGTTTCGTTATATCACACAAAAACTTCATGATCAAACTGTGCAAAACGGCAAAACACAAAAGAGGCCCGTGAGAGCCCCTTTGATAAGTTTACTTTCTGTTAAGCAGATCATCAATATCAATGATCTTGCCTTCCTTGATGGACTTGTTTGCCGCAACGCCAACGATAATGGAGTATGCACCGTCCATTGTACCTGCCTTGTGACCCAGGGGATCCGGTACGTTGTCTCTGAATACCATATTGCGCAGTCTCTGGTCTCCACCACCGTGACCGCCGCCACC
>SVQR01000077.1 GCA_015065225.1 Oscillospiraceae bacterium | reverse complement strand
AAAGATCAATTTGTTCTTTCATTTTTATAATGATGTTTATTGCAACCTGCAAACTTGTGTGTGCCGCAGATGAGGACATATGCGCCGAAATATCTTCCACTGCCGAGGTATCTCTCCCTGACACACGAAGACCGCAAGGCTCTGTCCTTCTTTCCGAGCAGGATCCGTCAAAGGTAGCTTCGGCAACCGAGATATACAATAATTTTCTGCAGGCAGATCCGGAGATATTTCTTCTCACGCATGAAGGTCAGCTGAACATCAAATGGACAGATATCGAAAAAGCAATGACCGAGGAAGAATACGCATTTGTAAAAAGCACCGCCGAGGATATAACAAAGGATTGCACTACAAATGCCCGGAAAATACAAGCCGTTGCCGAATATGTCGCAAAAAATACCTGCTACGATTACGATTACAGTGAACACGGCACAAAGGTCTATTCCGAGCTTGCCCTGACTCCGTACACGGTGCTTACGGAAAAGAACACTGTCTGCGAAGGATATTCGAGAGCCTGCGAAGGACTCCTGCAATCCATAGGTATTCCGTGTGTGTATGTACTGTGTCCCGATCATTCATGGAACATGGCATATGACGGCGAGAGATGGATACTTTTCGACTCCACATGGATGTCAAACGGCATTTATGAGTACGGAAACCACAAATTCTCATCAAAGCTCAACAGCGAATGGTATGATTTTACATTTGAAACAGCCTGCAGTGAGTACAATCACCTGATAGAGGAAGTGCCGTACATGGTCAAGGGCGGCAAGCTCTCAAAATATCCCGTTTATTCTGCGGCAGAGGACATACTTATCACAGATGAAGTAACGTATATCTGCGAATACACACTCCGAGGCTGTACGCAGACAGGGATAGTAATTCCGAAAACGGTAAAGCACATAGAGTCAAACGTTTTCAATGAAGATTCCTGTACTATCCAACGTATACACATAGACAGCATCGGCGCATGGCTCGGGATGACTTTTGAGGATATATCCTCCAATCCCGCATGCTCGGGCGGAGCACTGTATGTTGACGGGGAGATGCTTACGGATATCGTTACCCCCGATGATATCACCGTCATTGGTCGTTATGCCTTTGCCGGATGCTCGGGAGTAAAGAAGATAACACTCGGCAATTCCGTCACAAAAGCATACCCCTATTCCTTCTGGTTCTGCGAGGATCTTTGCGAGATAGAACTGTCACCCAACATGACAACCATAGAATATTCGGCATTTTCCAATTGTAACAGCCTTGAAAAAGTCACAATTCCAAATAGCATCACAACAATTGAAAGCTATGCCTTTTACGAATGTACCGCTCTTAAAGAGATCGCACTTCCCGAAAGCATCACAACTATAGAAAACTCAGCATTTGACAGTAGCGGCATTGAAAGCATAACCATCCCAAACAACATAAAAGAGATTGCCAACTACACATTCTACAATTGCAAAAACCTTAAGAGCATCACGCTTCCAAAACATCTTGAAAATATCGGATACTATGCTTTCACCCGGTGCGAAAGTCTTGAAAAGATAGTGATCCCCGCCGGTGTCGTATCCATAGGCAAACAAACCTTTGAAGGCTGTACCTCACTTGTAAGCGTTACGCTTCCCGAAAGTATCACGGCAATCGCTCCGTCACTTTTTAAGTCATGTACAAGTCTTAAAGAAGTAACTGTACCGAAAAATGTAAAAAGTATTTCGGAAAAGGCATTTATGGATTGTAACGGACTTGAAAAAGTCATTCTGCCGTCAGGATTGTCGGTTATCGGAGCATACGCCTTTGAAAACTGCACATCTCTTACGGACATAAACCTCCCCGAAAGTATCACGGCATTGGAAGAACACGCCTTTTACAACTGCAAAAAGCTGTGCGGAATAATTCTTCCGGAAAATCTCGGAAGAATAGGTAAATATGCCTTTTACGGATGTATATCGCTTGACGGGATATACATTCCGGGAAGCATTTCGGAAATAGGTACAAGTACATTCAGCAATTGTACCTCACTAAAAACCGTAACTGTCGGTCACGGGGTAAAAACCGTCAACGAAAAGGCGTTTAACGGCTGCACAAGCCTTGTAAGCATCACTATTCCCGACAGCATTACGGATATAGGAAACAGAGTTTTCGCAGGATGTACATCTCTGAAACGTATTGCGTTACCGCACAGTATTACAAGTATAGGGGAGCGTGCATTCAGCGGATGCACCGGACTTGTGAGTATCACCATCCCCTACGGAGTCACAACCATAGAAAAGTATACCTTCAACTACTGTCCGTCACTCAAAAGTATTACCGTACACGAGAACATAACAGAGATAGCCGACAATGCCTTTGTAAAATGTGAAGGGCTTAGTACCGTAAGATATACCGGCAATGAAAGTCGGTGGAACAGCATAGTTATCGGTGAAGGCAACGATTATCTCACAGACGCAGAGCTTTATCTTCAAAGCTACGGCATATGCTCCGCATCCGCAGACATAATGGAGCCCGGAACATACGGGGAAAATACCGACAGCATTATTGTGGGCATGGATGCAGGTATAACGGCAGAAACTCTGAAAGCTATGCTTGTTTATTCGGACAGCACTTCCGTTAAGGTATTTGATGATAACGGAAACGAGATATCGCTCGGCAACGATATCCGCAGCGGATATAAGCTCAGGCACTTCGCCTCGGACGGAACGCTGCTTGCCGAAGCTGTTATCGCTGTCAGAGGTGATGTAAACTGCGATGGAAAAATCGACATTACGGATATAACAGCCGTTATGACGCTTATTGCAGGAGCAGACAGCGATATATTCAAAGCCTGTGCCGACCTTGATCTTGACGGCAATGTAACAATAGCGGACATAAATCTTTTTATGTCAATGATAAAACAAAAAACAGTATAAAAATTACTGCGGAAGCCACAAAAGACCTCCGCAGTTTCTTTTTTCCAAAAATTCAATTCTGATGACAATGCTTAAGACACTTAGGCAGCTCCTCGGTAAACCAGTCATACTCAACCACCTCACCGTTGATACTCCAGACCACCGGCGTCTTGTTATACTCCCAATCAAGAGGCTGTGCAACATCCGTCTGCACACTCGACCGTGCAAACGCCTCTTTAAGCGCAACCTTCATCTCTTCCGTCAAGGATTCCGGCTTTGCCGACACAAACAAAGGAGTACCACTCTTCGCAAGAAGGTCAAGCCACCTGCCGTTAAGCTCCCACGGAATGTTATCGTCAAGAATACCCACACAGTCCGCATCAATCACATAAAAAGCACCGTTCTGTGCCATCCTGAACGCAAGCGTGTTCACACCCGTCGCCCTTGTCCTGTTCCAGTCTTTACCGCTGGTATCGTCACCTGTACGGTTGATCTCGCAAAGTCCCGCACAAAGATGTGAAGCCGTGTTGCATCCGAGGATCATCATGTCCCCCGCTTCTTCTTTTATCACACGGTAAAGATCAAGCATAATCTCCGCACCTGTCCTGCTCTTGTCAAAGAATGACCAACCATCAAATTCCGTTATAAAGCCGTTAAGCTGAAAATCATAGCTTCCAAACATATCCACCGTAGAAAAATCGTGCTTCAGAATCTCATATCCCCAATCCTTTATCCTGCGCACAACTTCCCGTACATAGTCCATAACTTCCTTTCTTGAGGGATCAAGATATATACCTCTCTCGCCTCTTTTGGGAATGCACCATTCGGGATGTGCTTCTTCAAAGTCAATATCATGAAGAAGCCTTACCCATATACCGGGATTTACATCTCTTTTTCTTATCTCATCCGCAAGAGTCTTCATATCACCGAACTTTTCGTTGGCAACCCACGGCCCCGCACAGGGATTTATCTGCCAGCAATCGTCAATAACAAAATAAGGTCTGTTCGAATTTCCCTCACAAAGAGAAGAAAGCAGCTCCACATCCGCAAGTATCTCCTGCCGAGAGCTCTTACCGTAAGCATAATACCAGTTGTTGCCGCCGTAAACGGGCTTCTTCGGAAGTATCGGAGACGGACACATAGCATGGCAGAACTTTTTTGCCGCCTCAAAGGTGGATATACCCTCGTATTTTTCACAAACAATATCACAACAATGCAGAGTCCTTCCCGAAAGCTCAACACCCACAGCACCGCATCTTACATCAATATATGCGGTAACCCCCATGGGATCGTACAAAAAGGAAACAAAGCTGTTCGGATGTACCATTACACCGCATCCGACGGTATCTTTTCCGTCATTTGCAAGAAAATACCAGGGAAGAGCCCTGTCCTCGTTCATGCTCCGCCATTCAAGATTTCCGTAGCTTCTCTCCCATATGTCACCGAGAATCTTCACAGGCTTGTCTGTCCTGTGATTCCAACGGAGCCTTACAAAGCACGGATGCTCGTTGTCCGCATAAAGATATACGCCGAGCCTGCCGTCCTTAAGTTCAAATGTTACCTTTGCATCATTTTTTGCATTTTCCGATATTATTTCCGTCCTGTCCGGAATTCTCAATATATCTATCATAATATTTTTCCTCTTTTAAATACTCTGCTTTTACAATTGGATAAGCAAATGTATTATACTACTATAAATAATAATTGTCAACTGTCTTTCGGTTCAAAACAGCTCGAATTTATTTTTTGATGTTACGACTTAATATCACTCTTTGAAAATGGTAATCTTCCGTAGAAATATGCAAACAGCACAACCTGAATGATTGACGATACTGCCCATGTTACGGGATAACTTGTGTAAAGTGTCTCTACGGTAGGATACTTTGCGAACACCGTGTATATCCACAAAACCTTAAGTCCGCTTATGGATATAAGATTGGTTATCATAGGTCCGAAGGAATGACCTATCCCCCTTTGAGCACTTGCGAATACTGCGTTTGCGCCTCCTATAAAGTAGAACAGAACGTAACTCATCGCTATACGAAGACCTATTTTTGCAACAGCCGAATCATTTGTAAGCAGTTTTACAAGCAAGGATGACGCGGCGGTAAATAAAGCTCCGAAAAGTGCCAGAAGCACCACATTGCAAACAAGGCTTTCGGACAGTCCGCGGATAATGCGCTTTTTGTTTTTCGCACCGTAATTCTGGGCGCATATTACCGTTGCCGTTGCCGCAAAGCCGTTGGATAGCGAGCTCATGACATTTTCAATATATACAATAGCTCCCTTTGCCGCCATAACGTCGGGACCAAAGGAATTTATGGCTGTCTGGATAATCACACCGGAAATTTGATATCCCGTGGATTGTATACCGCTTGGAATTCCGTATTTTATTATGCGGGAAAGCGAGTTTTTATCAATATAAAGCTTTCCGAGATTTACTCTGCAGGCATTTTGTGCCTTTGTAATCCTTCGAAGTGCGAGAAAAGACGAGAGTATCTGTGCAATAAAAGTTGAAAACGCAACACCTGCAACCCCAAGTCGGAACACAATTACAAAAAGAAGATTGAGAGCCACGTTAAGAAAACCTGCCGCAACAAGATACTCCATAGGTCGTTCCGTATCTCCGTAGGCACGCATGATACCCGATGAAAAATTATATACCGTAATGAACGGCATTGCGCTGAAGTATATCTTTATGTATGTTGCCGACATTGCAAAGGTTTCTTCGGGACTTTTCATAAGCACAAGAAGCGGTTCTGTAAGAAGAACGCCCACTACTGCAAGAATAATGCCTCCGATGATACTCACGGAAACAGCGGTGTGTGATGCCTTTGCCATGCCGTCATTATCCTTTGCGCCGAAATACTGTGATATTACGACGGTAACACCGGCTGAAAGTCCGAGAAAGAGCTGAATTACAAGATTTATAAGTGAGCTTGTAGAGCCTATTGCCGCAAAAGCGTTCTTGCCGATGAATTTCCCCACGACCGCCATATCGGCAATACTGAAACAAGCCTGAAAAAGTCCGGAAAATACTATGGGTAATGCATAGGAAAAAATCTTCCGCGTCATTGCCCCTTGTGTAAAATCTATTTCGTTTTTTCGTTTGAACAATCGGATCATCTCCTTTGTGTGTCAACTCAACATAACACACATTCGTATACGAGTCAATAGAAAAATTCCTTATGAAAAAGTAAAAAAATCCTTATTTTGCATATTCTTTTAGTTTTTCAGCACAATAATCATTACAAAATCAGATTATTTTTATGTTTCAGAAAGTTCAAAGTTTAAAGAAAAAGAATCCCGAAGCAAACAGATTACTTCGGGATTATGTAAATACTTAATGTATTCCACGTTGCTTGCCGAAAAGATCAATATATTCAGCCTTGGGAGAAACCTCAAGAACGGAATTTCCAAGCCATTCAAAGGTATATTCCTGAGTTACCTCATCTGTTGTCTGGGAAATCTTCTGTGATAAACGCACCAACGGATAGCGAAGCGAAATAACATCGCCGATACCCACTCCCTTAACAAGCAAATACCTGCACTGCGGTCCATCCCAAACGGTATCGCAACGTTCTCCGTTGACATATATTTCAACGTCTGCATATACCGTCCATTCAGGAACACGAAGATAATAATCTCCGTTTTCCTTAGCACGTACCGTCAGCTTATCCTCCGATTCATAATCGGAAACCAAATCGGCAAAGGGAGTATCGGCAGTAACAGACATATTAATATAAATACCGTTGTCACGCTTCATTGCAGCTGCTTTCCAGATAGTATACAGTGCCAGCATACCGGACGGCGGACAGCAACCCATCATATAAAGCATTTTATTGCCTTTGCCTTCCTTCATAAAGTGCTGTCTTTGCGTAAGATCGTTCCAGGTCACCTGAGCAATAAATCCGCCCTCAAGCTTCTTTAGCTCTTCAAAAGCTTCCTGAAGCTCTTTTTCGGATTTGTCGGGATTTACAAGCTTTATAAAGTCTTTAACATCGGGTGTAACGAAGAACTGCGTACAGCGTAGATAGTTACGCCAGTTTCTTTCCATTTCTTCATATAAATCCAACTCGCCGCATAATGCAAGATAGTACGCAGCCCACATCATATCACCGTTAACACAGGTTTCGCTGACCTTCTTCGGAGGCATCTGTTCCGCATACCATCCAAAGCCGGGAGAGAGTGACAGTATAAAATCAAACATTCTGCGTGACCAGCGTAAATACCTGCTTTCTCCCGTAACATAAGCAATGTGGCTCATTCCAACCAGTGCACATCTTGTATGCAAATGAACATGATTATCAAAGGAGCCGTCCTCCGGGTTTATTTCCTGACTGCCTCTGGTATCAATCATACAATTGACAAAAGCTTCTGCCATCAGGACAGCCCTACGCTTATATTCTTCATCCTTTGTCAGTTCATAATAACGAACCAGCGGCTCCAGGAAAAAGGCATAATTGTCCTTATGTGCATTTGCCCAACCCAAAGTCAGCCATTCTCCGTCACGATAGGGCGTTGCATAAGGGAAATCTGCCATTCCCGCGCCGGAAACAGTCAGTCCCCAAAACGTATCAAGTGCATTTTTGATTGTCGAGAGTACTTCCCGGTCCTTACTCTTTTCGTAAAGATCACAAAGATATAATATGTGATTCGATGTTCCCCAGATACTTAACCAGATTCCGTCCACTTCGCAGCCTGTCCATGCAGCAGGATTGGTATAACAGCATCCATCCTTGCCAATATAAGACGAACAGCGACGTTTTACACCAAGCTCTGTTTCGGAAGCTTTTTCAATCCCCGCCATTTCTCTCATGGGTCCCCAGACAAATTGCATACGCAAATCAGTATCGGCAAGCGAAATAGCGTCATAAGCATATTTAGTCGGAGGAAAAGCAATCGCATGGTAGGGTATATGCGAAGGGTATATAGAAAAACGGCATTCATAGTCCAGTTCCGGATTGGGATTATTCTCCAGATAATTAATGGCTTCTTTAGCCATACGATTCAGTGATGCAGGTTTGTCAATTTTTCCGCTCGCCCGCATTTGAATATTACATAATTCTCCACGAAGTGAAATTTTTTTCTTGTCTCTCATATCATTATCCCCTTTGTTAGTTATAATAAAGAATTCTACTAACAGTTTAACTATATAATAAAAAAAAACAAAAGGCAAGTCTTTTTTTTATTTGTTTTATATTTTGCAAAAACTATTTACGATTTTACAAAAAAAACAATCGGGACATAAAGTTTAAAACGGTGTACGAGTTTTCACTCGGTCACAACTTTCCCCGATCTTATACGATCCTACATAATCTTATTCATCACCAAAAACTGCGTTCACGCCGAAAATCACAGCGCTTAAGCCGTTTCTGTTGACAATAAGACAAAGCTAAGGTATAATGATACCACCAAAACAACAAGGAGAATGAAATGACAAAGATCTGCATCTGCGACGATTCCGAAAGCGCAAGACTCACCCTTCAACGAAGACTTGACGAAACAAATCTCTTTGACAACGCCGAATATTCCTTCTGCAGCAACGGAGACTCACTCATCCGTGAGATAAACAAAGGCATCCGCTACGACTTCATATTTCTTGATGCGGATATGCCGGGACACAGCGGCACCGAGACCGGGAAAATGATATATTCCGTCGACAAGACCGCTGTCATCATCTTCGTGTCCTCATATCCCCAATACGCCATAGAAGCCTTTGACTGCCACGCATACGCATATCTTCTGAAGGATTCCGACAATGAAAGATTCCTGTCCGTAATAAAAGGTGCTGTTGAAAAGCGCAGACTTTCCGGCGGCTTCAGATATCTTCGTACACGCGACGGAACAGTATTCTGCCCTCTGTCCGAAATATACTACATGGAATGCCTTCGCAAACAGCTCATATACTACACGGAAAAGGAAAAATATATCACCCGCGAACTTATCGGAGAAACAGAGACAAAGACCGAAGACCTGGGCTTCTGCCGTGTCCATAAAGGCTATATAGTAAACCTTTCAAAAATACACCACATCACAAAGACCGACGTCATACTCACAAACGGTGCGAAAGTCCCCATAAGTACCAGAAAAAGGACATACGTCATAGAACGCTTCAACGACTATGTGAGGAGGTACATACTTTGAGCATCATACTACACAGCATCATCCTTCCCATCGTAAGCTCGGCACTTAATCTTATACCCGCAATGTACTTCTTCCGCAGATTTTCCGACGGTAAAAGGGACAAAGCACTCACAGCGGTACTCCCCGCTTTTATCATCTTCACCCTTACTCTGATATTTGTAAAGCTCCCATTACTTAAGCTGCTTATCACAGCACTCTGTACATTCGCCTATACTTTTGCACAAAGGATAAGACACGGTGTAAGAGTACTACTGGCGGTCTCATACATCGCTGTCTCAATGATATCGGAGGTTCTTACGGGAATGACCATCTCCTCGGTCCTTGTCTCGGATTACGCAATATCACAATCGGGAATATTCAACTTTATCGGTATGCTTGCATCGAATCTTGTCACCCTCACATTCTGTACCATCATCGCCTATTCGGCAAAAGACCTGCCGCAAAGCAGATCAGGCAAGCAGTGGGCGGCTCTTTATATCCTTCCGCTGTCAACCTTCTTTGTCATGACCTACGAGCATTTTTCGCTGTACTCAGTCCCAAAGGACAGCGATCTTCGCATTGTTGCAGGTATAAGTATGCTGCTCCTTATCACGGGAAATCTTCTTGTATTCAGGATAGCCGACGGTATGCACAAAGCAATAGAAACGGAAAACAAGCTTCTCCTTTCCGAGGAACTTGTAAAGAAGCAATCCGAGCAATACGACATCCTTTTTGAAAACAGCAGAGATATGTTAAAGCTCCGTCACGATCACAAAAACTTTCTCCTCGGCGTCATCTCGGAAGCCGAATCCGGAAATACCTACGCCGCCATAGAAATGCTCAGAAAAGAGCTGGATATGATAACAAGTCCGGAAAAAAGCTCCATATGCGGCAACAGTATAATAGATACGGTCATATCCCACAAACGCACCTCCCTTGCCGAATACGGAATAACAATAGACTTAAGGTACAGAGGCACCGCAGGCATAAATCTTCCCGGCTCGGATCTGTCGGTACTACTTGGCAACGCCATAGACAACGCCGCAGATGCCGTAAAAAAGCTATCCGACACCGATAAAAGAAGAATAGATGTCGCCATAGCCGTAATAAACGGAATGTTGTGCATCACAGTCTCAAATCCCGTAGAAAAGGACATCGACACAACAAACCTTTCCACCACCAAAAGCGATCCGCACCTTCACGGCTTCGGCATCCTCGGAATGCACTCCGTTGCGGCAAAGCACGAAGGAAGCATTGTCTTCAAATGCGAGGACAAAGTCTTTTCCGTCATAATGAATATGAGCAACAAGTAGGAATACCATAAAGGAGACGGATACAGCCAAGCCGTCTCTTTTTGTTTTCACGTTGCAATTGCATAAATTTACAGCTTTCCGACACTATTTTCGTTGAAAAATCTCAAATATATGGTACAATATAGAAAAAGCCGAAAGGAATAATATGCAATGATAATAAATCAAAACTTCATCGGCGGCAACATAACCGTAAAAAGCATGGAAGGCAACACCGTATATCTTGAAAATCAGATAAGGGACACCACCGAGGACTGGTTCTATTGGGCATTCGCTGTCGAGGGTGCCAACGGCAGAACAATAAGATTCCAATTTGATAAAAATGTCCGCGTAGGCTACTTCGGCGCGGCAAAAAGCTACGATCTGAAAAACTGGGAATGGACGGGCAAATGGGACGACGAACGCTCATTCACATATACTTTCGGAGAAAACGAAGATAAGGTATATTTCGCCCACAATATGATCTATTCACCGGAAATGTTCACCGACTTCTGCAATACCAAAGGTATTGAAATAAAAACTCTATGCAGATCGGAAAAAGGCAGAGACATCCCCTATATCGAGCTAGGAAACGGCGAAGAGGTCATATTCCTTACATCTCGTCACCACGCCTGCGAATCCACCGGCACATATGTACTTCAAGGCTTTATCGAAAAATATCTCCAAGCTCCCCTCCCCGGACTTCGTATCATCGCAGTACCCTTTGTAGATTACGACGGAGTTGTTGACGGCGACCAGGGCAAAGCAAGAGCCCCCCACGATCATAACAGAGACTATCCGAGAGACGGAGAATCCATATATCCCTCCACAAGGAAAATAAGGGAAACAGCTCATGTGAACAAGATCCGCTTCGCCTTTGATTTCCACGCACCGTGGCACTTTGGCGGCGAAAACGACACGGTATTCATCGTGCGCAACAGCCACGAAAAGCTCCATGAGATCGAAAGATTCGGGCAATTTCTCCAAAATAGCATCACTCCCGACTCACTTCCGTACAAGATAGAAAACGACCACGCACCCGACACAACCTGGAGCAAGACCACAAGCCCCACCTTCGCAAACTATATGCTAAACAAAATCGGAGCTGACATTTCCTTCACCCTTGAGACAGCCTATTTTGACGCGCAGGGAACACAATTCTCGCAAAAACGTGCGATAGAGCTCGGCAAGTGCTTCGCCGAAGCGTTAAGAAAGTACATCGGATCAACAAAAGAATAAAACCTGCCCGACGGCAGAACGATCACGTAATGCTCCCGCAAATCACAGCTTTTTCCTTCGTCCCCCTTGACATTTGTCGAATTTTGTGTATAATATATAATAATGACATCTGCAATACATATAGCGCACTAAATTTTTATACAAATATAACAAATCCCGAAGGAGGAAGAAAAATGAAAAAGCTCTTAACACTCATCACCGCGGCGATCCTCGCGGCATCGGCACTCACAGCCACAGCATCCGCCGCAACAGTCACAATGTACGCCGAAGACGGCAGAACCATCACGGTACAGGACTATGAAGTCTCCGCATACAGAAACGTAGGCTGGTACACCGAGCCCTTCGTCACAATGTACGCCCTTGACGGAAGATCGATAAAAGTACAGCAATCCCAAGTACCGGCATATCAGAATGTAGGCTGGTATACGGAAGGTGATATGTATTGGAAAAAGTATGTCGAACCCGATCTTCAGGATATGTACAACCGCAATGATTATGTAAGCCTCTATCTTTCCGCAGATCAACGACTCATAAACGATCCTTATTCCCCGATCTATACAGATGCACTCTACGCATACAGAACTCGTGCGATGGATAAATGGAGAATAGCCACAGGTTGTCCCTTAGGCGTTACAGCCCATGAGAGTGAATTGGTCCAACACAATAATGACGGAAGCATGAGTAGTGAGTTTGCTTTTACAAATACGAGCTATAAAAATATCATCGCGTTCAAGCATGAATATGACATATGTGATGTGTTCGGCAATGTCCTTTATAAATATGTTGCAAATGCCGGAAACACTCCGGATAATCGAATAAATATCGCTCCCGGAGAAACTTATTATAATATGTCAGTCACTATTGATAAATATGATGTAACCAGATATAATCTAAGAAACAGTACATTCATTAGAAATTCCAAAATCGCTGAGGTAGTCTTTGCCGACGGTACAAAATGGGTAAATCCCGGGCATTACATCTCCAACGGTACACTAAGTAATGTATATCTTGCAGGTTATACATTCAAAAGCAACAACGCCCCTTACTACATTTCATTGTGGATATTCTGAAATAACACAAATCAACATCAGACGGCATAACCCCCGTCTGATTTTCTTTTTCCCCCAAAAAAGAAGATTTCCGCCAAAAAAGACCGCAAACACAGTCCCCTCCAAGCGGAAATCCTCCTAAATTATTCATTATTCATTATTCACCATTCATCATTCATTCCAAAACCCGCAAATCTCCCTCTCCAGCCTCGCCGTACTTCCGACATACTTAATACTGTCCGCCCAATGAGAAGGAAAATTGGAATAATACTCCCTCGTCTTATACCTGTCATCGCAAAGCACAATGAACCCCTTGTCACTCTCCGTACGTATAACCCTTCCCGCCGCCTGAAAAACACGGTTAAGTCCGGGATAAGTATAAGCATAATTAAACCCGCGGCGAATATCAGCACTATCCTCAAAACAGGACTTAATAAGATCCCTCTCAAAGCAAATGGACGGCATCCCCGTACCGATTATTACAACACCGGAGAGCTTGTCGCCCACAAGGTCTATCCCTTCCGAGAAAAGCCCTCCGCATACGGCAAAGCCTAAAAGTGTCCCCTCTCCGTGAGTATCAAACCTCGAAAGAAATTCCTGCCTCTTTTCCTCATCCATATTGCTTTCCTGCACCACCGTCACTATCTCCGGATGTGCATCCTCAAATACCTCAAGAACATTTGCAAGATACTTAAATGACGGAAAAAACACAAGATAATTCCCCACCTTGCATTTTATCGCAGAATAAATTATCTCACAAACCTTTTCATAGCTTCCATCCCTGTCCTTCAGCCTTGTTGAAAGCGTGGTATACACCGCCACAAGCTGATTCCTGGAATCAAACGGCGACGGAAGCCTTATATATTTATCATTTTCCTCCCGCATACACAAAAGCTCCGTATAATAATCAAAAGGAGAAAGCGTCGCAGAAAAATAAACGGTACTGCGAATACTGTCACATATCGCACGAAGTATCGGTGCGGGATTCGTACAGGTGTAATACATAACAGTATCCCTTCCGTCAGTCTCCGCATACACCCTGAAGCAATCGGGATGCACCATAGCAAGCTCCGTGATCTGAAACATGAAATTGCAGTCAAAAAATGTCTCAAGAGTCTTTTCCTTCTCGGTACGACAAATATCCTCACCGAGAAATCCCTTGTAAGCATCACACAGCTTTTCAAGAGCATTCTCAAATTCAAACCCTGCACTCGTACCGAAAATACGCCTGTCCTCGCCTTTCTCCGCCATTGCCTTTCCCATCTTTTTGAGAATATTGGCAAGAGATGAAAAACT
>SVQR01000076.1 GCA_015065225.1 Oscillospiraceae bacterium | reverse complement strand
TCAGATTCTCCTTCTGCATCAGCATTTGCATACTTTTCAGTTTTGTTGTATTAAGATACTTCATAAGAGTGATTCCTTCGGAGCTCTTGAAAATATTGCATAGATATCCCGACGAGATGCCGAGATGTTCTGCTATCTCTGATTGCGTTATCGCTCTGTGCAGGTTTTTACCTATGTATTTTTTTGCCCGCTCCGCAAGAATGGATGCTTCCGGTCTGTGACCGCTTTCGTGGTTCCTTCCGGCCTTATCAATTTTGCAAAGAATATTCAGAAGTGCACCTGCGGTTTTTGTCGGTGAGTTTTGGTATTTATGTGCCTCGAAAATCATCTCGTCAATCAGTCGGGCTATCTCTTTTGCTTCGTTGCCGCTTTTTATAATACGAGGGAGATAAAGCCCGTTTACATCGTTTTCGGCATATTCCCATTTTGCCAGAAATCCCACGGTGTGATGACAGTGATAATTGTCGGTATGTACCGTTGTGATCTCGCTGTAGGTATTACATGAAATATCTCCTGCGCAGGCTTTGATATGTTCGTTGCCGATCACAATATCAAGCTCGCCGTCATAAATGTACGTCACCTCTATGTGATCACTGTGCGTGCGGAAAGTACCGGAATATCTGTCGCCGTCGTAGGTATGCGCAAAATTCAATCTCGGCATCTCGAGTATTTCGTATGTTTTCATATCTGTCACCTCTATGGGAATTGTACCATTTTATATTAATTTTGTCAAGATTTTTTAAATATGTATATTGATTATTTCCCTGCGTTGCAATATAATTTCATTGAAAGGAGCTGATATTAATGAGCCTTAGGACTGAACTTCGCAAAGAGTTTGAAAAAATACCAAAAGGTACATTTGCACCTTATTATTACAGATACCTCGGTCAAAGAGAGCATCTCGGAGAGCCTGTTGTAAAAATGCGTGCCTACGGAATATATTCTGTCTTTGCAAACATAACTCCAATCATATTTCAAAATGACCTTATTGCGGGATGTAAAGCAGGAGCATATATAGATAAAGAGGACTTCATACTCAATCATGCAAAGGACTTTACATCAAAGATCGGTGAACGAATATTCAGAACAAACAAGGATCACTACGCACCCAATTACGAAAAACTCCTGAACGTCGGCGTTGACGGAATTCTTGCGGAGATAGATTCTTCTCTTAAAGATCATGCGGGAGATGAAAAGAAATGCGAAACTCTCACCGCTATGAAAACGGCGTTCTGCGGCTTTATACAAATGATTGAAAATTATGCCGAAGAAGCAAACAGACTCAAGAATGAAACAAGTTATAATAAGGATCGGCTGGAATTTATTTCTTCAAATTGCAGGGCAATAGCCAAAGGCAAGCCACAGACTTTCGCACAGGCACTACAGCTCGTATGGTTCTGCCACACGGCATTTCTTCTTGAGGGGAGAGCTGCTATGGCACTCGGTTCTTTGGACAGGTTTCTGTATCCCTTTTACAAAAGAGATGTAGAAGCCGGAATACTTACAAAGGAGCACGCTGTGGAGCTGCTTGAAAATGTATTTATAAAGCTTGAGCCGGATAATGTGGTAAACATCTGCATAGGGGGAACGGACAAGGACAGCAAATGCATAATAAACGACCTTAGCTACTGTATTCTGTGGGCGGTAAAGAACTGTAATGTTCCCGGTCCGAATCTTTCACTTCGCGTAACGGCGGATACTCCCGATGATTTTATGGATGAAGCTCTAAAAAGCATCGGCACGGGACTCGGCTATCCCGCACTCATGAACAATGACATAAATGTGGCAGCTCTCAAAAAATACGGCTATGCGGATGATGATGTACATAATCATGTAATGGTCGGATGTATAGAGAATTTTATTACCGGAAAACAGCCTCCGTGGTCTGACGGACGATTTGATACACCTGTATTCTTTGAGTATCTTCTCAATGACGGCATAAGCAGATTCCGCTCAGATGTCGGATATGATACAGGAGATATACAGGGCATTACCTCAATGCAGGAATTCATGAAACGCTTTGAAGCACAGCTTGACTATGGCGTAAAGGAATACTGCACCTTCTTCAATGCCCGCAACAACAGTATAAATCAGGAATACTATGCCGAGCCGTTCCTGTCCTGCTTCTGTGATGACTGTATCGGCAGAGGTCTTGACATAAACTGCGGCGGAAGCATCTATCCTTCCGTACACGGTGTCGGTGTCATGGGAATAGGTACAATCTGCGATTCCCTTGCGGCAATTGAAAAGGTGGTATTTACAGACAAATATGCAACACTTGAAGAGATAAGGGATGCACTTAACAGCAACTTTGAAGGATACGATGAGCTTCGTAAAAAGCTCCTTGCAGCACCCAAATACGGAAATAATGACGACTTTGTTGATAAATACGCAATATGGCTGGTAGACTATATGTCAAAGCTGTTCTCAAAATATAAGACCCGTGACGGTGGTGGAATATATATTGCTATGGCATCCAATGTCAGCAACATTTATGCGGGAGAAACTATCGCCGCAACACCCGACGGAAGAAAGCAGGGCGAGCCTTTG
This sequence comes from Oscillospiraceae bacterium, assembly GCA_015065225.1. Classification (GTDB taxonomy): domain Bacteria; phylum Bacillota; class Clostridia; order Oscillospirales; family CAG-382; genus SIG622. Next base: position 11,364 of record SVQR01000076.1, on the reverse strand, counting down.
TCCGATGCCGCATCACCGACCTACGGCAGAGATATAAACGGCGTTACTTCGACTCTTGCAAGTGTGTCGAAACCGGACTATACGGCAGTTGCCTGCGGCTCTGTTGTAAATCAGAAATTCTCACCGTCAATATTTGAAGACGGTACGCGTGGCAAGCTTCTGACACTCATCAGAACATATTTTGCCCGGGGCGGTCAGGAAATACAGATAAACGCCACATCAAGAAAGATACTTCTTGACGCAATGGAAAATCCGGAAAGCTATAAATCGCTTGTCGTCAGAGTATCGGGATTTTCCGATTACTACACAAGACTTGCAAAGGGCGTACAGCTTGATATCCTCAACCGTACACAACATTCATAAAAAGCAGATAAGGAGAATATAAACAATGAAAGCAAAAGCAGCAGTATTCATGGGTGCGGAAAAGAATTTTGAAATACGTGAATTTGATGTAGTATCCGCACCGAAAGGCTATGGAAGAATGGAGCTTATAGCAAGCGGAGTATGCGGTACGGATGTGCATTTTCATAACGGAAAGCTTGCAACTTCCGCACCTGCAATAATAGGTCATGAATTTGTCGGCAGGATAACAGACCTTGATGAAGAAGAGGGAAGATCGTACGGTCTTAAAAAAGGCGATGCAGTAATTGCCGATATCGCAGTACCCTGCGGAGAATGTATACTCTGCAAAAACGGAGATGACGCAAACTGCGTCAACATGAAGGTAACAAACGGAGGAGATATTAATGTCGCTCCCTACCTTTACGGAGGATATGCCGAAGTTAACTTCACACCTCTTTCAAACCTTGTAAAGATACCCGAGACGGTTGATCCCACAGTTGCCGCAACCTTTGCCTGCCCCGGACCTACGGCAATACATTCATTCTCACTAGCAAAAAAAGCAGGCATCGACATATCAAAGATAAATGTCGCAGTAGTTCAGGGACTTGGACCTGTGGGAGTATTTGCCGTAATGTATCTTAAAAAAGTCGGTGTGAAGAAGGTATATGCCGTGACCGCAAGCGCAAATCCCGCAAGAGAAGAGCTTACTCTGAAGCTCGGTGCGGATAAGGTATATTGCCTTGAAAGAGACGGCGAGTCTTTTGTAACAGAAGCACTGAAAAACGAAAACGGCGGTCTCGGAGTCGACCTTTGCTTTGAAGCATCGGGAGCACCGAGGGCGGTACTTCAGGGAATGGATATCCTTCGCAACAGAGGTGTGTACCTCATACCCGGACAGTACAGCAACTCCGGCGGTATAGAGATACAGCCTCAAATGATAACCTTCAAAGCGTTGCAGATACTCGGCTCATCACAGTATTCAATGTGCGATGTAAGGGATTATCTTGAATTTCTCGACAGCAACAAGGATCTTTTCCCGATAATAGAAAAGCTCGGCTCAAAGTATGCCGTTGAGGATGTAAACCTTGCCTTTGCGGATGCAAAAAAGAACAAGAATATCAAGACCTTGCTTGTAAAGGGGACAAAATGATCATGAAAGAAAAGACAGACATATTGATCTTCGGCGGACAAAGCAATATGCAGGGGCAGACCGAATGTCTTTCCGAGACGGAAACGGTATCGAATGCATACGAATACAAATGGCTTACAAACAAATTTATGCCTTTGAAAAATCCCGTAGGCGAGGACATAACATACGATTACAAAGCAGGTTATTACTTTGATAAGGGAAAAGATTCTTCCGAATGGCTTGCAAAGCACGTTACTGGCTCATCCTGCTACGGTCACACAAACCTTGTGCCGCAGTTCTGCCGAAGCTACCTTAAACATTCAAGGAATAAGGTTATCGCCGTACATATCGCAAAGGGCAGCACTGTTATAAATCAATGGCTTCCGGAAACAGACGGCTATGGTATAATTCTCAAAAAGGCAAGCGGAGCAATAGAAAAAGCAAAAGAAGAATACACAGTAAACAGAATATTTTTCGTTTGGCTCCAGGGAGAGAGCGATGCTATAGCAGCGACGTCAAAAGAAGATTACAAGGAAAGGCTGACGATACTGGGCGATGCATTGAAGAAGGATCTCGGAGTAGAAAAATTCGGTATAATACGTGTCGGAATCTTCACCCAAGACAGCCGTGACGATGAGATAATCACGGCACAATCCGAGATATGCGAAGAAAACAGCGGTTTTCTAATGCTGACGGAAAAGGCAAAGTCTTTCTTTGAAATCAAAGAATACATGAACCCCTATGCCCACGGTCACTTCGGTGCAAAAGGTCTTGAAGCACTCGGAGCGCTTTCCGGCGATGCTCTCGGAAGATACGCATACGGCAATAAATAAATACAGACAAAAAGTAATTCCCGGCTACATATGTAACCGGGAATTCTGTATTTGATCTTATATGTGAGTCTAAAACTTATTTAAGTCCCATGGACTTGAGGTAATCGTAAGACTTCTTCATGCAGAGGAAGGGATCTTCGCCGTAGCAGTTGTCCTGTTCAACGAAAGCATATTTTACATCAAGATCGAGACAGGTCTTGATAATGCTCTCAAAGTCAAGAATACCGTGACCCACGGGAGCAAATCTTCTTTCTTCGCCGACAATAACAGTGTCCTTGAAGTGTACGCAAGGGATTCTGTCCTTAACGGAATTGAGTATTTCAATAACATCTCTCTTACCTGTTGCAACCCAGTGAGTATCTACCGTAAGTCCCATGATGTCAGCGGGGATAGCTCCGGTGATATGATCCCAGATGTATTCACCGTCGATATTTTCAAATTCAAAGGCATGATTGTGGTACATGAGATATGCACCATTCTCTTGCATCGTCTTTGCAACGGGAAGAGCTGCATCGGTGAATTCCTTCCAAACCGATTTATCCTGTCTTTCTCCTGCCTTCGGCATACAGCCGATACCGATGTACTTACAGCCGAACTTCTTGTGCTTTTCAACAACAGCCTTTGCATCTGCCTTCATTTCATCAAAGCTGTAGTGTGTAAGATCGCAGGTAAGTCCTGTCTCCTTCAAAGCGTTTGCGAGCCATTCTCCTTCATAAGGACAAGTGCCGGATACCTGAACGCTGGTGTAACCCATGTCGGCAACCTTCTTTAAAGTTTCCTTGAAATCCTCAAGTGTTTTTGTATATTCTCTGAGTCCGTAAAGCTGTGCGCCTATTATCATTTTTTATTGCTCCTTTGATAAGTTTTTTTACAATCATATTTTACATCACCGGATACAAAATGTCAATATGGCACACAAAAAATAATAGATTTGTGTGATTTTTATATGTGTTTGTATGAAAAATGTAAGATTTCAACTGTAAAATATCAAATTTCCTCCCACTTTAATTTTTGCTATTGCAAATTGCGGAAAGTCGTTTTATAATGTAACCATAATCAGATATACGGATTAAAGAATGCAGATATCAACGGAGGGAAACACTATGTTTACACCGGAAACAAGTAAGCATTTCAAAAAATATGTAGATGAAAGCGGAGTGGTATCATATATACTTACCACCAGAGTCGCACCTGTACAGCAGGTATTCTATTTTACAAATACAAGTATGACAAATGACGGAAGATATCTCTGGTTTCTTTGTACATATCCGCCGTCAACAACACAGATCTGTGCTGTACTTGACTTTGAAACGGATGAGATAACGGTACATCATGAAACAGCAGGTCCCCGTGAGACACTTCCTCAGGTTGACGTTGACAACGGCGATATCATCCTGGGCAACGGCAGGGGAATGTACAGGATCCACCCCAATGATACGGAAAACTTCGAGGAGATAGCAACCTCCGCCGTTATATCAAGAACGGTCGTTGACAGATTCCAGAAGAATCTTATGGGTGACAAGCCCGGGGCGGGACTCAAACCCTCACACCTTCTCTGGGATAACTCCAAGAAGAAGGTACTTATAGACTCACAGATCACCCTAAAAGGCACAAGAGTCGGTACTATCGATGTTGAAACAGGTGAATATACTCCCTGGCTTGAGAGCGAGGACGTAAGATACAACCACGCAGCTATCTGCCCCACAAACCCGGATATCGGACTTCTTGCCGAGGACTTTTATGTTGATGTCGCAACAGGCGAATATAAGCTCATAAGAACACTTGAAGACGGCACGCTTTGCAGAATAATCCTTGCTACAAAAGACGGTAGGGCAGAGGTAATACCTCCCATGTTCAAAACAAGAGCCACACACGAATGGTGGTCATACGACGGCAAGGCGATCTACAGCGTAGACATGACAATGGGACTTTGCAGATATGACCTTGAAAAGAAAGAATGGGAGCTCAGAGTTCCGGGCAAGGCATGGCACGGACATTCCTCCATGGATGAAAAATATTATGTTTCCGACATTGACTTAGTTGAGCAGAACTTCAGAGGATGCGAATCCGCAGTACGTTTCTACAACTACGAAACCAAGAAGGACGTATACATTATAACAAAGAATCCGAGAGCAAACACTCCCGAAAAGCAAAATCCCTTCCATATGGATCCTCATCCCGGCTTTACCTGTAACGACAAGTATGTAACTCATACCGTGACGGTTGACGGACATATTGATGTTGCGATAACCCCTGTGGATCAGCTTATAGAAATGACGAAATAAATTGATAATTGATTTATATCGGAGGTATAAAACCATGTTCACACCCGAAACATCAAAGCACTTCAAAAAATACGTCGATGAAAGCGGAGTGGTGTCCTACATACTTACCACAAGATTCGCTCCCGTTCAGCAGGGCGTATACTACACAAATCCCAGCATGACGGATGACGGTCGTTACTTTATCTTCTGGGGAACATATCCGCCCGGAAGCCTTAAAACAATTGCAGTTCTTGATTTTGAAACGGATGAGATTACCATTCATACGGAAACTGTGGGTGCGGGTATTCCTCTTCTCGATACGGATAACGGTGACCTTTTCTATTCCGTTGACGGAAACCTTTACCGTTCCCGTATAGGACAGCCCGAAAGCTATGAGAAAATCGCAAGCTCAAGCCTTATATCAAGAGGTGTTATAGACAGATTCCAGAAGAATCTCCAGGGCGATGAGCCTTGTTCGGGCTTCAGAGTAACGCATATTCTTCGTACAAAGGACAAGAAGACTATGCTTGTTGACTCGCAGTACAGAGTAAACGGCACAAAGATAGGCTCATATGATTTCGAGACAGGCGAATACCAGATGTGGACAGACATCCACGGACGTATTTACAATCACGGTGCGATATGTCCCACAAATTCCGATCTTGCGCTTCTTGCGGAGGAATTCTGGACTGATGCCATAACGGGTAAATATAACCTTATAAGAACTCTTGAGGACGGAACACTCTGCAGAATCCTGCTTGCAACAAGAGACGGTAAGGTTGAAATGATACCTCCCATGTTCAAAACAAGAGCCACACACGAATGGTGGGCGGATGACGGAAAGTCAATTTACAGTGTAGATATGACAATGGGACTTTGCAGATATACTCTCCGGGACAAAAAGTGGGAGCTTCGTGTTCCCGGCAAGGCTTGGCACGGACATGCATCCAAGGATGAAAAGTACTATGTATCCGATATTGACCTTGTAGATCAGAATTTCAGAGGTTGTGAATCGAGAGTTCGTTTCTACAACTATGAAACAAAAAAGGATGTATTCATAATCACATTCAATCCCAGAGCAAACGAGCCGGATAAGCAGAATCCCTTCCACATGGACCCTCACCCTGCATTCAACTGCAATGACAAGTATATAGTCCACACAACCACGGTTGACGGACGTATAGACGTTGCGATAACTCCGGTGGATCAGCTTATTGAAATGACGAAATAATGATATGATAAACGGGAATACTTTCTCAATCTTTGCAGAATTATTTCCGTTTGTTCTTTAAATTGATGAATACGCAATATTTTTTGCCGAAAAAACAATGGAAATACACATCATTTTGTATTATAATTAAGGTTGCATCCGATCACCGATAATTATATATTCGTGGAGGAAAAAAACAATGTACTCATATTCAGATTTCAAATACAAAAATAAAGATGTGTGCGATATGTTTGAAGTCCCGTATTCCGAGGCTTATAAAGTGACCCTTTGCGGGAAAGAGATCCCGGTTTATACATGCAGAATATCCTCATATCCCTTTAACAGATGGTGGCCGGGATATCAGAGACCTGTGGATCAGACGGAGCTTGTATCATATGTGAACCTTGTTTCCGATGAAGATATAGAGCTTACGGTTGAGCCCACAGCCAAAAAGGAATACAACCGAATCATGATAAAACCCTATTCAAAGGGGGTAAAGCATGAGGTCTGTGACGGAGTGATAAAGTTCACTCTATGTGAAAACGGCGCATATGTTCTTGAGCTTGACGACTATCACGGACTCCTCTATATTTTCAATAATAAACCGGTACATTGTGAAGCTCCCGAAAATGTCACATACTATTTTGGTGCAGGCGTGCATTTTCCCGGAAAGATAACGCTAAACTCCAACGAAAGCGTATATGTCGATAAGGATGCACTTGTATACGGCTGTATAAGCGCCAACGGTGCAGATAACATAAAAGTTTACGGCAACGGCATTATGGACGACAGCTTCGAGGAAAGGCACAGCCAGCATTGTTATGTTCCGTATGTCAACGGCAACGTAAAGCTTTATGACTGCAAAAACGTGAAATTGCAGGGTGTAGGCTTTACAAACTCCGCCATATGGTGTGTAAATGTTTTTCATTGCTTTGATGTGGAGATAGACGGCATAAATGTCTTCGGTCAGTGGCGATACAATACCGACGGCATAGATATGATGAACAGCAGACGTGTCACTATAAAAAACAGCTTTGTCCATTCCTTTGACGATACCATCGTAATAAAAGGCATAGACAAATACTCCTTCGAGCCCTGTACGGACATACTCACGGAAAACTGTGTCCTCTGGTGCGACTGGGGGAAGACCTGTGAGATAGGACTTGAGACAGCGGCACCGGAATATGATAATATTGTTTTCAGAAACTGCGACGTTCTTCGCGGCGGTAACACGGTCTGCGATATCCAGAACGGTGATTGGGCATATGTCCACAATGTTCTTTTTGAAAATATAAATGTCGAATTTGAAAGTTTCCATACTCCCGCGATCCTTCAGGATGATAATATGATCGAATATCCGAAAACCAACGAAACAGAGATACCGTGTATTCTTATGATCTCCAACCGCAGATTCAGGGAAGCCTATTCCTTTATCGGATTTGAAGATGTTGCTCCAAAGGTAGAGGCTGAATGGAAATTCGCAGGAGTAAACGATATTACCGTCAGAAATATCCATATCTATGCCGACGAAAAGACAATATCGAAATTCGAAAAAGAATGTATAAAAGTTAAAATTATCAATATCATTCCCACAACAATTTATGATAATATAAACGTAGAGAATGTTCACCTCAACGGTGAAAGAATTACCGTCGCAGATTGGAATCTGACCGAAATATATACGGAAGGACTTTGTGATGGAAGCTTCATTTTCAAATAGTATCTCCCAAGGAGCTGAAAAATGAATTTACGGAAAGACTCAAGACCTCCGAGGATCCTACTCCGTTCCTCCTGGCAATGCATAAACATCGGCGACGTTGCACATACACCCGGAGCACTTGCTGTCATCGAGAAAAACATCCCCGAAGCGGAAGTTATCCTCTGGGCAAGCAGTAACCTTACATACCAAGCCGCCCATATGCTCCAAAAGCGTTTCCCGAAGGTAAAGATAGTTACGGGGAAGATAAGAAAAGACGGCATAGGCGAGAATGAAGAACTTGACAAGGCACTTAAATGGTGCGATATGCTTCTTCACGGCTCTGCATCGGCACTCGGAGCAAGGGATGACGTCAGAAGCTTCCTTGATTATGTTAAAAAGCCTTACGGAGTATTCGGCATTACCTATGGAGGCATTGTGGAAAAGGAGCTTCTTGACAGGGCGAAATTCGTATTCTTCCGTGATCCGTTGTCCCTTGAAAAAGCAAAGGCAGACGGCATAGAATGTCCAATAATGGAATTCGGTCCCGACGGAGCCTTCGGTACAGACCTTGCAAATGACCGGTCGGCCGAATATTTCCTTCGTGAAAACTGTCTTGAAGAAGGAAAATTCATGTGCTGTATCCCGAGACTTCGCTACACGCCTTACTGGAAGATATCCACAGCTCCCTATTCCAAGGAAAAGGACGAGCGTAACATCGAAATGAAGGAGCATGACCATGCACCGCTTCGTGAAGCTATCATAAGCGTTGTAAAAGAGACCGGCATGAAGATCCTTGTCTGCCCGGAAGATTCCTCACAAATGGCAGTCGGCAAGGAAATGATAGTTGACAAGCTCCCGGAGGATATAAAGAAAAACGTCGTATGGCGTGAAAAATTCTGGCTTCCCGATGAGGCACTCAGCATCTACAGAAAAAGTGCCGGTCTTTTCGGCAACGAGATGCATTCTCCCATCATGTGCATCGCAAACGGTATTCCCGCAGTTGTATGCCGCTTTGCGGAACAGACCACAAAAGGCTATATGTGGCGCACCATAGGTCTCGGCGAATGGCTGTTTGATCTTGATATCCCGGAGGAAGTGGCAAATATTGCCCCGACAGTTCTTTCTGTCGCCAAAGATCCGAAGGCCGCAAAACAAAAAGCAGAAAAAGCAAGAGAGTTTGTAATAAAACGTCAGGAATATATGTGCGAAGTATTGAAGAATACTCTTGACCGTATCAAATAGCTATATAAAAGTGAGGATATAGGATTTAGGATTTAGGGAAGGATGATTTTGCGTTGCAAAATCGTCATTGAATCAGTTTTTCGGGGAGATAATCTTTTGCCGGCAGGCAATTATAATAAACTCGAAAATTTTCGAAGGAAATTAACCTCCCCTAAATCCTAAATCCTATCCCCTAAATCCTTATCTTCCTATCCTACTTTCCCGGAGGTATAACCATGTTCACACCCGAAACATCAAAGCATTTCAAAAAATATGTAGATGAAAGCGGAGTAGTATCCTACATACTTAAAACAAGAGTTGCCACTGTACAGCAGGGACCATATTTCACCAATCCCGGCATGACACCGGACGGAAGGTTCATGTGGTTCGGGTGTACCACTCTTCCGTCAATACTGAAATACCGTGCCGTAATTGATTTTGAAAGCGACGAGATAATCGTACATCACGGAACGGTAGGCTCAACAAATCCGTGGGTTCTTGAAAACGGCGATATGTGTTTTGCAAATGGCAGAGGAATATACAAGGTCTCACCTAAGGACACGGCGAATTATACCGAGCTTTTTGACTCATCTCTTATAAATCGTAGGGTACAGGACAGATTTGACAAAAATCCGAAAGGCGATATCCCGAATACCGGTGTGAATACCGGACATCTGTCGATATGTAACGCAGATGGAAAGACCGCACTTATTGATCCGGGATATGTGGCATTTCCCGGTACAAGGATAGGCTCTGTAGATATATCTACCGGAAAATACAGTGAATGGACAAAGGTGGAAGGCTGGATATGCAATCATGCCGCAATTAATCCCGAAAACCCCGATCTCGGGCTTGTAGCCGAAGATTTCTTTGTAGATCCAAGAGACGGAATGTTCCATAGTATCAGAACACTTCCCGACGGCTCGGTGTGCAGGATAGTCCTTGTAACAAGAGACGGTGGATATGAGGTAGTACCGCCTATGTTCAAGGGACTTACAACCCACGAATGGTGGTCGGCAGACGGAAAGGCAGTCTACAGCGTAGACATGACAAACGGACTTTGCCGCTACGACCTTGAAGCAAAAACATGGGAGCTGAGAGTTCCCGGCAAAGCATGGCACGGACACAGCTCCGCAGACGAAAAATACTATGTTTCCGACATAGACCTTGTGGATGAAAACTACCGTGGCTGTGAATCAAGAGTACGTTTCTATAACTACGAAACAAAGAAGGATGTATACATCATAACAAAGAATCCCGCATGGAACGACAGAGAGCATCAGAATCCTTTCCATATGGATCCTCATCCGCATTTTACCTGCGGCGGGAAGTATGTTTGTCATACAACAACCGTTGACGGACATATAGATGTGGCTTTAACTCCGGTTGACCAGCTTATTGAGATGACAAAATAAAAGGAGAACACTAATGCTTACAAAAAATGATCTTATAAACAATTTTATAAAAGCGGGATTAAAACCCACAGATACGGTCTTTTCGCACACTTCATACAAAGCAATAGCGGGCAAAGAGGGGATAGAGGGCGGCCCGCAGACAATTCTTGACGCATATATTGAGTATTTCGGCAAGGAAGGGCTTGTGGTATTTCCCACAATGTCATGGAAAATGGGCTACCTCATAAACAAAGACGGAGCAACAAGAAATCCCGCACTTGGCGATGCCGAAGGCTTTTTTCTATACGGAAATGACTTTGACGTAAGAACGACAACCTGTGATTATCTCGGTATACTTCCGGAACTTTTCAGACAAAGGGAGGGAGTTGTGCGTTCACTGTGTCCTACATCCTCAGTTGCGGCATACGGAAAGGACGCAAAGGAATTCTGTGCAGGACATGAAAAGGCAGAAACTCCCATGAACTGGAACAGCCCATGGGGAAAACTTTATGAACGCAAAGCGAAAATACTGTTCGCAGGTACGGGTGTTGCCTGCAATACCTTTATGCACGTCATAGAGGAGCACGCAGAAGTACCGAACATTCTCGCTCCATACATCTGGCGATTTACTGTTACGGACTATGACGGCAATAAGACCAACGTAGAGTTTAAACGGCATGAGCCGGGACATAATCACTATTACGACAAGATGGAAAAAGAATTTCTTGATCTCGGCATTATGAGAAAAGTGAAGATCGGAAACGCAGATACACATCTTGCCGATGCGGTTGCGGAAACAGATTACATGGTAAAGAAGCTGAAAGCCGAGCCGTGGTTGTTTACACATGAGTTTAATAAAAAGTAAAAAGCGAAGACGGGTACTGTGATAGTATCCGTCTTTTGGTATTCAATAAGGGGCTTGCCCCGTCATTCAACGTGGCAAGAGGCAGCAAAGCTGCCTATCAATCAGTGGGGGATTGTACCCACACTGATTGAGAAAATGGAACCCGCCGCCTATAGAGGCGGGGGACATCTTGCTCACGTTATAAAGAGAACTGCTTTATATATGTCCGATATCCACCGTCTCGATCTTATCCGTATCCTCCGGCACAAGCGCATCATCAAAGTGGATGATAACATTCTCACTCTCAAGCTTTGCCTGAAGTGCGGGAATATCAATATCAAGCACCGAACATTTCTTATCGACAGCCTGTATCGCCGCCGCACCCGCAGCCTGGCCTGTAAGTATAGCGGGAGGAATAACTCTCAAAA
>SVQR01000075.1 GCA_015065225.1 Oscillospiraceae bacterium | reverse complement strand
ACTCTCCTTAAAATGACGAAAGACACCCGATGTAAAAGTCGGGTGCCTTTCGTTTTTGCACGTGATAGGGGTGGAGAATATATAAGCTCTTCAAAAAAAGAAAGACACTCGACATGAATCGGGTGCCTTTTGATGTATCAGATCTGAATTCCGGATCAGTTGAACTTGCAGTTGGAAATTGTGTACTGACCGTTGGGGTAGCACTTGAGAGCGGGAGCGCCCTTGTAAACGATCTGAACAGCTACCTGATCAGCATTGCCGAGTTCAACGGTAAATGTTCTGGAAGCGTCATATCTGCTGATGTCTGTGGAGTATACGTATACATCATCAAGGAATACATAAAGAACAGCATCGTTTTCTGTAACGCCGGGAATGGAATCAACTGTGAATTCAAATGTGTCAAATTCGTTGATCATTGTGAATCTTGCCTTGGATGTGGGGTGATCTACCTTCTGGATGTAGTGAGAGATGTAGCCGTCCGGATAGGTTACCTTATCATTTCTGATAAAGTATTCGTTACCTACGTTTGCGGGATGTGCAAATGCTGCGCCGCCTGCGAGAAGTACGGTTGCAAGAGAGCCTGCAACGATGCTTCTGAGTGATGTTGAGAGTTTCATTTTTCTATACCTCCGAAAAAATATACTATTATGGCAAAATGCAATTTTTACATTCCGTCATTGGATTAATATTAGCATAGAATATGTTGAAAGTCTTTTTTATTTTTTGGGGGAATTGTTAAAAAAGTGTAAAAGATGACATTTACAAGATGTAGTACACTATAAAAATGCACAAAAAACCGCGTCAAAATACCCCGACACGAAGCCGGGGCAGATCCTGTATAAAAATGAAAATAAGGAGCTTTTATCAGCATAACGCATTTTAAAGCGCTGTCTGTGTATCGTTGGGATCACCGTTTCTTGCAAGATCGTATTCCACAGACCAGTCAAGGTCACGGTACTGCTCGCCTCTGGGATCGTTCTTTATAAAGTCCATGAGAAGATCAAGCATATCCTCCGACCAGGTATTCTTGTCTATCTGTGCCGTTGTGAACTTGCCCTGTGATATCATTTCAAAGCCGAAGTCATCCTTGACGTGAGTCTTTGCCGCACCGTCAACAACCTCCGCAACAAGGTGGGAGGGAATAAACAGTACACCGCCGCCGGCACCGAATACGACGTCGCCGGGAAGACATACGGCATTACCGAAGTTTGTAACGGAGTTGAAGTCCTTCATTACAAATTCACGGATAGGTGTGGGGTCTATTCCTCTGTAGTATACCTGAACGCCTTCAACCTGCTTCATCTGTTCAACGTCACGGATGCCGCCCCATACTACAGCACCGCCTGTTTTGGTTCTCTTTTTGATGGCTGTCGTAAGGTTACCGCCAAGGAATGTGCCCTTGTATATCTTGTCGTACATATCAACGACAACAACGTCACCTTCCACAAGGCTGTCTATTACCCACTGATTGTAGTTTCCTTTTCTGCCTTCCGCAGCACCCTGTGCGAATGCGACTTCATGAAGATCGGGACGGGTAGGGCAGAAGGAACAGGTAACGGCACGACCTATAAGCTTTCTGCCGTCATCGTGAAGTGGGTACATGGGATTTTCGCCGCCGCCCACAAACTGATTCTGATATCCTTTTACGAATATGGGCTTCCAGAGTTCTTCAAGTGTCATCTTTTCCATAGCCTTGAGGTACTTGTCCGCAACATAAGGTCTTCCGTCGGGAAGTCTTTCGCCTTTCCACATGGGAGTAAGTGCTATTACATCTTCTTTGTTGTTAAAACGCATAATATTGTCCTCTTTTTAATTATTTTAAATATACTGTTGTTATCAGAGCTTGATCACAGCATAACCGAACGGCTTCATGCAAATTTTATTTTCGCTTATTTCCGCACCGTATGACAAAAGCTCCGTTCCGCAAATGCTTGTATCAACATTTGCTTGGATATCGCTGTTTCTGAGATTTACCGCCACGAAAATGCTCTCCTTGCCATCGGTCTTGATATATGTCATTACATCATCCGATGCGGAATTTTCGACATATTGCGGTTTTTCGGGAGATAAAGCAGGCTGTTCCTTGAAAATTTTAGCAAGCTCTTTTACAAGTGCAAGTCTTCTTATGCCGTCTTCTGTAAATGCTCTTGACCAGTTTATCTCACATCTCTTTGTATGCATACGGTCTGCAAACATACAGTTTTCCTGATTGTCCGAAATCTCAATGCCGTTCCAGATAAGAGGCTGTGCGCTTGATGTAAATGTAAGTACAAATGCCGCATCCATACCGCTTGAAGTTAAAAGAATTTCGTTTCTTCCGAGACCGCAGTCGGAAGCCGTGTCATGCTGATCGAGATATGTGATGCCTCTTGAAAAGTACGGTGCATCATTTACAAAATCACGGATACACTGTGCACTCTTTCCCTCGTGCATTGCTTCAAGAATATACTTTCTCCAGTCCCAGTTGTAGGCAACGTCAAAGACTTTGTCTCTGCCCTCATAAAGGTCGCCCTCATTAAGAAATATAAGATTGTCGTTGAGTTTTTTTACTTCTTCAAAAGTATCACGCCAGAAATCAATCGGAATCATATTTCCGCAATCGCATCTGAATCCGTCGCAGTTATAATATGTAATAAGATGCTTCATGTTGGAAAGCAAATACTCACGGGCGTCTGTGTTAGAAAAATTAATTCTTGCAAACGGCCACGTCTCACCGACTTTTATATTTCCGTTTTCATCCTGCTCGGCATACTCGGGATGCTCTTTTAAAAACGGAGCATTTTTACCGCAGTGAAGATATACAAGATCAAGCAGTACCTTCATACCGAGTCTGTGAGCTTCCTTGATAAAATCAACAAGATCTTCGTCGCATCCGAACTCGTTATCAACGGAAAAGTAATCGACTATCTTGTAAGGATTTTTCGGATTCATAGTACGGGAAGCAATCTGCCTGGGACTCCAAGTCGCCATATCGGGATCGTCATCCTGTACAAAGCAGGGACAAAGATAAATCACCGTAGTGCCGAGCGAAGCAATATGACCGAGTCTTTCCTTCGCCGCTTTAAGCGTGCCCTCGGGAGTAAATGTCCGAAGTGCCAATTGATAGAATATTTCTTTCATGATGTTGTTCTCCTGTAAATTTTTATCAATGCAGATATCAATGAATTACAGTTTCATTCCACCGTCAACATCAAGGTTGGATCCCGTGATGTATCTGCCCTCATCCGAGCAGAGAAGAAGTACCGCCGGAGCGCAGTCCTCCGGAAGTCCCGCATAGCCCATCGGGATACCTGCCATGACCTTCTTATTGTATTCCGGATCGGAAAGAGCACCCGCATTTCTCGGTGTATCTATAACTCCGGGAGACATATTGTTGACGGTAATTCCGAAAGGTGCGAACTGCTTTGCAAGATTTTCCACGAGGCTCATAACCGCACACTTTGAAGCGGCGTAAAGAGGCATATCCTTATGAGGAACTCTCTGCTGAACGGAGCCTACCGTTACAATTCTTCCCCAATTGTTTTCCTTCATTTTCGGCTGATAGAGCTGAATAAGTCTGTAGTTAGCCTTGACATTGACACCTAACTGCATTTCCATTTCGTCTGCTGTTACGCAGTCCCAGGGATTTCTGATCTGTGCACTTGCGTTGAGAACAAGAATGTCAACATCGCCTGTCTGCTTATAAAGGCTTTCCACTTCCTCCGGCTTTGAAAGATCACCGACAACACAAGCTGTCGTGCCTGTCATTTCCGATGCCGCCTTCTGTGCCTTTTCCATGCTCCTTGATGCATGAACGAATACCTTTGCACCCTGCTTTGCCAGAAGTGCAGCAATTGCTTTTCCTATGCCCTGTGACGATCCCGTTACAAGGGCTGTTTTTCCTGTAAGATCAAACATGATTGTACCTCTTATCCTATAGTTACCGTGTATTGATTGTTTGTATTGGAATTGTGATCTATAGCGCAAGTATATTCCTTGCCGTCGGCGATCACCTTTATTTCATAATCACCGTAGAAGCCGCGGAAGGATGCAACACCGCCGTCATCCGTACCTGTCTCGGCTTCCGTATGCCATTCCTTATGAATAAGGTCGTGAAGTGCATAATAAGCGGGCTTCTTTGTCATATCAAATCTCATAAGACCGCCGTGGTACTTGTTCTCACCTGCAGTCATATCCCCCTGAGGTGCGAATGCCGCATAGCCGTCAACAAGATTCCAGTAGATGATCGCTTCCATTGCGGGATGTGAGAAGCATACCTTGTAGAAGTTGCAAAGAAGCTCTGCCTGAATATCCTCATCCTCGGCATTTCCCGAATATGCGGGAATTGTCATTTCGGTAATCTGAAGCTTTTTGCCAAATGTTGCATATCTGTCGAAAACATTGTAAAGATGCTCCGGGTTATATCTTGTATAAGCGAACTTTTCTTCCTCAATCAGCGGGAAGAAGCTGTGGTATTGCATACCTATTGAGTCAAGGTGAGAAATACCTCTTGACAAAAGATCTTTTATCTGCATATAATATGCACTTCTGTCATTCATGAACTGACACCAGTCAAAGATATAGTAGTCGTTTATGATAAGACGGTTATTCGGGAAATATTTGTCTGCCTCACGGAAGCTCCATTCAACAAAGTCATCCTTGAAATAGAACTTTGTTCTGGGGGCATTGAAACCCTGAAGCGTTTCATTTGTTACCTCCCATGTGGGGATGATGTCCGCATATCTTTCGGAAAGTGAACGGAATCTTTCTGTGAGCATCTTCTTGTGTGTCTGTATGTCAACGCACTTTGCCCAATCGGGAGTAAAGTTGTCGTAATTCAGACAGTGACATTTCGGCTCAATGCCCTTTTCAAGACAGTAGTTTACGCAGAGATCAGTCGCAGGTCTTCTGTAGATCTTCGGGCTGTCTACGGCATATCGGGGCTTGCCCTGTTCCGGCTCAAGATCCGACCAGTAGAAGGGGATAGTCGCAAGATTAAAGAGGTTTGCGAAATCCTCTCTGTATGCTTTGTTCTTTTCTTCACACTCAAATTCGTCAAGCATGAAAACGTTTGCACCGAATCTGAATTCGTGATTTTTGAGCGTTGCCTTTACCTTTGCACCCTTTACGACGTTTCCGTTCTTGTCCTTAACTGTAATTGTCGCATTACCTTTTCTGTAAAGCTCGATGCCGGACTTTACTCTTGTGTCTGTGATATCCTTTTGTTCATTAAAGAAACGAAGCGCTGTATCTCTTCTTGACATGATTTTCACCTCATATTTCAATTACTATGTTGTTATTATTGTTTTTTAAAGCTGAAAAAATCTTTGTATATTTTTTGCTGCCGCATATTATTTCAAGCTCATAATCGCCGAAAAAGCCTCTGAAGGAAGCTGCACCGCCCTCATCTGTTACAAGCTCTTTTTCTGTGTGCCATTCTTTGCGTATAAGATCATACAGAACTTTGTATGCAGGCTTTTCCGTCATATCAAAACGGAGAAGCCCTCCGTAGTATACGTTTTCTCCGAGAGCCATATTTCCCGGCTTTCCGCCGGAAGCGTAACCTTCAACAAGATTCCAGTAAATTATCGCTTCCATAGCCGGATGGCTGAAAAATATCGAACAGAGATTTTTTAAAAGTTCCGCCTGAACTTCTTCATCTTCTGTGCTGTCACCAAGAGCAGATACCGTCATTTCTGTGATTTGAAGCTTTTTACCGAGCTTTTCATATGTATCAAGCACATCAAAAATATGCCCGGGATTATAGCGTGTCACGGCAAGTTCACGTTCCAGATCTTTTGAAAAGAAGCAGTGATACTGAAAGCCTATCGCATCAAGGTGATGTATACCCGAATACCCAAGACGCTCAATCTCCATGAAATACGGACTTCTCTCGCCGAAAAACTCACCGTGCGGACTTCTCATACAGCCGAAGTCAAGATGATCGTTTATCATAAGTCGGTTGTTCGGAAAATATCTGTCAGCCATTCTGAATGACCACTCGTTGAAATCCCTTTGACGGTAGAATTCTGAGTAGTATTTGTCAAGAAATGCTTCCCTTGCAAAAGTCTCGTTGAAGGTTTCGTTTGTAACTTCCCACGTGGGAATTACATCAGCATACCTTTCGGAAAGCACTCTGAAATGATTTTCAAGAGCTGCTTTGTGTTCTTCAACGGTTGCATCTTTCAGCCATTCGGGACGGAAAAAATCGTAATTCAAACAGTGTGCCTTCGGCTCGATTCCTTTTTCAAGGCAATATTCAAGGCACAAATCAATGGCAGGACGTCTGTAGATTTTTGATCGTCCCTTTTCAAAACGGTAATGACCTTTTTGCGGCTCGATTGTTTTCCAGTAGAAGGGAAGTGTCGCAAGATTGAAAAGCTCGGGAAATTTTTCACGGTATATCCTGCTTTTTTCCTCACATTCAAACTCGTCCAGCATAAAAATGTTCGCACCGAAACGGAATTCATGGTTTTTGTGATTTACATGTATCTTTGCTCCCTTGAGTGCATTTCCGTCTTTGTCTTTTAAAGTTAATGTGACGTTACCTTTTCTGTGAAGTTCAATGCCGGATTTTACTCTTGTGCCCGTATATTGCTTTTGCTCGTCAAAATATTTCAGAGCAATATCTCGTCTTGTCATAAATCTTTATTAAAGCTCTACTGTGATGTTGTTATCACGGTATTTTGATGTGGAAATTGTCTTTGTATACTTCTTGTCACCGTAAACTATCTCAAGTTCATAATCGCCGTAGAATCCGCGGAATCCGAATGTGCCGTCATCTGCACATACTGCCTCACCGCTTGTATTCCATTCGTTGTGTACAAGATCAAGCAGCTTGTAATAAGCCTTTTTCGGTGTGGAATCAAAGTTTATAAGTCCGCCGTAATGTACGTTTTCACCTGCAGTCATGTCACCGGGCTCTGCTCTGTGTGCGTAGCCGTCAACAAGATTCCAGTAGATTACCGCCTGCATATTGGGATGTGAGAACCAGATGCGGTACAGCTTTTCAAGTATCTCTGCCTGATATTCCTCATCTTCGGGAGCATTGCCCTTAGCGGGAAGTGTTATCTCGGTTACCTGAAGCTCGGGAGCAAGTTTTGAGTATGCATCCATCTGTGCATAAAGTCTTTCCGGATTGAAGATGGTTCTTGTGTTTTCGTACATATCCTTCTTGTAGTCCCAGATATGATACTGCATACCGATCTTATCAATGCGGCATCCCTTTGCGAGAGCTCTTTCGATAAGCATATAATATGCCTGTCTCTGGATGCATCCTCTGTAGGGAGCCCACCATGTGATGTCAGGACCGTCATTTATAATGAGGTTGTTCTTGGGGAAATACTTGTCCGCTGTCTTGTAGCTCCATTCAACGTAATCTTCTTTCGTATAGAAATCCGATGCGTGGTGAAGCTCCCACCAATGCTCGTTTGTAACTTCGATGTCGGGAATTATATCCGCATATCTTTCAGCAATCTCCGCCATATGAGCTTCAAGAAGCACCTTCTGCTCGTCAGCCTTCTTGTCTCTGTACCATGACGGACCGAAGATGTCGTAGTTAAGACAATGCAGCTTCGGCTCGATACCGTTCTCACGGCAGTAATCTATACAAAGATCGGGGGCGGGACGTCTGTAAATTTTCGGAGAATCCGCCGCATATCTGGGCTGTCCCTTCACAGGCTCAAGGTCCTTCCAATAGAAAGGAACAGTCGCAAGGTTGAACGCCTTTGCAAAATTCTCCTTGTAAGCCTTATTCTTTTCTTCCGTTTCCATTTCGTCTATCATAAAGCAGTTAGCACCGAACTTGAATTCGTGCTTCTTATGCTTATATGTAACCTTTGCACCGTCGCAAGCCTTACCGCCTGCGGTAACTTTTATCTTTGCATCACCCTTACGATACTTTTCCGTACCCTCGGCAATTCTGCCATTCATATAATCCGCTTGATTTATAAAATCCTCAAAAATTCTTGCAAGATCTCTTTGCATTGCTTTTGTCTCCTTTTTACTGTTCCTTTTAAACTGTTATGAATCTCGGACGAAGCCCGAAGCCGTCGTTCTTGCTGTGAAGATATCCTGTGTTGTCGCGGCAGAGGCTTATGTCCTTCCTTATAATGCCGTTGTCGGTGTGAATTTCAAGCTCATAGTCGCCGTAAAAGCCGCAGAATCGGATTCTGCCGTCGGAATCCGAGCTTTGAGTAAGCTCTGTGTGCCAACGCTTCGTGAACAGATCCTTTATTGCGGTGTACGCAGGCTTTTCGCTAAGGTCGTTACGAAGAAGTCCTGCGTGGAATTGGTTTTCGTCACCGTATGCCGTTCCGTCCACGAGATTCCACCAAACGACAGCCTCAACGTTTCGCCTTGAGAACCAAAGCGACATCATTCTCTCGCACATCTCCTTCTGAATGTACTCGCCCTCCTCGTTGTTGTTGTAGGAGGGGATAGATACCTCTGAAAGATGTATCGGAAGGTCAAATCTCGAGTAGGTGTCGAAAATGTCGATGGCGCGGGTGGGGTTGTATATCATGGACGCATACTTTGCATTGTCCGCAAAGGCGTGGAACTGCATTCCTATAGCCTCTATCGGAACACCCTTTGACAAATACTTTTCGAGCATCATATAATAGAAGCTCTTTTCCCCGACGTAGCTCTCGCCGAAGACCTCGTAGCACCCCTCGTTCCAATGAAGAGTCGAGAACGGGAAATACTTCTTTGCCTCGGAAAAGCACCACTCTACGTGATCCTTGTCGTCTGTAATCGGGAAGTTGCGTATCTTCCATGGATAACCGTAAAGGTTTCTGTATTTCGAATAAAGCTCGTTAATTACGTCCACGTCAAGAAAGTCATTGCCGTATCTTTCGCCTATCTCGCGCAGTCTCTTGTCTACAGCCATCTTCAGCTCCCTGTGATTTTCGGGAATCCAATCGGGATTGAAGGAATGGTACATAAGACAGTGTCCCTTCATGCCTATACCGTTTTCGCGGCAGAAATCCACGACTCTGTCCACAGCAGGTCTTCGCCATACCTTTTCGCTGTCATAGCCGAAGCGCGGCTTACCCTTTGTCGGCTCAAGAGTATCCCAGTAAAGGGGAACTACCGCATAGTTAAAAAGAGCCGCAAATTTCTCTCTGTATGCCTTGTTCTTGTATTCCTCGTCGAATTCGTCAAGCAAAAACGAAGAACAGCCGATACGAAATTCGTGTCCCTTCTGACGGATTTTTACCTTAAGGTCTGAAACAGCTTTTCCGTCCTTGTCCCGAAACGCAAGCACAAAGCCGCCCTTTCGGTTGTTTTCTATATCTCTTTCTATTCTGCCCTGCGTATAAAAGCTCTCTTCGTCAAATACCTTTATAACGTCGGCGTATTTCCTTATTTCTATCATAAGTACCTCCGATTCTGAGTTTCTCGTCCTGCGTAATTATGACCATTCTCTGTCATTAGCCCATTCAGAAGGTCGCAAGCGACCTTTGAAGAATCCTTCGGATTCTTCCCATCACGACCATTCTCTGTCATTCGCCCACTCGTTGTCCCATGCGGAGGTGTCTTCCCACTGACCGGGGTATCTCTTGTGAATGTGTTCCGCAATAAGCTCCTCGTTGAGTCTTTCGATACCGAGACCGGGCTTTTCCGGAACTCTTGCAAAGCCGTCAACAAAGATGGGATTGTCAATACCGATTGCAAGATCGTTCCACCACGGAATTTCCGTTGAGTGATATTCCACAGCAAGACAGTTCTGTACTGCCGCCGCACAGTGAAGTGCCGCCATACATCCGATGGGGCTTTCAGCCATGTGTATTGCCATAGCAACACCGTACTTGTCGCACATATCACCGAGCTTTTTAAGCTCAAGCGCACCGCCGATGGTAAGTACATCGGGATGTACAAGCGATACACCGCCTCTTGACATGAGAGGCTCGAAGTTTTCGTGAAGGTATATGTCCTCACCTGTGCCTATCGGAACGGTGGTCGCATTTGAGATCTTTACATAATGATCCGTATAATGCCACGGAGCAACATCCTCAAGCCATGCAATATTGTACTTTTCAAGACGTCTTGCAAGGTTTATTGCATCGTTTATTGATACATGACCGATATGGTCTATCGCAAGAGGTGCTTCGTAGCCGATGACGTCTCTTACTTCCTTAACGTAGTTTTCAAGGTAGTCAAGACCTTTTTCCGTAATATGGATGCCCGTAGCATGATGGGGAATGGTGAAGGTTTCGTAATTCTTACCCATCATCATGTCGTAGTCGATTGAGCCCTTCTGATGATTTATAGCCTTTGCGGAATACTTCTTTATATCTTCAAGGAAACCGAGCGGTGCATTGAGACATCCGGGTTCGTCTATCATAAGCTCGATACCGAGGTCCATTTTGAGGTATGTAAATCCCTGCTCAAGTCTCCTTTTGAGAGCGTGTCCCATATCCGTACCGGTATGCTTGCCGTCAACATCCGTATCGCAGTACATCCTTACTTTGTCACGGAACTTGCCGCCGAGCATCTGATAAAGCGGTACACCGTATGCCTTGCCGGCAATATCCCAGAGTGCGATCTCAAGTCCGGATACACCGCCGCCCTGACGGGAAGCACCGCCGAACTGCTTTATACGTCTGAACAGCTTATCCACATTACAGGGGTTTTCACCTATAAGTCTCTTTTTGAGCATGAGTGCATATGTTGCGCTTGATGCATCTCTGACTTCACCGTAGCCTACGATTCCTTGATTGGTATATACTTTTATAAGGATGCAGTGCTTGGGTGCGCCGTCGATGTTGGTTACTCTTACGTCTGTTATTTTAAGGTCTGTGGGATTTGAGCAGGTGTTGATGTTTTCCTGCAGCATTTCGGAAATATTCTTGTTCATATTATTGTATCCTTTCCGCCTGTATTGTTTTATGAACTCATTGTAATACATGACGGTCTCCATTTCATCAAAAATATTTGTAAATTTGCAAAATATATTTGGATTCTTAATACTTGGAGTGTATAATTCAAATGATAGGAGGTGCTGAAAATGCTTACGGGTGAGCTATATACGATAAACAACGAGCATGGCATACCACTTCTGAAACTTTATCACTCGGCGGTAATGCCCGAAAAAAGAGGCTACAGAAACCACCACCATGCCGAATTTGAGATAGGTCTCATCAAGGCGGGAACGGGTATCTATAAGGTAGGGGACAGGGAATATCCGATAGAAAAAGGCGATATATTTCTTTTCTCCACAGACGAACATCACTGTATAACCGAAATAAGCGGCGAGGACGAGATGGTGATAATGAATATCCATTTTGCACCGAGACTTGTGTGGTCGCAGAGGGGAATATTCAACACCGAGCTTTTAAAAATATTTTTGGAACGCAAATCCGGCTTTTCCAACAGACTTCGCTCGGATGATGAGCTTACAAAAAGAGTAAGGACTCATATGCTTAATGCCGAGAAGGAATTTTCCGATGCATCCCCTCAGTATGAGCTTATGGTAAAGGTAAATCTTCTCAGTATCCTTGTGGAGCTGACAAGGAGTCTCGGAGACGAGATAAACGAAACGGATATCGGAGCAAAGAGCGCATCCTTTGAAAAAATGTACGGTACGATGGACTATATCGACAACAACATCTCAAAGGATCTGGAGCTTTCGGAGCTTGCAGCCATTGCGGGAATGAATAAAACATATTTTTCAACCCTATTTAAAAAACTCAACGGTATGTCACCGTGGGATTACATAACGGTGCGAAGGATAGACCTTGCAAGAAAGCTCCTTTCCGAGAGCGACAGAAATATTCTTGATATCGCTATGCAATGCGGATTTAACAATACGGCAAATTTCAACAGGGCATTCCGAAAGGTCACAGGCAAGACACCAAAGGAAATGAGATGAATAATACTGCGGATGATTGCGGAATTTAACTGTTGTGCTTCGGAATCAGAATAACAGAATAACAGATGTCATATTCAATATGACCGATAATAAGAAAAGCCTTAGCATTTGATACCGCTAAAGCTTTTTTGATTTTCAACCTCAATTATTCACTGTTCATTATTCATTATTCATTATTCATTTTGTCGAAAACGTCTTCCTGTCAAGACTTCTGAATCTTACCGCCACAGACATATTCTGCCATGTTATTATATCATTCTTTTCAAGGTCGGCGATGGTTCTTGCAACACGAAGTATCCTGTCATAGCCTCTTGCGGAAAGTCCCATCTTTTCAAATGCGCCTTTAAGTATATCGCTTGCTCTGTCTTCGAGCTTGCAGTATTTTCTTATGTGTGCGGTGGTCATGTCACCGTTGGCTATGATACCGTCATCCTTGAAGCGTTTACGCATAATCTCTCTTGCATCGCATACCTTTTCCCTTATCTTTTCCGAGCTTTCCGCCTGCTGTGCGGATGACAGTGTTGCATAATCCAGCGACGGAACATCAACATGGATATCTATTCTGTCAAGAAGGGGACCGGATATCCTTGAAAGGTATTTTGAAATAGCTCCGGGAGGGCAGGTACAATTAATTGTCGAATGACCGTAATATCCGCATTTACAGGGGTTCATAGCACAAACAAGCATGAATCTTGCGGGGTATGATACCTTTGCGTTTACTCTTGTTATCTCAACTTTTCTGTCTTCAAGCGGCTGGCGAAGTGCTTCCGTTGCATCCTTTCTGAATTCCGGAAGCTCATCAAGGAACAGCACACCGTTGTTGGCAAGGGATATCTCACCGGGAAGCGGCATCTTTCCGCCGCCCACAAGCGATACACCGGATACAGAGTGATGAGGCGATCTGAAGGGACGTGCCGCAAGAAGTGCATCCTCGTGAAGCTCTCCCGCAATGGAATATATCTGCGTTGTCTGAAGTGCCTCCTCGAAGGTCATCGGGGGAAGTATCCCCGGAAGGCTTTTTGCAAGCATACTCTTACCTGTGCCGGGAGGGCCTATGAGAAGTATATTGTGCATACCCGCCGCCGCAAGCTGCAGAGCGTATTTTGCGTTGCTCTGTCCCTTTATGTCGGCAAAGTCCGGGATGCCTGCCATATCCGTATAAAAAGCCTCATAGGGGGTAAGCGGTGTTTTCGGAATACTTTCCTCACCTCGAAGATGCATAGTAACGCTTCTTACGTTCTTTACTCCGTATACATCTATACCTTCGACCACAGCCGCTTCCCTGGCGTTTTCCGCAGGAACATATATTTCACGAAAACCCGCTTTTTTTGCGGCAATACACATTGTAAGTATACCGTTTATCCTTCTTACCTCACCGCCGAGAGCGATCTCCCCGACAAAGCATTTATCCTCGGTATCGAAATCGCACAGTATATCGGTGCATTTGAGAATTGATATGAGTGATGCAAGATCGTATCCCGTTCCCTGCTTGTTGATGTTGGCGGGAGCAAGATTTATGGTGACGTTGGCGACGGGGTACATAAAGCCGGATGTTTTTATGGCTGCCTTTATTCTGTTGTATGACTCTTTGACAGCGGTGTCGGGAAGTCCTATTATGTCAAATCTGGGGGTATTTCCCTGACAGTAACATTCAACGTCAACGATAAGTCCTTCTATTCCGTGACTTGCCGCACTGTAAACCTTTGAGATCATCTTTATGACCATTCCTTTCGAGTGTGTGGAAGTTTGTGTTTTTTTCAAAGCAAAATGGCTGTCGTAAGACAGACAAGTCACAAACTTCTACGGCTGAAAATTTATTTTCGGACTTGTAATCCTTCGGACATCAATATCTGTCCGAGCCCTTCATATATCGTTCTATGTCTCTGTTTGCCTGTTTCTTGGCTTCGGTATCTCTCTTGTCGTATAGCTTTTTACCCTTGCAAAGTCCTATCTCCACCTTGACCTTTGAGCCTTTGAAATACATCTTTAGCGGAATGATGGTCACGCCTTCCGTGCCTACCTGACCGAAGAGCTTAAGTATCTCCTTTTTGTGCATAAGGAGCTTTCTTTTACGCATCGGTTCTTTGTT
>SVQR01000074.1 GCA_015065225.1 Oscillospiraceae bacterium | reverse complement strand
GGATTCTTATTGTGTTTCTTATTTTTCTGTATGCTTCGGAGAGCTGCTTAAAGAGTGCATCCGAACATCTTACGTCAACCCTGTAGTCGCTGGAAGCAACCCAAAGTCTGAGCAGGTCACCACCGTATACCTTGATAACATCTTCGGGATATACAGAGTTACCGAGAGACTTATGCATCGCCTTACCTTCACCGTCAACTACCCAGCCGTGGGTAAGGACCGTCTTGTAAGGTGCGCCCTGTCCCTGTGCAGCAACAGCAGTGAGAAGCGAGGACTGGAACCATCCTCTGTACTGGTCTGCACCTTCAAGGTACATATCAGCCGGCCAGTTGCCGCCCTTTTTGAGGGATGCAAAGTGTGTGGAGCCGGAGTCGAACCAGCAGTCAAGGGTATCTGTTTCCTTTTCAAATTCCTTCTTTCCGCAGAAGGGACATTCGAATCCTTCGGGAAGAAGCTCGGATACGTCCATGTCGAACCATGCGTTTGAGCCGTGCTTTCCGAATACTTCGGATATCTTGGCAATTGTCTCGGGTGTGCAGATGGGTTTTCCGCAATCCTTACAATATACTACGGGAATGGGAAGTCCCCAATGTCTCTGACGTGAGATACACCAATCGGCTCTCTCACGGATCATGGAGGTCATTCTCTCCTTGCCCCATGCGGGAAGCCATGTAACATCATCACAAGCCTTTACAGCTTCATCCTTGAATGCATCAACGGAGCAGAACCACTGAGGAGTAGCTCTGAAGATGATGGGATTCTTACATCTCCAGCAGTGAGGATACTGATGGACTATCTCTTCTGATGCAAAGAGAGCACCGGACTGCTTCATATCCTCGAGAATTGTCTCGTTGGATTTTGCATAGAACTGTCCTGCAAACTTTCCTGCTTCTTCGCCCTGAACGCCCTTGTCGTCTACGGGAACGATGATGTTCATCTTATAGCGCATACCTGTGTGATAGTCGTCCGCACCGTAGCCGGGAGCCGTATGAACGCATCCTGTACCGCTTTCCATTGTGACATACTCTGCCGTAACAAGAAGGCTGTCTCTGTCAAGGAAAGGATGCTGTGCTGTCATGTATTCAAAATCGCCGCCTGCGAAGGTTGCAACCACTTCATAGTCGTTCTGCTCAAATCCTGCCATGATCATTGTCTTTGCAAGCAGAGCCTCTGCTACGATATAGTTTTCACCGTTCTTTGCCTTTGCGATAACATATGTTTCTCTGGGATGTACGGCGATAGCCATATTTCCGGGAAGAGTC
Source organism: Oscillospiraceae bacterium (assembly GCA_015065225.1). GTDB lineage: Bacteria > Bacillota > Clostridia > Oscillospirales > CAG-382 > SIG622. The sequence goes on along the minus strand of SVQR01000074.1, from coordinate 12,691 downwards.
CAGATAGTTGTTGTCCAGATAACAAAGTATGTCTTGGAAAGATCAACAATACCGGAAAGCTTGCCCTTATCGTCCTTAACCGCGAACTTAACGTATACGGAAGTACAGGGATCGTCTTTATACTCGATCTCTGCCTCGGCAAGAGCCGTTTCATCGGCACAGCACCAGTAAACAGGCTTAAGTCCCTTATAGATGTAGCCCTTATTGTACATCTCGCCGAACACCTTAACTTCTTCAGCCTCGAATTCGGGAGACATTGCAAGATAAGGATGCTCCCAATCACCGAGAACACCGAGTCTCTTGAAGGATGTCATCTGGATATCAACAAAGTCCTGAGCAAAGTCATGACAAGCGTTTCTGAAATCCGAGATGGACATGCTCTTTCTGTCAAGCTTATTCTTCTTGATAATGGCAGATTCGATAGGCATACCGTGGTTATCCCAACCGGGAACAAAAGGTACCTTATATCCCCCCATAGACTTGGATTTGTTAATAAAGTCCTTGAGAACCTTGTTCATGGCTGTACCCATATGGATATTGCCGTTTGAAAAAGGAGGTCCGTCGTGAAGAATAAACAGCGGCTTACCCTCGTTGTTTTCAAGCATTTTGTTGTAGATGCCCTCTTTTTCCCACTTTTCCTGAGTCTTGGGCTCATTCTGCGGCAGATTTGCACGCATCGGGAAGTCTGTCTTGGGCAGGTTCAGTGAATTAGAAAAGTCCTTTGCCATTATCTTTACTCCTTAAAAATTGTTTATCTGTTCTTATGTAAATTGAAATGATCTGCTGTCTGATATGTACATATTGATGGGAAGTGCAACAGTAATACCTGTCATACTTCTCATACTTCTCATACTTCGGATATATTGCAGTACCCTTATTCTTCCGGCTGTTCTCTTACAGTCTGAAGATTATCCTTGAAGACCTCGGCAGCCATCGCTTCGAACTTTATGTCTTTTATATCATCGGCCGTTATTGCGGGAAACTGCTCCTGTATCTCTGCAAGATGCTTCTTGTATGCATCCAGTATAGTTTCCCTGAATGCCGCAGACTTCTGCTCGAATTCGATGAATTTACGTTTTTCCTCCTCGAATGCATCAACATAGGAAGAAAGAACACTTCCGCAGCTCTCTTTCATTGTTCCGGTAATAAGGTCTGCTTTTTGCTGAGCCTCGGATACTATTCTGTCTGCCTCATCCTGTGCATCGGCGATTATTGCCTCGGACATCTGCTTTACACCGTTCATGGCTTCGCCTGCTCTTGCGCTTGTCTCCTTGTACTTTTCGGCAACTGCCGCAAGCTTTTCTTCAGTCTCTGCATATCTGAAATACAATTCTCTGTAATGCATGATAAGGGTATTTATACAATTATCCACTTCCTGCTGATTGTATCCCTTGAACCCCCTTGTAAATTCGGGGATCATTATTTCTTCAGGTCTGAGCATTTTTCCTCTTTTCTTTTATGCCGCGAAGAAATATCTCCTCACAGCACAAAGTCAAATATATTTCTCAACTTCAAATCTTGTACGTCCCTTACGGTTAAGATCACCTATCAGAGCCAATCTGTATTTTCCGAAGCCTCTGACAGTAATGATATCCCCCTCGGTAAGTGCCTTGCTCTTGTCGGATACCGTAACATGACCTACAGTCACGCATTCGGATTCAACGAGTTTTACAGCTTTATCCCTTGAGATATTCAATACTTCGGACAAAAGTGCATCAATACGCATACTTGCCGCAGTGCCGCTTATCTTAAGGAAATTCCTGCATACATCAATCTCTTCCGCTTTACATACGGATACCTTTACGCCGTCTCTTCCGACAAGCTTCAGGTTTTCCGCAATAAAACTCGACATTTTTTTATGAACGAATACCGTCGCATGAAATCCTTTCTCACCGACGATGATGTCCCCCGTTACCGATCTGTCTATACCCAGTCCGAGAATAGAGCCGAGGAAATCCCTGTGGCTGTGTTCACGAAAACCCGAGCATTCAATTTTCAGAGCCTCTATGGGAAATTCCCGTAAAAGCTCTTCTTTATCCATATACATGAAATATTCGGGGAAAAAGCCCGCAACGGTACGCTCGGCATCACCGTATCCGCCAAAGGCTATAAGTGAATCCCGAGCACCCATCTCATTTGCTTTTTCAAGTACGACCGCACCTTCCCTGTCTGACAGGAATTCGGTAAAAACAGGTATATTTTCCGCCGTGCATCTCTGTATAAGATCCGCTGTTCTTGAAGCAAGAACCTTTTCCTCGTCTGTAAGTACAAGCTTTCCCATAAACCGCCTCTGTCAGATCCTTATGTCAGGCAGAAATGTCCCGATGAGCATAAGACCTATGTATGTTATTATAAAAGAAATGTCCACGGGAAGCGAAGAAAGAGTCTCGCTCTTTTCCACAAGGAGCCTTGCCGGATACAGCACCGGTGCACATATCCCCTCAAGAAGAACTACAAATACATTGTCGTCGTCAAGGGGCAACCAGGAAACTATCGCGTGTATGCACAATGCCAGCTGCAAAATATCTATCAGCAGCCTTACGGTGGTCACGGCAACATACAGAAAATACGCCATGGATATTTATCAGTTATCGAATACTTCTTCTTCGGAAATATCAGCAGAACCTGTAACGTCTACGTTGTGAGGTGTTGCAACGAATGTCTTCTTGCCAACCTTTTCGATCTTACCGTCAACAGCGTGAACAACGCCTGCAAGGAAGTCGAGAAGTCTTCTTGCGTCCTCGAGAGATGTGGATTCGAGATTGAGAAGAACTGTCTTTCTGTCAAGAAGAAGATCGCCGTACTGCTTTACTTCCTCGATCTTATAGGATGTGGGCTTTACCACCTTCATTTCGATGGTTGCGCCGTTGTCTGCGCCGGAGATCTCTGTCTGTGTCTCCTGACCCATACCGTAGTCATAGGTCGCTCTTTCGTCGTATGTATCGCCCATATCGTCATATGTGGGAGATATTACCTGATCTCCTCTGCCGCCCTTAAGAATATCCTTCAGTGCCATAGATTTATCCTCCGATTATAATAAAATTATTTATAGATTCTTTCTCCGAAAATTGCTCTTCCGGGGCGTATTATCGTTGCTCCGCAGCTTACTGCTTCACAATAATCCGATGACATCCCCATCGACAACTCTCGCATAATAACATTATCTATATTTTTGTTCAATATGTCAAGTGATAATTCCTTAACTTTTTTGAAATAAGCTCCGCAATTGTAAACTTTTTGTGAATCAGAGCCTTCCGAACGGTTTTCAGAGGAAATTGCGGGAGGAATTACCATAAGACCGACGATCTTTATGCCGTCATATTTTGCCGCTTCCTCCACAAATTTCAAAAGCTCCTCGGGCATAACGCCGGATTTTGATTCCTCATGACCTATATTCACTTCAATGAGGACCTCCATACATTTGCCTATTGCTTTTGCTCTTTTACTTATCTCCGCACACAGCTTGAGACTGTCCACAGACTGGATCATTTCCACCTTATCTATGATATATTTCACCTTGTTGGTCTGCAGCTTGCCGATGAAATGAATATGAAATCTCTTATCAAGAGCATCATACTTTTCCATAAGCTCCTGCACTCTGTTCTCGCCTATGGTATCTATCCCACAGTCCAAAAGAAGGTTTATACGTTCCGGACTTACTGTTTTGGTTGCGGGAACGATCTTTACTTCGCCGCTGCTTCTTCCTGCCTGTGCACAAGCCCCGATTACCTCTTCTTTGATCCTTGCGACATTTTCAATAATGATATCTGCCATTTTTCATGCCACCCTTTATGCTATTCTACCTTCATTCCGTCGTAAATATTTCTGCCCTTTATTATAACCTGATCATACAGAGACAGCGGTCTGAAGTATGTATGCTTTTCGTTGCCGTCCTTATCGACGGTGGTCTTTCTTATATACTTTTTTGCGTACTTATCCGATTCGGGATCGGCTTCTATTATGTAATAGTCATCCAGGCTGTATATCTCCTCGGCGCGTTTGAATTCCACCTGTGTTCCGTTGACGACATACACGCCCTTAACATCGTTTATGACTCTTATTGCATCCTTTGGGACCTTGAGACCGCGGTATTCGTTGTATGTAACCTTCACTCTCTGGCTTCTTGTAAAGTCAAAATCCGCGGGCATCCGGCTTGACACGAATACAAGGACTGCCGAATCGTTACCGTTCTCCGTTATTTTTGAGCTGAGTGTCATATCAAGCTCTGTACCGTAATTATATGTAAATTCCACAGGATAGCTGTACCCTATATCAAAATGCTTTGCCTCTTCCGATGTTACGGGACACGCCACATACCATTTGAAATCCGTGACTATCTTGCCCGCAGGTCTTCCGGAATAAATTTCCGGGCTGCTTTCCGTCATGGATGAGAATTCACTTACCGTCATCGTCGGTATCTTGGATGAAGAAAAGATACTTTCATACCCGTCAACGGAGGAATAATAGTATCCCGAAACATTGGCTGCGATGCTTCCCGAGGATGATTCCGGAAGTCCGCTTTTAAGTTTGCTCCTCCGGGTCTTCAGCTCCTCTATCTTTTGTTCGAACACCTTTGCGGGATTGGTTATGATCCACCTTTTGTTCATTCTCACAAGAAGCTCATCGCGGTTGCTCAGAGCCCCGACAAGATCGTTCTTTGCCGAATATATAAGTGAGGATGATATAAGCTCCTCTATCTCGTCGTCCATCTTATCCATGTCTGCGGTGACGTAGTTTGTATCCATAGAGCTTCTTTCAAGTATCTCTATGCGTTCATCAAGAGCTCTGATTTCCGTTTCTACAGAGTAATCGTTCTCGCTGAAATATACTCTGACAGCTTCTTTTCCGCTGGATATACGTTCACCGTCGTCGACCTTTGCAAGCATTACACCCTTATCACTGCCTGCAAGTATGGTCTCCTCGCGCATAATGTAACCGTCAAGCTCCAGAGATTCGCGGCTTGTAACGCTCAGAGCTATCTCTGTCTCTATATTGGAATTGACAAGGCTGATAAGCTGTTTTGCGGCGTATATGACAAGTAATACGCTAAGTGCCGCCACACCGATACGCTTCAGTATCTTCTCCGGTGCTGCAAGTTCCGCCATTGTATCATCTCCGTTCCGTTGTTTCTTTTATCGGATATTCAGGAAGCTATCCGCAAGTCCGCAGCCCTTTTGCAGTATCTCCTCTGATGTCATATCATCAAGATCTATCCATTGTATTTTAGGATTTCTTCTGAACCACGTCATCTGACGTTTTGCATATTTTCTTGTTTCCTGCTTGAGCTTTTCGGTACACTCCTCAAGTGTAGCCGTACCGTCAAAATAAGGATACAGCTCCTTATACCCTATTGCCTGACCTGCCGTGACAGTATCCTTTATTCCCATTGATATCAGCTTTTCCACTTCCTGCAAAAGACCGGATTCAAGCATTATGTCGACTCTTTTATTGATCCTCTCGTACAGCTTCTCTCGGTCAAGGAATCTCAGACCTATTATAAGACTGTCATACTTCGGAGGCTCGGTTTTGGATTCGGCATTCCATTCCCCGAGAGTTTTTCCGGTAAGCTCATACACTTCAAGAGCACGAATAACTCTTTTGGGATTATGTCTGTCGACGGTATTTTCGGGATCAACGGTGCATAACCTTTCATACATCGCATCTATCCCCACTTGCTCAAGTTCGGCATAAAGCCTGTCACGAAGTACGGGATCGTTATCGAACTGACCGAATTTAACACCGTCAAGAAATGAATCCACATAGAATCCCGTACCGCCGCACATTATCGGGAGTTTTCCCAGAGAGATCACTTCCTGCACTTCTCTCTCGCATCTTTCACAGAAGTCTGAGACGGAGAAGCTCTCGGTTATATCAAGAATATCTATCATTCTGTGAGGTATACCGTCACGTTCCGTCATATCCGGCTTTGCCGTGCCTATATTCATTTCGCGGTAAAACTGCATTGAATCCGCGGAGATTATCTCGCCGTTATACTTTTTTGCAAGGGCTATCGACAGAGCGGTCTTGCCGGAGGCTGTCGGACCTGCTATTGCTATTATCTTGTTCATATTCTGTCCGTTGGCATTTTAAAATTATACATTATAATTATATCATATCATTTATGTATTTTCAAGACAAATATATTAAACATTAGAAAAAAACATTTACAAAGACTTTTTTATAGTATTAAAATGAGACAAATTTACCGAATTATTTTATAAATTTTACTTGCAATGCAGAAACATTTGTGATATCATAAAAATACTCTTTTAATTCAGGAGGAAATATATGAAAATATGGAACAAGCTCGAACATGAAAAATATACGGCTGTAATATATGAGCCTGAAATTTATGTTGACAACAAGGCTCGCGGCAGAAGCGGACATATGTCGCACGCCTTGACGGAGTTTTTGCCGAATACCATAATAGACTTCAACTCGAACTGCTCCCCCGTAAGATGCAACGGACATTCGGCTTACGGATGGATAGAATATAAAATTTCAACTGATGCGGGTGTTACCTATTCCGAGTCCCGTGATTTCCCCTATTCGGTGAAGTCTCTCGAAGACGGAATATATACAATTTCCGTTGAAAAGGCACTTACAACCGATGACGGTTCTGTTGTAGCTTTCTGTCTTAAGAATGACATGCTGTTTGAGATTTGCTGTCAGCCGTGGTTTACGCCTTCGGCTGTCAGAAGTACAGACGGCTGCAAGACTTGGGAAGAACCTATCGAGGTCTCCCCTTTTGACGGAAGAATTTACGATGCAAGATATCACAACGGCGTAATTTACGCATACGAATTCTGCAACAGTTCAAGAAATGATGACGGCACAATGGGTGACTGGACAGGTAACAAGCCCGAGCATCTCTACAGAATTTTTACAAGCACGGACAACGGAAAGACTTTTTCCGAGCATTGTGTTGTTCCCTTTGAAAGCACTCACGGCAGAGCTTACGGCGCTATGATTTTTGATGATAACGGAGTTCTTCATTGCTATGCATATGACATAAACAATGAGGAAAATATGGATCACATCATTTCAAAAGACTTGGGAAATTCTTGGGAAAAATCGCAAAAGTGTTATGTTGCAAAGGGCATACGAAATCCGCAGGTGAATATCATTGACGGAGTTTTCGTTCTGCAAGGCAGAGGAAGCAAGGGTAAAAGCTTTGTTATGTACACCTCCCTTGACGGTCAGAATTGGGATGAGGGTGTTTACCTTGAGACGGAAAAGGGTGCTTGCTACTACTCCAACAGTATTGTTGTAAACGACCCTGACGGCGGCAAGAGGCTTCTTGTACAGTTCTCGGATACCTTTGAGGCGGCGAGAGTCAATGTTATGCATATGTGGGTGAAGATACAGAAGTGAACATTGGACAATTGACAGTGAGCAGGGAATGTTGATTGCTTCGCAATCTTCATTTGTTTTAAATTTTACTTGATGAATGAGGTGATTGCATGAAGATTTGGAATAGGCTTGAGCATGAGAAGTATACGGCGGTTATGTATGAGCCGGAGCTTTATGTTGATAACAAAAAAAGAGGCAGAAGCGGACACATGAGTCATGCGATGTGTGAAATCGCGCCGGATACTATTGTGGATTTTAACTCCAATTGTTCGGGGGTAAGATTCAGAGGACATTCGGCGTTCGGATGGATCGAGTACAGGTTTTCCGAGGATGCGGGCGTTACTTACTCGGAGGTTTATGAATTTCCTTTTGCGAAAAAGGCGTTTGAAGACGGTATATTCAGTGTATCCGTTGAAAAGGCTGTTTGCTGTGATGACGGCACGGTTGTTGTAACGTGTCTCAGAAACGATATGCTGGGAGCTATATGCTGTGAGCCGTGGTTTACACCCTACGTTTGCAGAAGCACCGACGGCTGCAAGACATGGGAGGAAGCCTATGAGCTATCACCTTTTGCCGGCAGAGTTTATGATGCTGTCTATAAAGACGGTGCTATATACATCATTCTTCTTTGCAACGATGCGAGAAAGCCCGAAAAGCATGAAGGCGGTCTTACAGAGTCCTTCTGTGCATCACGTCCGGAGGATGTTTACAGGATTTACAAGAGCACGGACAGCGGCAAGAGCTTTTCCGAGCTTTGTGTTGTACCTATGGAGGATACTTTCGGCAGAGCTTACTGTGATCTCCAATTTGATGAAAAAGGTAATCTTCATTTCTTTGCCTACAACAGCTGTGATGAGGTGAACATGGATCATCTTGTGTCTTGCGACAACGGCATTACATGGAAGACCTGTTCTCCCTGCTATCTTGAAAAGGGCATCAGAAATCCGCAGATAAACATTATTGACGGTGTATGGGTGCTTCACGGCAGAGGTAAGGGATTCAAGGGTTTTGTATTCTACACCTCGGAAGACGGTTACACATGGGATGAAGGCGTATGGCTTGAAACGGAGAAAAAGCAGTGCTATTACTCGAATAACATTGTTGTAAATGATCCCGATGGCGGCAAGAGATTGCTTGTTCAGTTCTCGGATACCTTTGATGAGGCGAGAGTAAATGTCATGCACATGTGGGTGAAGATAGTTAAGAAACAGGATTTTTTGGAAATCAAGCCGTAAACGGAATGTTTTGCTTTTTTCCATAAAAAATCAGACAAACAGGATCTTTACGGAGATATATTATATGGGAGATATTTTAATAAAAATACTTGTGTGCTTTATTGCCGGAGCAGGGGCAGGTATCGGAACGGGATTTGCAGGCATGAGTGCTGCCGCCGTTATAGGTCCGATGCTTATAACTTTTTTGGGCATCCCTGCTTACGATGCGGTCGGAATAGGACTTATCAGTGATGTTCTGGCAAGCTCTGTCAGTGCATACACCTATAAGAAAAGCGGAAACCTGGATGTAAAAAACAGCTTACCTCTCCTGATAAGTGTTCTTATCGTAACAATGATCGGAAGCTTTACCGCAAGTCTTCTCCCCGAGCAGGCTATGAGCGGCACAATGCAGATAGCACTTATTATTATAGGCTTGCGTTTTTTATTAAAGCCTGTAAACAAGACGAGACAACAGTTGGAAGCCGTTTCTCCGAAAAGCAGGTTGATCAAGGCGATCATCGGGGGAATATTTATCGGATTTATCTGCGGCTTTGTAGGTGCGGGCGGCGGAATGATGCTGCTTCTTGTTCTGACATCCTTCCTGGGTTATCCTATGCACTTAGCAGTCGGCACAAGTGTGTTTATCATGGCGTTTACGGCTCTTACCGGCGGTATCAGTCATTTTATGATCGGTGGAGTTCCCGATATTCTCTGCCTTGTATTGTGTATTGTATTTACTCTGCTTTGGGCAAGAATTGCAGCTGTAATTGCCAACAAGTCCAACGCAAAAACATTAAATCGTGTGGTCGGTTTGGTTATGATCGTCACGAGCATCGTGATACTTGCGGTTAATTATCTTTAATACCGACATACAGTTCTCTGTCTGTTAAAAAGAATATGTATTCAATAAGGGAATATCCCTTCATTATAAAATTAAAAAGGAGAAGACAAAAATGATAAACGAAATCGTATATCTTCGCAATGAAGATAAAACTGTTACGCTTGAGGCTTATGTGGCAAAAGATATTGATCATGCAAAGAGAAGCGCTATGCTTGTGCTTCCCGGCGGCGGATATAGTATTTGCGCTCATCATGAGGGTGAGAAGATCGCTTTGCAGTATTTTGCGGCGGGTATCAATGCGTTTGTGCTGAATTACTCCGTTAAGAGCAATAATCCCGATATGAAGTATCCCATGCCTCTCGTGGATGTTGCAAATGCCATGAAGTACATAAAGGACAATGCGGAAAGATTCAATATTGACAAGGACAAGGTATTTGTTCTCGGATTCTCCGCAGGCGGTCACCTCGCGAGCATGGCGGGTACTATATGGCACAGACCGGAGGTATATGAGAATGCTCAGCCTATGGAGTACGGTTACAATAAGCCTTGTGGTATGGTGCTTTGTTATCCTGTTATTTCCTCCGGGGATTTTGCTCACCGAGGTTCGTTCAACAATCTCTGCGGCAACGGACTTTCCGATGAGGAATATGCAAAGTACAGCTCGGAGCTTAACGTCGATGACAAGACCTGTCCCGCATTTTTATGGCATACCTCTACGGACAATGCTGTTCCAGTAGAAAATTCACTTCTCATGGGCATGGCACTCAAAAAGCAGGGTATTCCCTTTGAAATGCACATCTACCCTATCGGAAATCACGGACTCGGACTTCCCAATGAGGATGTTTCGGACATTGCAAAGATGCACATTTCCGAGTGGATGGAAAATTCCATTAAGTGGGTCAAGAGCTTTTAAGTAGTGCATAATTACAAATATCTGCCGTTTGGTACGGCAGTAAATACATGGAGACATATCTATGGTTAACGTAAATGATTTTAAAGGGTGCAACGACTCGGAGATAATCAACAATGCGATAAAGGGTCGTCATTCGGACGGCATTGTAATTATTCCTCCGAGAGAGCAGGAAAACGACAAGGAGCGTAAATTCTGGCTTCTTGATTCGGCGATACTGCTTCCCGAAAACACGGTTGTAATTCTTCAGAACTGTAAAATAAAGCTTTCCGACAATTGCCGTGACAACTTCTTCCGCACAGCCAATTGCGGTATGGGAATCGAGTTTTGCGAGAGAATAAGCAATGTTCACATAAAGGGCGAGGGTCTTTGCATTCTTGAGGGTGCGGACAGGCCTCGTGCAACAGGAGATGCTTCAAAGCTTATTCACGCTCCCTGCCCTCACAAAAAGGAGGACCTTTGCAAAATTGCCGATTGGATTCCCGAGGAAAAGAGAAAAGCGGGACAAATCGATTTCCGGGATATTCACGACCATTCCTACGGAACGGATGCGGGTAAGCCCGAGGAATCACAGTATGGTGACTGGAGAGGCATCGGTGTTCTGTTTGCTTGTATCAGCAATTTCTCCATTTCCAACATCAAAATCGTAAGACCTCACGGATGGGGCATTTCCATTGAGGACGGAGCAAACGGCATTATCGAAAAAATCGACTTTGATGCAACAATGTACAAGGAAATTGACGGAATGCTTATGAATATGGAAAATCAGGACGGTATAGACATTCGAAACGGCTGTCACCATATTACGATTTCCGAAATTACAGGTAATACAGGCGATGATGTTATTGCTCTTACCGCAATAAAGAAGGGTGACTACAAGCCCGGCGGTTCTCTTCGTAACACTCACGTTATGCACAACGACTGGACAAAGCGTAATTGCAACATTCACGATATTACAATCCGCAATGTATGCGCTCACTCTTATCTGTGCTACCCTATAAGACTTCTTCCCGGAAGCACGCATATTTACAATGTCATAATTGACGGCATCACCGATCCCGCGCCTAATTGCTACACGATTGTTTGCGGTACATTCGGCACTTACGGTGACAACTTCAAGGATGGTCTTCGTAACATAATTGTTACTAATGTAAACTGTCACAGCAAGGCTGTAATGGGAGTACACGGTTATCTTTTGGACTCTGTTGTGTCCAATGTTATAAACAAGAATCCCGAGGGTAAAATCTTTGATGCGAGATACGAGGATTCGATATGCAATGTACAATGTGCAGGATGTATTGAGCATAGCTGAATAAAAAATTACGGCATACCGCTTTTATGTGGTATGCCGTTTTATGTTGTAATCAAATAAGCTTATATGCTTTATCCGTACCGACCTTTATTCCGTTTACGATGACATTTATAAAGAATCGAGAGAATCGCATTGTTTACGGTATGCCCTTTTTATATTTAAGCCGGGTAAAACAGCTATCGCCGTATGATTTTTTACAGCTGTATTGTTCTGTTTCAATAAGGGGCTTGCCCCGTCATTCAAAAAGCTTTTTAAGATCTGTATCCGACAGAAAGATCGCCGCATAAGACATAGTAAGATGGAACAGAGATGTGTTCCATTTGGTATCTTTTCCCCAACCTTCAAATGTAGTCGTTGCGTCTTCCGAAAGCATTCTGAGCCAGGCACCTTCATCAAGCATCAGATCTTTTATTTTATCCTCTTTTCCATGACGAATAAAGCCCATAAGTGCCGTAAATGTACCGAAAAAGGACATTGAACTGATTTTTCTTTCAACAATCATATCTGCGATATTTTCAACACATTCACCGTCGGGACAAAGACCTAATCCAAAAGGAATGCTGTTACCGACTATACTGATATGATCCGAATTCACGCCGTCACAAAACAGATGCTTTTCTTTGTCATAGAATGCATTTACAAAAGCATCGGTCAGATCCTTTTCGTCACGGTATTCCGAAAGTCCGATCTCCTTTGCAATCTTGTTTGCGACACGAACAGCTTCAATATAGTAAGCATTCATCACAACATGAGGCTCAACGCAAACCTTTCCGGACTGTATGTCCACCGCATAATTATCCTGAAAATTCTTCGGCCAATCCACTACGCACCACTTGTTGAGATTTCCGAGCAGTCCGTTCTCCTCATACTCCTTGCGATAGCTTTCGAGAACACCTACTACCTTCGGATAATTGGTCTTAAGATATTCCCTGTCACCGAAATACCTGTAATGCCACAGGACAAGATAGATAAGTATAAGCGGATATTCCGCAATTTCCTGCATGAGTGAGCAATCAAGGCAGGATACAAGTCCTCCCGTTATAAAAGAGGTGGTAAACGCA
>SVQR01000073.1 GCA_015065225.1 Oscillospiraceae bacterium | reverse complement strand
ACTGCCCTTTGTTTCTGTCCTTCCCGATTATGAGGATACCGATGACAGCATATTTGCGGGATGGACAGAAACAAAGGGCAGTTACACGGTAGTTGCCGAAGGCGGTGCAAGCTATACTCCCACAAAGAATGTCATCCTCTACCCTGTCTACAAGAAGAATGTGAGATTTGTAAACGGCTCTGCGGCAACCAACGGTGACGGTATGACAGCGGAAACTGCATACAATACATTTGCTCAGGCTGCAGCCGATCTTAATGCTTCCGGCGGTACTATCGTTGTATGCGGTGAAACAAATAACTTCTCACTTAAAAATACCGGTGATATTGTTATTACTTCCGTTTATGACGGCGTTGACTACAGAGAAACAAACAATGCGAAGCTTAACTTCGGATCTTCATACAACTACTTGATCATCGGTTATGTAGATAATCCCGGCAAGGTCACACTTGAAAACCTTACTACCGTACACCCCTCTGCCGACGGCTGGCATCTTATGGGACACGATATGGTTATAAGGGACAGCGTAAAGTCTCTGACATCCGCGGGAAGCAGTGCAGGTATTCAGCTCATGGCTGTATGTTCAAGCAATGCAACTCCTCCCGCAAGCATTCCGCGTGTATTCAGCATCACGGTTGACAACACCTACAACAGCAGTATTATCCTCGGTCCGAGAAGAGAAGAAACCATAGCAGGTGCCGATATTACGATAAACGGTCAGCTCGGTAGCCTGGCGATCTCCAACAACACTTACGAAAAGTATGACTGGCTGAATACTTCTCCCGGCTTCGGACAGCTCACCGTAAACGGAGATATAAAGATAACCGTAAACGGAAAGCTCACGGGAAATATCTATTCAAGAAAGCACGTTCTTACGGCTGACTCCTACGATTACGGTCTGAAAAAGATAGTCGGAAACATTGCCACGATTGTAAACTACGGCGGTACATATGCCGGTAGCTACGACGACATAGTAAAGGCAAGAACGGAAGGCAAGTGGCTCAAGATCACGGGCATTCAAGGCACGACACTCGCATACGGCGAAAATGCCGATGATATCGTTCTTACACTTGACGACGGTCTCGATTACAATTTTGTAAATCTTACAAACACGACCACAGAGAATACATATGCTTACTTCATAGAAAACGGTACATCCGAGTTCACCCTTCCCGAAAGCGGTATATATACAATGACTCTCTCAAAGAACGAGAGCAAGACCGTATCCTTTGTGGATGAAAAGGGAGGAAATACTGTTGAAGATATGACGACAATCGCAGGTCTTGGCATTACACTTCCAAAGCTTTCCAATACAGATCTTCTCACCTTCCTCGGATGGTCGGATACGGAAGGCAGTGAGGTTGTTAAGTATAAAGGTGGCGACACTCTCACGGTATCCGGAGATATCACGCTTTATGCAATATGGGAGGAAGCTGACAGCTATACCGTAAAATTCATGAACGGTGACGTTGAATTTGCCTCCTATACGGGCATTGAAGGAAAGACAATAAAGTATCCCGAAGAATATCCTTCAAAAGCAGGCTATTACTTTACAGGCTGGGACAGCAATCCCACAGTCATAGGTACAGAAGACATCACTCTCAATGCAACCTTCAAGACAGCCGAAGAGATCGGATATCACGTTTACTACTGGAACGGAAGTGCAGCCGTCAACGGTGACGGTACATACGAAAAGCCCTTCCAGCTCATGTCCACTCTTGTAACAAAGCTCAATGAAACAGGCGGCGTTGTCGTATGTATTGGCAAGTGTAACATGATCTATCAGCCGAGACTTGTAACTGCCGAGGATGTTACATTTACAGCACTCGACCCGCTGACAGGCAAGGATTTCGGCGGAGATTTTGATGATGCTCTCAATTACACGGGCGGTCACATTTATATGCCTGCAACCGGTACATATTGGGGCGGTGCGACATATCAGACCGGTGCAATAATATTTGAGAATATCGACATTCTCAATGCTTCGGGACAGTATGGTATCGGTCATTGGACATTTGACGGTCATGCACATGTTATCGGTGAAAATGTAAGACACATGGCTCCGGAAACAGGCAAGGAAATAGGCTGGTTCCTGGGCGGCACAAGTACCAATAACGCCTCAAAGCCCCATATCGTAAAGGGTATATACAAATCCCCCGTTTCGGGTTCTAACTGGCTTGCACGAGGCGGCGGTCAGTTTGAGATAGACAAGGTTGAATATGACTCCTACGCGAAATCCTCTATAAATCTTGCACATGACAGCGCGGATGTTATAACAATAAACGGTCCTGTCCTTCTTACATACTATGAAGGAAGTACGGGAAGCAGCGTATACCACAGCAGAGCATCCTATGCATTCGGTGCAAAGGCTTATGCATCCATCATCCTCAATGACGGCGTGACTATCAGCAATAAGCTGGATGTTACAGCCGAAAAAGGAATCGACGGCAAGGTATACATCATAAATTCCGATGGCGGTACAGTTACTCACACGGATACAAGAGGAACATATCACATTGAATCAAGCCAATACAACTACGCAAAGGTGCTTGACTCCGACGGCGATATTGTAAAGGAAGCTATCATTGTTGACGGTATCGACATCGCCCTTCCCGATTACGGTACATATACGGTAGAATATTCCAACAAGTCACTTTACAGCGTGGAATATGTTACATCTCCTTATGACAGCATTTGCCCCAAGCCTTATGCCGTTACAAGCGAGGAAACAGACAAGCATACGATCACACTTCCCACTCTCAATAAGCAGAGTGCACACTCCTTTGAGGGTTGGACAACGGTTGAAAACGGCACGACAGCAGAATATGCGGGCGGTGCTGAATATACTCTCAACGGTGAAACAACAATGTATGCCGTATGGAAGGAAATACCTACCTTCACAGTCACATTCAAGGATGATGAGGGCAACGAGCTCCATAAGGCTACAGGCTATGCCGGCGCACCTATGACCTTCCCGGAAAACAATCCCTACAGGTACGGTCAGAAGCTTCTCGGATATGCTTACGAAGGAACTTCGGAGATAATTGCCGGGGATGCCGTTATTCCCGAAGGAAACAAAACAGCTCTTCCCGTATGGGGCGAGATCCCTGTCGGTGAAACAAGACTTTACGTCAACGCTTCGCAAGGTAATGACGAAAATACAGGTACAAGCCCCGATAAGGCTTTGAAGAATATTTCAAAGGCTGTTGAGCTTCTCAAAAACGACGGCGGCTACATTATAGTTACCGGCGGAAGCAATGTACTTTCCAAGCACTGGAACAACAGCGGCGATATCACTCTCACCTCTCTTGACCCTGTTTCGGGAATTGACTACAGAGCCGAAATTTCCGAAGACGGACTTTCCTTTACTAACGGTGCTTACATCACATACGGATATGCTCCGTTCGGTTATGACACCATCACCGGTAAGATCACAATAAACAACGTTATCTTACTCAATACGACAAACAATGAATTTCTCTGTATGAACGGACATCCCTTCGAGATAGGCAAGGGAATCTCAAGCTATCAGCAGAAATCCTCCGATGAAAAGATCGCAGCAACAACTCTCAACATGAGAGCTTTGGGCGAAGGGGATTCAAACAAGACAAATCCCGAAGGTATAATATTCACCATAAACGACCTTGACAACGGAGCACTCAGAGTATTCGCTATCGGCAAGGCTTCAAACACAGTATCCGGTATTGATATCACGGTTGACTCCGACTTCAACGGAACACTTCTTATCGGCAACGATTCCCTTGGCGGAACTGCTACGGTCAACGGAGATGTAAAACTTACCGTCAACGGTAAGATGAAGAATTCCGTAAGCTTCACAGGCATGACAAATCCGATAAACGGAAACGTTTACGTTGTTGCAAAGAACGGCTCAAATGTCAATGTTGATGCCATCAAGCAGGCTGACGGATTTGGTAAATATATCGTTAATTACTGTGACGGTGCTTTGATCACACACGGTGAGAACGGTACTTTTGAAATCACGGCAGACAGCGGAATAACAGACAAATACCTTAAAATCATTGACAAAGACGGCAATATCGTTGATTATCTCACGCTGATAAACAACAAAACTGCTTTCACTCCCAAAACCCCCGGAAACTACAACACTCAATTCACAAGTATTGCAATGAGAAAGCTATCCTTTGTAACAGGTGATGAGTCAATAGTTGTCCCGGATGGCTGGTATGAAGAAAACAGCGATGTCGAGATTAAAACAGATCTTTACCGTTACGGCTATATTTTCAAAGGCTGGTCAGACGGCACAAACACTTACTCAGAAGGACTTATCACAATGCCAAACGAAAACGTAACACTTACCGCTATCTGGGAAAATGCTCCCAAATACAGGATCACCTTTGATGCAAACGGCTCTGATATTGCCGTTCCCGGTGATATTTATGAATATGAAGGAGAAAATGTGGTTCTTCCCAAGGTTGCAACAGCTTCCGGTACATTTGCAGGCTGGAGCGAGGATAAGAACGCAACTACCGGTGCTTTAAATCACGTTGCCGTAAAGGACACCACACTCTATGCTATCACAACAGACGGTCCCGTATACGTTGTTGACAGCTACTACAGAGGCGATCCCAACAACTACACAGGCACGAGAAACAGCTTCAGACGTTATGTAATAGATGTATATCTTGAAAATGCCGTTGCAAGCGAAGGCTCATTCAAGCTCAATACCGACAACAAGTTCCTTTACTACCTCGGTCATGTACCGCAGGAGGGTATCAATGCGACTGTTACAGCATCTGTTATCAGCGGTTCCTCCGGCACTCCCGGTCTTCAGTATTACACAACTCCAAGCGTTGAATTCAAGTGGACAAGCGATGCTCCCGTCGATACCACAAACGGCAGGATCAGGATCGCAAGGATAATGATGTACTTCAGCTCATGGGGTATGGGTTATAACCAGATAGAAGCCCGTACCACCGACGAGGTAGTTTCTCCCTTTGCAGGTTACAATGCTACAGCAGATAACGAAACCGCCTTTGTTACGGCAAACTTCTATAAGGGCGTAAAGAGCGATGAAGTAAAGATCAACGGCAAGATCACTCTCGAAGGCAGAGAAAGCGGCAACACCGCACTTTATGACAGCGTAAAGCTCTATCTCCTTGATGATAGCGGAGATGCTGTTGAATACAGAGTGCTGGAAAATGCCGAAAGCACAAACCGCACATTCACATACACGGCAGAGATAGCTCCCGGTGACTACACGATCAAGGTCATCAAAGACGGCTACCTTGCAAGATCCGTTCCGATAACCGTTACGCAGGCGGCTGATATTCCTGAGATAGTTGTGTTCTCCGGTGACACCCTTGACAGCAACGGAAAGGGCGACGGAGTTATTGATATTGATGACTTCACACGTATACTCAGAGGCTTCGCTTCCGACTTCCCGCTTGATAAATATATCAATGCGATAGATATCAACGAAGACGGTGCTGTCAATGTATCCGACCTTGCGATAATAAAGAACAGAATGACGACCACCGTAAGAGATCCCGAATTTGCATCTTCCGTTGACAAGAGTGAATTAAAACTCTCCGACTGGAAGATCTCGGTAGAAGGCAATAAGATAAACGTCATAGGCGGAAGTGATGCTGCGGTTGCAAACGCACTTTCTCATATCGAGAATATGTACGGCAACAACGGTGTTTACAGGATCCCCTCTGCGGTTTCTCATACAGAGGACTACGCTATCTCTTATATCACTCTTAACGGTGTTTCACTTGGACAGTACAGAATCGTCATCGCACAAAACGATGAAACAGCGGCAGAATATGCACAGTACATATATGATTATATCGCAGAGATGTCCGGCTTCGGTCTTGATATAGTCTACGATACAGAAGATGCTTACGATTACGAGATCCTTGTCGGAGCTACATCAAGAAAGGCAAATCCCATCACAGCGATCGAAGAATACAATGTATTCGAAGAAAACGGAAAGCTCTATGTATTCTACGGCGATGAACAAAGTGCTGAAATGGCTGCACTTGATCTTTGCGAGAAGATACTCGGCAAGGATTCCGAAGGCTACGATGAAGGACACGTTGCGGTCGTACCCGGCGCATCCTACAGCGGAAGCTGGAGCGTTCTCTCAAGATTCGGTGTAATGTCCGACAGCCATGTCGGTGCAAGATACAACTGGGCAAACTACAACTGGCTGCACAATGCATTTACAAACTTTGAAAATGCACACGCAAGCGATCCCCTCGACTTTATCGTATCTCTCGGTGACAACATAGATGACGGTTACGCGAATACATATGCATCCGACTATGCGGTATATCTTGAAGAAATAAAGGAGCTTGATATCTGTGACCCCGTAAATCCCATTGACGGCAGAGCAGAGGGTATGATCCCCCACTATGAGATCTGCGGTAACCATGACCCTGTAGGTACAGGTATCGGCGGACAGGAAAAAATCAGATTTATCAGAAACAAGCTCTGGTACACCGAAAACGAAAACGGTGAAAAGGTTGCTCATATCGCATACTTCACAGATTACGGCGGATATCCTCTCCACGATTACGCATACTCAGGAACATACGCAAGCTACTTCTCCTACGGCAGAGTTAACGATCAGATGGTTAGATTTGTAGAAGAATCCATCATCGCCGCAAATGCCGAGGGTGCAAAGCATATCATACTTTACAACCACTACGGTATGTCACAGCAGGTAGGCTCTCCCATGCTTCCTGAAACGGGACTCGGAAAGATCGCTTCCGTATGTGAAAAGTACGGCATCAAGCTCTACTTCAACGGTCACGAGCACGATGTTCCCTACACGCTCAGACGTTACAACGATATCTACGACTACGACGTTTCCATGACTGCGCAGAAGCACGCTATCGTTGAGATAACAACTCTCAGAGCAAAGGTAACCATCTACAATTCTGCGGACAATTCCATCTACAGAGAGGACATAGTTCCCCTTTCAGGCAGAGGAACCGCTAAGCAGACATATGCAAAATAAACCGTAATTTCAGTACAACACTTAACTGAATAAAAAGAATCGGAAGAGAATCACACAAGAAACTCTTCCGATTTTTTTTATTTGATCAAATGCTTATTTCCTGTCATTAAACGAAACATACAGCTTTGTCAATGCCACGGGAATAAAGGCAAATACTGCAGCTGTTTCTATTACGGGGAAACCTATTCCTATCGGCACAAGACTCTTTCCGAAGGAGATTACCATTATCAGTGCACATATAAGTACACCTACCGATGCTTTAACAGGGAAAGTCGCAGGAGCCTTCCTTGTGCTTGTACGCATTATACAGAACAGTGACACAAGGCATTTCGAGAAGAACATTACAAAGAATGCACATGACGATGAAGCGGATGCATCAAGTGTCTGTATGTATGTAAACAGATAACCAAAGAAGGAACTGAGTCCGCAGTATATTCCGGACAGCACCGCCTTAGGCATTATACGCGTCGGTGAGTAATACTGCAGAAACGCCGGCGGTGAATCGGCTATTATATTTGCCGGTGTCTTTATAAACGCAGTCATAAGCGATATTACAAGGTCTGTCACAAATACGGATGAAAGAAGTTGCGGAGTTGCGAGAAGGAATTCTCCGCCGGTAAAGAAGGATGAGAATACTCCGAGGAAACAGAACAGCATTGCCGCGATCTGTGCACATACAAGATAACCGGTTGAAAGTGCCGTACATCTTATCATGTTTCTGCATATACATATGGTTCGGTATATGACTCCTATTCCCCGATGCTCGGAATGTATATCCGAAAGCCGTCTGAGCGTCTTCGGAGCATCTTTGCCGAAGGATATGAGTACATCCCCCTCTGACATATCAAAGGCATCTGCGGGCTTATCTGCGGCAACAACCACTATCTTGTCGCTGTACTTGCGGTTGTTGACCACAGCACGCTTCTGAAGTCCGCCAAGTCCCATATAAAGAGTATAGCTTGTCAGGTCATCGGAGTATATCTTTTCGTCAAGACTCGAAAAGCTCTTTGAGGTTATATAGTTATCATTCTCACGCAGAACACCGATACGTTTTGCATCACCGATGACCATATCCGAGACGACATTTGAGAATATTACAGGTGTTATGCCGTTTCTTCTGAGAAGACTTACATATTTTTCGCTGTCATAGTTAAGTCTTGTACCGAACACAACAAAGCCCATAAATATGAATCCGTCACGGAAGTCGCTTCCCGATACCCTTTCACAGGGTTTGAAGCATACCGCCACAACGCGACAGCTCTCATTATTCTCATATGCCTTTGAGTTTTCCATTATCCTGTCACGCATTGCGGGATCAAGCATCTCCGCACTGCCGTCAACATCATAATACTTGCATTTACGAAGGACAGAAGCAGTGCTTCCCTTGGTAATAAGCACCGTTGTACCGTGATAATTGCAGAAGCTGCTGACAAGCGAGCCGTTTATATCATGGAATTCGGCGATCCTCTCCATGTAACGTCTTTCCTCACCGGGAGATGCAACGCCGGTTTTTCTTGACCCCTCAAGTGCCGCAAGACCTTCAAGGTCGCCTCCGATGCTCATGATACCGTTCTTGTCTGTCTTGTAATACAGCTCACTTACACAAAGGAGCATCTCGCACAGTCTTCTGAAGTGTTTGACGTTCTCAGGTCGGAAATCAAGACTTCTTCCCGTATAGCAGGCATCAAGCACCATCTTGTCAACATTGAAGCAAGTGGAACCGCAACAAAGAAGATTCTTTGACATTACCAGCTTCTCGGCACATTCAAAGTTCTTGATATGTGCGCCCTGATCCTTAAGACGTATACCGCCCATAGCAAAGGCAGATGCGATACACAGCTCGTAAAGTACCGAAGGAGCGCATGACATGATCGTCACGGCGAACATGAATGCATCCGACAAAAGCTTTCCGGAAAAGATCCCGATAAGGAATATCACAGTGCCGCATCCCAGTCCGCAAAGACGCATTATTGCCGCAATACGTTCTGCATTGGCGGCAACGGATGTCTCCTCATTATAACCGCCGTCACGGATAACGGATGTCCCGAAGGAGCTTCTTCGAAGAAGTCTTGTTCCGTATCCGCCGGATGATCTGTGCCTTGCTATATAATGCTCCGCAAGATCATCGTTTATGAGTACTATCCTTCTTGCCTCGGAAAGTGTCATTTTATCGTCTATGACAACAGCCAGAGCGTCTCCGTTTGTGACAGCCGAGCCTTCATATACCATGTTCTTGCGCATTCTCAAGGGTATATCGCGCATGGACATCGGGAAAAAGTCAGCGTCCTTTGCCACAGGCTTTACTCGTCTGCCACCGTATTTTTCGATTACAGCAAGATTCTCGCTGTCCACAAGGCGAAGATCGCACGGTACGATATCGCCCTTTGAGAGAAGTACCAGATCGCCTCTTACAAGTGCCGCACCTTTCAGACTCCTGATCTTTCCGTCACGTATTACACGGTATGTGTCGTCCTTTGATGAATCGTGAGAGGAATTCTTTGAGTATATGATAAGGAATGTTCGTATAAGAGAACAGGCAAGTATGAAACCGATTATTATCCAGAGTATACTGCTGCTGACATCGGCAAAAAGCGTACACAGCAGTGCTGCTCCCAGAAGCATCAGAACGGAAAAGTCACATAGCATTCCGCCGACACTGCGAAGAAAGGTCGTAAAGGGGAAAAAGAATTCCCTTACCTCCCTTGATACAGCATCATTCTCCGTACTTCTGAGCAAAGCTGCCGACGACGACAGTCCTTTTTCAAGATCGGTCCCAAGAAGCTTTTCCACTTCACTTCTCGAGAATAGATACCAGTTAAGCATTAACTTCTACCACATTAAGCCTTTCGTTTTCACAAGTTACATATAATCCGCGAATCTTCGCGTCATATTTTGAAATGATTATCTCCGCCGCCTTGTCTTCTATCTCGGTCTGAATAAAGCGTCTGAGATTTCTTGCACCGAATTTGCGGCTGTATGATTTTTCCGCAATATACTTCAGAGCCTCATCGGTATATTCAAAGGTGATGTTCTTCTCGGCAAGAGACTTGCGAAGATCCTCAAGCATTATCTTTGCTATGCCCTTGAAGTCTTCTTCGGAAAGCTGATTGAATACGATTATCTCATCAATTCTGTTGATAAATTCCGGGCGAAGGAATTCGGAAAGTGCATTCATTATTCTGTCGCTTGCGATGCTTCCTTCCTTTTCCGAGAAGCCGATGGAATTCATACCCGTACTTGATCCCGCATTGGTAGTAAGAACAAGCATGGTATTCTCAAAATTGACTTCCCTGCCTTGCGCATCTGTTATCTTACCGTCATCCAGTATCTGAAGAAGAATATTCAGAACATCGGGATGTGCCTTCTCTATCTCATCAAAAAGCACAACACTGTAAGGTCTTCTTCTGATCTTTTCGGTAAGCTGTCCCGCTTCATCATATCCCACATATCCGGGAGGTGCGCCTATGATCCTTGATACTGCGTGCTTTTCCATAAACTCAGACATATCAAGACGAATAAGTGCTTCCGGCGAATCAAACAGATCGTTGGCTATAGTCTTTACAAGCTCTGTCTTTCCCACACCGGTAGGTCCTGCGAAAATGAACGAGCAAGGCTTTCTCTTTGCGGCAATACCTGCCCTCGAACGCTTGATAGCCTTTGCCGCAACGCTTATCGCCTTATCCTGACCGACTATTCTTGTCTTGAGTCTTTCCTCAAGTCTGTCTATGCGTATGAATTCGCTTTCGTTTATGCTGCTTGCGGGAATACCTGTCCATATCTCAATACAGTGCGAAAGGTGTTCGGGAAGAAGCGTTACTGTCTTTGCCGCCTCACTGAACTTCTCGTATTCTTTCTTCAGTTCAAGCTCCCTTGATTTGATCTCCGCAAGCCTTCTGAAGATATCAATCTGCTCTTCTTCGGTATGCTCGGATGCCTCAATATTCTCACGCTCGGCGTTCAGACCTTCAAGCTCTGCCTTGAGAGATTCGCACTTTTCAATACTTATATCATTTATGGAAAGGTATGATGCCGCCTCATCAATAAGGTCAATAGCCTTATCGGGAAGGAATCTGTCCGTGATATATCTTTCCGAATATACAACAGCCTTTTCAACGGTTTCCGCAGGGATATTCACCTTATGGAAATCCTCATAGTAAGACTTTATTCCTTCAAGTATCTTTACGGTATCCGCAATTGAAGGCTCGTTTATCATTACCGGCTGGAATCTTCTTTCAAGTGCCGCATCTTTTTCAATGTATTTTCTGTATTCCGCAAGAGTCGTAGCTCCGATTACCTGTATCTCTCCTCTTGACAGTGCGGGCTTTAAGATATTGCCTGCATTCATGCCGCCCTCGGCATTACCTGCGGAAACAATGGAGTGTATCTCATCTATAACAAGGATTATATTACCGAGCTTTCTTACCTCCTCGATAAGTCCCTTCATCCTGTTTTCAAACTGACCTCTGAACTGAGTTCCCGCAACCACCGCGGTCATATCCACAAGATAAACTTCCTTATTACGGAGCTTTGACGGAACATCTCCCGATGCGATCTTAAGCGCCAGAGCTTCGGCAACGGCTGTCTTACCTACACCGGGCTCGCCTATAAGACAGGGATTGTTCTTCTGTCTTCGGCAAAGTATCTGCATTATCCTTTCAAGCTCTCTGTTTCTGCCGATGACTCTGTCTATCTCGCCTCTTTTGGCTTTATCTGTAAGATTTACGCAGAATGCTTCAAGATTCTTTCTGCCCTTTTTCTTCTTTTTCTTGTCTTTTTTATCGTCGCCCTCCGATGCTTCCTCGTCGCCTTCCGCATCATCATTTGCATTGTTTGCCTTTCCGAATATGGAGCCGAGATTTATGGAAGGAGCTCGGCTTTCGGAATTGTCATCATCATCCTCGTCATCTTCACCGTCAAGCTCCATTCCCGGCATTCCGGGAAACATATCCGAATCCATGAAGCCTGTCATCTCATTTTCCATATTTTCAAGCTCTTCCTCGCTTATGCCCATCTTTTCAAAAAAGTCGTTTATGGGCTTTATTCCGAGCTCTCTTGCGCATTTTATGCAGTAGCCTTCCTGTGTGGTATTTCCTGTCTCATCCAGCTTCTGCATGAATACCACAGCTATTCTTTTTTTGCACCTTGTGCAGTAAGTCATTTTTGCCATTTGCTACGATATCGCCCGACGTCGGGCAATTGCTCCTTTCGTTACTTGGGTCTTTAATCGGAATTGGTTATTCTATAAATATTGAAAGTATATTATGATCCTCGATATATGAGTATACATAGGTGTTCCGCGTCACATCCGCATCCCATTCTCCTCCCACAAGCGTCGGATTTGAAAGTATGGGAGAAGTCACGGACACAAAAAGCGAAACATAAAGCACGGCACACAAAATACCGACTATAACTCCGCCGACACGGTTGAGTGTATGAAGCACCGGAAGTCCAAACAATGCGTCAAGTATATTTTCGGCAATCCACAGGAGGATAAATACAACTATGAAAATAAGTGCAAACGCTATGATATGCGCAACGCTTTCCATTGCCGGTCCGAGAATATGCTCCGCCGCTATCTCGGAAAGATTCTCACTTCCCTGTATCGCCGCATTCTCTACAGCCTGTCTTGTCTTTTCAAGATCCGCACCCATTGATTCGACGATCTTTACAAGACTCGGATTCTCCGTTTTGAAGGCTTCAAGCATTTCCTGAGAGCTTATCTTCTCACCTGCTCTTGAAATGGAGTCCGAAAGCTCGTATTGGAGAGTATTTCGTGCTTTATCGTACAATCCGCTGTTTATTATTGCGGAAGCCAGGCCGTTTTTGAACACTATCGCGCATATTACGGATATGGTAAATTTCAGCATATCAAATACAGCTCTTATAAATCCCTTTGCCGCGGCGCGCCATATCGTAAACACAAGTATGAAGACCGTGATAACATCAAGTGCTATCGTCATTGGTTCTTTCTCCTTTCGACAATACTCATCCGCTTATCTGCTGTGCACCGAACGGTGATACAAGTACATATTCATTGTCGGCTGTGGCGAATACCCCGTCATTTATTCCGTCTGTCTCCACAGTCTTCACCGAGTCTTCTCTGATCTTTGTTCCTGTCGCATCCCGCTGCATTATATGGAGCTTTCCCTTTTCAAGGGCATAAAGCGTATCCTTGTATGCTGAGAAGCTGATCATATTGTTCTCAAAGCTCTGTACGGCTATCTCGTTTCCTTTTGTCGTAAAGATCCTTATTGTACCTGCATCGCTCACGCTTCTGGTATAGGTAAGGGCAATATAGTCACCGCACTGATAGAATCCCGACAGCTTTTCCGCTCCGTGATCGTAGCTCTTTATTATCTCGCCGTTATAATCAATAAAATGCAGTGCCTTATCCGTCAGAAGACACATCTCATTCTTTGTGGAATAGAGCTTCAGAGGATATTCACCGACAAAGATCTTTTCCGTCACAGGCTTGTCGCTCTTTGTATTATATGACATCAGATGGAATTTAAAATCACCGTTTTCCACCATAAGTCCGACAAAATTCACCTTGTCCGAATCCTCGGGCAGCGAAAGTGCGATCACTTCCTTATCTCTGGTCTCATAGTTGAATTCTCTGCCTTCCTCAAATACGGCAACCTTTGATTTAAGATGCTTTCCCGATGTGGACACCGCATAGCTTCCGTCGGAACGTATGCACGCATCCTTGATACCGTATTCAAATGTCTCGCTGACGATATTTGAATAGGAATTGTATATCTCAAGTCCCGTACCGTAAACATCATAGCACAGTGCGTATTTCCCCGCGGTCTTGAGTGCGGGATTCGGGAATGCCAGCTTTTCGTATATAAGCTCCGAGCCGGAAAAGTCATATGTTCTGAAGCCCCGTGGCGAAAGTATAGCAAGGTCGCCCTTGAGGTATCCGTACTGCGAATCCTCGTCGGCGATATATGTCAGGCTGTTTGTATCCCTGTAATCGGCACTGATGTTGAAGTTGACATATCTCATGATATA
>SVQR01000072.1 GCA_015065225.1 Oscillospiraceae bacterium | reverse complement strand
AGCTGTCATAATGCAGGGGAGAAGTCCCTTATCCATAAGCTCTTTGTAGGGT
Organism: Oscillospiraceae bacterium; assembly: GCA_015065225.1. Taxonomy (GTDB): domain Bacteria; phylum Bacillota; class Clostridia; order Oscillospirales; family CAG-382; genus SIG622. Next base: position 14,014 of record SVQR01000072.1, on the reverse strand, counting down.
GCAAGGCAGAAATCTATTATCTGCTGTCTGGGCATTTCCAGCGTTGCCTCTGCCATATGGGAATCATAGGGACAGTCTGTGCTTCCCGGATAATGCTTACCTGTGGAAAGAAAGCCGTTGTCCTTGAATACCTGTGCGATAACGGATGCACCCTCTGCAACCTTTTTGGGATCATTTGAAAAGCTCCTTCCGACCTTTCCGGGACCGTCCGAGAGAAGAATATCAAGAACAGGTCCCCATGTGCCGTTGAAGCCGACCTTTTGTGCATCTCTTATAACACCCTTTGCAAAGGATTTGTAATACTCCGTATTGTTGCAGGCGGAAAGAGACATTACGGGAATAAGCGGAAGATCAGTCTCCGGGAAGCCTTCTTCCGTATCGGTAAATGTAAGAACGGGATATTCTGCGGCTTCAAGCAGACTCTCGGTCTGTTTTTTGTTCCAGAAGGGAAGCTGTACACAACCTACAGCCTTTTTCTTTAGAAGCTCAAGAGTAAAATCCACATCCGTATCTCTGACAATTCTTGAGCAGAATACCATACCGAGTTTTTGCTCCGTGGTCATTTCTTCAAGTTTAAGCATCATGATAGTTCACCTCGTAGTAGTAAGAGTAGGGAATAGTGGCAGTGGGCAGTGGACAGTGGACAGGGAAGGATAAAAGGAAGTGGACACTGTCCACTGTCCACTGTCCACTGTCCACTGTCCACTAATCTCTTACATATTTAAATTTAGTATTGCATTTTCCGCATTTTTATTATATAATAAGTGAAAGATCAATTTCAATAATAAAATTGACGGAAAGTTTAGAATTATTGACATGAGGCGGTAATATGAGCGGAATAAAATACGAACACCATAACATGAGCTCGGTCTTCGGTGCGATCTGTCCGTTTAAGATAGTATTTGATATAGCCGAGCCTGACTCCATGGCAAACTGGCATAAAAATCCGGAGATCATTTATATTACAAAGGGCGAGGGGAGCGTGCTGTGCGGCTCTCAAAGCTATAATGCACACAAGGGCGATGTCTTCGTCATAAATACCGAGACCATCCACAATGTACTGAGCAACGGCAATATGGAGTATTGGTTTATAATCATAGACGAAAAATTCTGCCGCGACAACGGTATCGAGCTTGAAAGCTACAGCTTTGAGCCACTGATATCCGATAATGAGACAGAAACAGCTGTGACAAGAATAATTGACATATATCAAAACCGTGATACCGATAATCCCAAGCTGTGTGCCGCAAAGCTACGGTGTGCCGTCATGGATATGCTCGTGCATCTTTGCGGGCATCACGCAAAGTATATCCCCGAAAAGATGCCGATAGCAAATTCCGACGCATATGTACGCAAAGCGATAGTATTTATTTCGGAAAACTATAACCGTCAACTGACTTCCGACGAGATAGCCTCAGATCTCGGAATAACAAAATATCACCTTGTAAGAGAATTCAGAAAATATACGGGTGAGACCGTAATATCACATCTCAACAAAGTAAGATGCACAAAGGCTCGTCAGATGATACTCGGAGGATATTCCGTGACACAGGCGGCAATGGAGTGCGGCTTTGAAAGTGTATCCTATTTTTCTCAGAAATTCAAAAAGATAATGGGCATCTCACCGAGGGAATATATTAGAAACATACGAAAATAAAAGAACGGACGTGTACCGGAAAAGACCGATATACGCCCGAATTTTTTGTATATATATTATTGAAGCTCAACCTTGTATGGAAGTGTTCCCTTAGCCTCTGTCTTTCCGGAAAGCACCTCTATCGCATAATTCTGAGATTCCGTTACCTTGTAACCGAATATTATCCTCTTTACATGGAAAAGCGGCTTTAATGCAAAGGGATTTCCGAAATGTACCACCGCCGATGTCTTGCCTGAATGTGTGATACAGTTTATAAGTGCCTCAATTCTTCTTGTCATGCAGTCCGTGCCGAGATAACAGTTTGTATCACAGTAAGTGACAAATATTACTTCCTTGTACTTTGTCGCCTCTGTAAGTACCTTCTCGTTGTCGGTGTGTGCCGGAAATTCGGGCACGAACACAATTCCTGCACCCGGAAATTCCGCACGTATCTTTTCACCGATCATATCCGGCTTGTACCAGCTTCCCAGCGTTTCGTTAAGCTCCTGCTCAATGCCTGTGCCGGAAGCTCCCTTCCTGACTATTACAAAGAGCTTGTCCTCGTCTTTTCCGCAAAGCTTTGCTCCTATACCTTCATCGCAGACAGCAGTGATACAATCTCTTGCAACTGCGTGAAGATTTGCTTCATCCTCTGCGGTAAATTCCGCTGTGACCGCAGCTCTTTCCGATACAAATTCCATAGCCGCAAGAACTCTGCGCACAGCTTCGTTAAGCCTTTCATCGGTAATAACGCCCACCTCATACTGTCTTACGAACATCTCATATGCTTCCTTTACCGATGTTCGGTAGTTGGGAAGAACGATATCATTACCTGCGGCAACAGCAAGACCGTAAGCCTTTTCCTCACCGTACTTCTGAAGAATTCCCATCATCGCAAAGGAGTCGGTAAAGCAAACACCGTCAAAGCCCAGGTCTCTTATTATGTCAATGCATTTTTTTGACATTGATGCGGGATAATCGGGATCTATGCTCTTGTATATTGTATGTCCCGTCATGATACAAGGCAGAAGATCCTTTTTCATAAGCTCAACGTAGGGCGTGATATTCTTTTCTATTATTTCTTCCTTTGAAAGCGAGCAGTAGCCCTCCGTCATATGGGTATCAAGAGGGAAATCGGATGTACCCGGATAGTGCTTGCCTGTTGAAAGATATCCGTGATCCCTGTAAACCTTAGCCATGATTGCGGCTCTTTCTGCAACTATCTTCGGATCGTCGGAAAAATCTCTGCCCACTTTGCACGGACCGTCACCGCCCTGAATGTCAATAACGGGTCCCCATGTGCCATTATAACCTGCTGCCTTTGCGTCCCTTACTATACCCTTTGCAAATGATCTGAAATATTCCGGATTGTTGCAGGCGGAAAGAGACATAAGAGGAATAAGCGGAAGAGTGGTTGTCGGGAAGCCCTTTTCCGTATCATTGAATGTAAGAAGCGGATAGTCTGCGGCATCAAGTATCCTCTTTATGATATGCGGTGCCGTCACGGGGAGCTGTACACAGCCGAGTGATCTCTTTTTTACAAGTTCAATGATGAATTCAACATCATCCTCCTGAAAGCGTCTTGCACAGAAGACCATGCCTATTTTTTGTTCTGTTGTCATCTCTTCGAGCTTGAGCATCATTATAAATACACCTCTTTATTGTTATTGTTATTTAAACTCTATATCGTAGGGAAGCTTGCCCTTTGCTTCAAGCCGTCCCGAAAGTACCTTGACGGCATATCCTTGTGCTTCCTTTATCTTATATCCGAGAATTTTTCTTTTTATGTGCATAAGCGGCAAAAGTGCATAAGGACTTCCGAAGTGACAAACCGCGGAAACCTTGCCGGAATGCACAAGACAATTGATAAGAGCTTCTATTCTTCTTGTCAGACAGTCCGTACCGAGATAGCAGGGGGAGTCACAGTAGGTCATAAATATAACCTCCTTGTATTTTGTCGCAAGAGTAAGCACAGCCTCGTTTTCGCTTGCCGTCGGAAATTCGGGAATAAAGGTAAGACCTGCACCGGGAAATTCCTTTTGTATGGTTTTTCCGAGAAGAGTGGGGGAATACCAGCCGGGCTTTTCCGAAATTTCCTGCTCGATAATATCACCGGCAGGACCGTTGGTGACTACAACAAAGAGCTTATCTTCTGCGGTTCCGCAAAGCTCCGCCGTGACACCGTCATCAACAACAGCGGTAATACAGTCTCTTGCAACACAGCGCAGATTTTCCACATCCTGCTGTGTAAATTCGGAAGGCTTTGCAGGTGTGGATGCGGTAAATTCCATAGCGCGCAATACTCGGCGTGTCGCTTCATCAAGTCTTTCGTCGGTGATTATTCCAAGCTCATACTGATGTCGGAACATATCAAAGGCTTCCCTTACGGATGTGCGAACATTGGGAAGAAGAATATCATTACCTGCCGCGACCGCAAGACCGTATGCGTTTTCCTCACCGTACTTCTGAAGAATACCCATCATGGCAAGGGAGTCTGTAAATGCAATACCGTCAAAGCCCTGTTTTCTTATTATGTCAATACACTTTTTGGAAAGGGAAGCGGGATAGTCGGGGTCGATATTCTTAAATACCGTGTGAGCGGTCATAATGCAGGGCAGAAGTCCTCTTTTATGAAGCTCAATATAAGGATAAACATCCTTTTCCAGAAGCTCCTCCTCCGTAAGATAAGATACACCCTCCGTCATATGAGTGTCATATGTTACATCATTTCCTCCGGGGAAATGCTTACCTGTTGAAAGAAAGCCGTTGTCCCTGAAGACCTCTGCAATTATTGCGGCATTTTCCGCAACTACCTTCGGATTGTCCGAAAAGCATCTTCCTGCCTTGCAGGGGCAATCAAAAATCTGAAGGTCGATTACGGGACCCCATGTACCTGAAAAGCCGGCAGCTTTTGCGTGTACGGCAATTCCCTTTGCGAAGGATTTTATATATTCGGGATTGCCGCAAGCTGAAAGTGACATAAGTGAGGCTCTCGGGAGATTTGCCGGCGTAAAGCCCTGCTCGGTGTCACAGAAGGTGAGTACAGGATAATCCGCCGCGTCAAGAAGCCTTTTTATAATATCCGGCTTCATATAGGGAAGCTGCATACAGCCGAGAGCTCTTTTTTTCAACAGCTCCGTGATAAACTCCATATCTTCCTCTTCAAATCGTCTTGCGCAGAATACCATACCGAGCTTTTGCTCCGTTGTCATTTCTTCAAGCCTTAAAAGCATAATTCTTACCTCTTGTTTTCTATAAGATTTTAGCAGATACTGCTCCGAAAGTCAACAAATGACTTGCAAATTTCTTAAATTTATTATATAATTAACAAAAGGAAATAGCAATCGGAAAATTGACATAAGTTTTATGATAATTGACCGAAACAGGCACGGAGGCAAGAATGAACACGATACGCTTTGAGCATCATACTTCGGATATGTATATAAATGAGCTGTGTCCCTTTAAAATAAAGTATATGAAGGACTGTACCCATATCGTCGCAAACTGGCACAGAAACCTTGAGCTTATATACATTGTCGGCGGAAGTGCAAGCCTCAGACGGGGTTCCGAGCTGTGCACGGTAAACAAGGGTGATGCCTTGGTAATTTCTCCGGAGACGGTACACAGCATATACAGCGACAAGGGTGTTGACTTTTGGTTTGTCATAGCGGATGAAGGCTTTCTTTCGGAAAACGGACTTTTTGCGGAAAACAACCGCTTTTCCATGCACGGATGCGACAATGAAACCAAAGAGGCAATAAAGGCGGTAATTTTGGCGTATGAGGATATGCAGACAAACAACAGTCAGACCTCCGTCGCAAAAATAAGAAATGCGGTCTTGTCCCTTATGATAGATGTATTCGAAAAATACACCGAAGTCCTTGAGGTAAAAAAGGAAAACAGAATTACCGGAGAGGGCTATGTGAAAAAAGCGATGCAGTATATCGGTGAAAATTGCGGCAGACACATTACCGTTGAAGAGATCGCTTTAAAGCTTGGAATAACAAAATATTATCTTTCAAGAGAATTTAAAAAGCAGACAGGCGAAACCGTCATATCCTATATCGGTCTTGTCAGATGTAAAAGGGCAGAGCAGCTTATCATGCAAGGTCATACCGTGACGGAGGCGGCGCTTGAAAGCGGATTTGAAAGCGGCTCCTATTTTTCACAGCTGTACAAAAAAATAAAGGGCATACCGCCCTCGGAAATAAAGAATATGCCTGCTTATCACAAAAGCACATCAAGAAGCACCTTTGACGATGAAAATGATCCGGTGTCATAAAATGGTGAACATACAAGTCTTGCGGAAGCGGAAGACCGGGCATAAGCGCACAAAGCTTTTGTGCTGAAGCACAAAGCTTTTGTGCTGAAGCACAAAAAGGAAGGAGCAAACAATGCAACCTTCCTTTACTGTGCAATAATTTGATTGTCCGTAAGTAAATAAGAGAACTTAAACTCTTGTAACCTTACCGGATCTGAGACAACGAGAGCAAACGTAAACTGTCTTGTGTTCGCCGTTACCAACAACTGCCTTAACTCTTCTGATGTTGGGCTTCCAAGCTCTGTTTGTCTTTCTGTTGGAGTGAGATACATTGTGTCCGAATGTAACACCCTTGCCGCATACTTCGCACTTTGCCATTTTTGTTGCACCTCCCTGTAAAAAGAGAAATTCTTACCGTCTTTTGCCGTGCTGAGCCTTCGACGGAACTTCCTTTTGATAGCTTCATATACGCATAAATATCCTTATGCATACTGAACAACAGTATTATTATAACACAACTCTTTTTATTTTGCAAGTGTTTTTTTGATTTTTTTTGCACTTTATAAATTTTTTTACAATTTACAGAATTTTGCACACCTTTTTTACCGTATTTTGCACATTCTGCGGTAAAAACCCCCAATATATAGCCGAATTTGCCTTTCGGTACTTGAAAAATCATGATATATATGATATAATAATACAGAATTACACCCGAAGGAGTATGTTATGGAGTTCAGGCTGATAGATCTTGAAAACTGGGAACGTAAAGAAGTATACAGTCACTTTATAAACGAGGTTGTCTGTAGTTATTCAATAACTGTGGATATTGATATTACAAACCTCAAAGACAAAAGGCTGTATCCGACGATGATCTGGCTTCTGACATCTACCGTAAACGAGATGCCCGAATTCAGAACAAGTCTTAACGATAAAGGTCTCGGTATCTACTCCGATATGCATCCGATGTATACCGTGTTCAACAAAGAGAATAAAAACTTTTCGGGTATATGGTCGTACTATTCGACGGATTATAATGAATTCCTCAAAAATTACGAGTCGGACAGTTCCGTGTATTCAAGCTCCACCGGATATTCCCCAAAAGAGGGAACACCGGAGAACTCCTTCAATATATCCATGCTTCCCTGGTTGAATTTCACATCTGTAAATATCAATGTCTATGACGAAGGCAGATTCCTGCTTCCTATCTTCACGATGGGAAAGTATACCGATAAAGGCGGGAGACGGATGCTGCCTCTGTCTGTACAGGTGCATCATGCTGTATGTGACGGCTATCATGTAGGGCTGTTCGTAGAGAAACTTCAGAAAAAGATAGACGATTTCTGCGAATAAATTTATCCTAACGGAGTAACCATGCTAAAAAATAAATATCAGATAATAATGATCGTCACAGTGTCCTGTATTGCCATGGGACTTGTTGACGCTGTGATAAGACCGGGATATGCTTTAAAATCCGCAATAAAGATACTGCTGTTTCTCGGACTTCCGATATTGTACTCTGTACTGAATAAGGACAAGGATGTAAAAAGAGTAATGATCCCGGATAAAAAGGGGATAACCCTTGCTCTCCTTCTCGGTATCGGAGTATACGTCGTCATACTCGGAGCATATCTTTTGTTCCGCAACGTATTTGACTTTTCCGCACTGACTTCAAGCCTTACGGCACAAACGGGAGTCAATAAGTCGAATTTTATATTTACTGCGATATACATTTCCTTTGTAAATTCGCTTCTCGAAGAATTTTTCTTCAGAGGCTTTGCGTTTATAACTCTTGCAAAGAATTCGTCGAAAAAGCTCGCATACATATTCAGCAGTACTCTGTTTGCTCTGTATCACATAGCCATGATGATAGGCTGGTTCGGCATACCTGTACTGCTCATTACCGTTGCGGGACTTTTTATCGGCGGTATGATATTCAACGGATTTGATGAGAAAAGCGAGACGATATATCTGTCATGGCTTGTCCATATGTTTGCGAATTTTGCGACAAATACCATAGGCTTCATGCTGTTTGCGGCTTGAAAATTCACTTTGAAAGGAATGAGGATATTTGACAAACAGACCGACAAAGCTAGTATTCCGTTCAGCCTTCGTAGCCGTCGGAATAATAGGCATACTTGCAAGCCTCGGATTTTTCGGCTATAATTACCGTGAGGACTTCTATGTGTATTTCACAAATCTCAGTAATTATCTGTGCTTCGGCATAATGCTTGCGAAATTTGTATTTACGGTACAAGGCAAAGATGTCCCGCGTACGACACTTTTTCAGTTTCTTGACTTTGCGGCTGTGCTGTCAATACTTCTGACTTTTTATGTGTATAATTTCATTCTTGCGGTCGACTTTCATCCCTCGGCAAGATTTGAAATATCAAGTATGCTCTATCATGTGATCCTTCCGCTTATGTATGCCGCAGACCGCCTTGTTTTCGGTAAAGAAACCGTGTCCCGTTGGTATTTCCCGCTTATCTCCGCACTTTTGCCGATAGTATACGGTGCATTCATTTTTATTCGTGCAGCGATCCCCGGCATTGAAAAGCATACATCTGTCATATATCCCTATTTCTTCCTCAACATAAAGAATCTCGGAACAGAGAATGTCGCCAAGTGGTTAAGTGTAATGCTGATGGTTTTTATTGTTGCGGGATATGGATTGCTTATAACAGAGCATATGATCAAAGCGATCGCAAGGGCGATATCCGACAAAAAATAACCCGACCGTGCATTATTTAAGTAAAACATCAATAAATCACAAAAGGAGAACAAACCATGAGCTTTGAAACAGAAAACTCAAAGGAATACAAGGTTGCGCTGTCCCTTATTATAAAGGACTGTCAGCTAAAGGAGGTATATCTTCCGAAGGATGCCTCGGAAATAATGATAGAGCGTACCGACATCAACCGCCCCGGACTTCCGCTTGCGGGATTTTTCGATCATCATGAGCCGGGACGTATCCAGATAATCGGTAAGGTCGAATACAGATATCTTCTCAGTCTCTCCGACGAGGACAGATATCGCAGTATCGAGGAATTTCTGAAACACGGTGCGGCAACTGTGGTGTTTACCTCGGATCTTGAAGTCTTTGATGAATTTATCGCTCTGTGCAGAAAATATGAAGTGCCGCTTCTTTCCTCAAGCATGGGAACATCGGAATTTATGGCATCACTTATATCCTTCCTTAATGTACAGCTCGCTCCGAGAATAACAAGACACGGTGTGCTTGTGGAAGTATCCGGTGAAGGACTTCTTATCCTCGGCGACAGCGGAGTCGGTAAGAGTGAGACAGCCATAGAGCTTGTAAAGCGAGGTCACAGACTTATTGCGGATGACGCAGTTGAAATAAAGAGAGTTTCCTCAAAGACACTTGTAGGCTCGGCTCCCGAACTTATCCGCCATTATATCGAGCTTCGAGGTATCGGTATAATTGATGTACGCAGGGTATTCGGTATGGGTGCGGTAAAGCTCACGGAAAAGATAGACCTTGTAGTAAACCTTGAACCCTGGGTGCAGGGAAAATTCTACGAAAGAGTCGGTATGGAAACGGAATACTGCGAGATCATGGGCATAAAAGTTCCTACCATCACCATCCCCGTACATCCCGGAAGAAACCTTGCCATTATCCTTGAGATCGCTGCCATGAACAACAAGCAGAAGAAGATGGGCTACAATACAGCCGAGGAGTTCAATAAGCGACTCATGGGACAGGTAAGTGAGTCGGACTTTAATAGGTAGGAGCTGGGAAATTAGGATATAGGATTTAGGATTTAGGATTTAGGGAAGGTAACTACAATGATCATCAAAAACGGTCTCGTCCTCTGTGACGATTTTAAGTTTAAAAAAGCAGACATAGATTTCAACCAAAGAATAACCGGAATATCCGAAAGTATAAACGGAGATGAGGTATTCGATGCTGAAGGCTGTTATGTTATTCCGGGACTTATTGATACCCATATCCATTCCTGCATGGGAAGAACCGTCGCCGAAGGTACGCAGGAGGCGTTTGACGTAATGTCCGAATGTCAGGCGAAACACGGAACTACATCCCTGTGCATGACACTTTCCTGTATGTCAAGGCAGTTTACCCTTGATACCGCAAAGGGATATGCAAAAGCTATAAAGAACGGCGGCAAATATGCAAGATACGTCGGGATGCACTTTGAGGGTCCGTTCGTTGCAAAGGCGGCGACCGGTGCAGCCAAGGAGGGGGCGGCAAGTACTCCCAATACAGAAGAACTTATGGAATACATCGAGGCTGCGGAGGATAACATCAGAATAATGACAGCCGCCCCCGAAGCGGAGAATATCCAGTGCATCATTCCTCTTGCAAAGGAGCATAACATCTCTCTTTCCGCAGGTCACACACAGGCGGATTTTGAAACGGCAAAAAAGGCATTTGCACTCGGCTTTGAGCGTGCAACTCACACCTTCAACGCAATGACGGGACTTCATCACAGAAACCCCGGTGTTGTGGGTGCGATAATGGATACTCCCGATGTGGAAGCGGAGCTTATCTGCGATTTCTTCCATGTAGATCCTGCTGTCGTAAAGATATTCTTTGCCGTCAAGGGTGCGGACAAAATAACCATGGTATCCGATGCTGAAGTCGGAGCAGGAATGCCCGACGGAAGATACTACGGCTCGTCCGAGCGTTATCTTAATGTTAAAAACGGCAGAACATACACCGACGACGGAATAATCTGCGGCGGTACATCCTTCCTTATTGACGGAGTGAGAAACCTCACATCCATCGGCATCTCCCTTGAGGATGCCGTAAAGACTGCATCGCTGAATCCTGCAAGGGCGGTGAAGCTGGAAAAGGATATCGGAAGCCTTGCTGTCGGGAAATATGCGGATATTCTTGTGCTTGATAAGGAACTTAATATCGTTAAAGTGTTTATAGGCGGCAAAGAAATAGCTTTGTAATACTATAAATGTGTGTTTTTTTCCGAAAATCTCTTGACAATCACAAAAATATAAACTATAATTATAAAGATAATATTTTATTAAATCCAAAGGAGATATTACTATGTATTATATCGGTGTAGACCTCGGCGGTACAAATATCGCAGTGGGAATAGTTAACGAAAAGGGCGAAATGCTCAAGAAGGGCAGTGTACCCACAAACGCAAAGAGACCTGCTGATGAGATCATAAAGGATATGGGCGAGCTCTGCAAGAAGCTCATGGCTGAACAGGGCATCACAGCCGACGATGTTCAGTACGCAGGTATCGCAACTCCCGGTACCGCAGACCACGACAGCGGTATCGTTGTATATGCAAACAACCTTCCCTTCGAGAACTATCCTCTTGCGGCAAAGCTGTCCGAATTCTCCGGAATCAAGAAGGTACTTATTGAAAACGATGCCAATGCAGCTGCAAAGGGCGAAGCTGAGCTTGGTGCCGCAAAGGGCTGCAACAACTCCGTAATGATCACTCTCGGCACAGGTGTCGGCGGCGGTATCATTATCGACAAGAAGGTATATTCGGGCTTCAACTATGCGGGCGGTGAGCTCGGTCACGTTGTTATCGAGGTTGACGGCGCACAGTGCTCCTGCGGAAGAAAGGGTTGCTGGGAAGCATACTCATCCGCAACAGGTCTTATCAATATGACAAAGGCTAAGATGCAGGAAACAAAGGATACCGTTATGTGGGAACTTGCTCCCACTCTTGATGACGTTGACGGCAAGACTGCCTTCGATGCAATGAGAAAGAACGACAAGGCAGGTATAGAGGTAGTTGATAAGTACATAAAGTATCTTGCAGCCGGTCTTATTAACATGATAAACATCTTCCAGCCGGAAGTATTGGTGATCGGCGGCGGTATCTGCAAGGAAGGCGACAATCTCCTTGTTCCGCTCAGGAAGTACATTGATGCCGAAGAATACGGCAAGAGCAACGCCAAGAGAACACAGGTCAAGATCGCATCTCTCGGTAACGATGCAGGTATCATCGGTGCTGCTATGCTCGGTATCTGAGAAAGCTGTAAATCAAAAATTATTGGTGCAAGCCGTAAGGATTTTGTCTTTGCGGCTTGTTGGTTGTCAGAGTAACATGAAAGGAACGGTGGAGAATATGGCAGAGAATAACAATAACGTCGGATTCGGTATCTTTTCCGATATAGTTCCGTCGGGAAACGACAATTCTCTTGTTTTCAAAAATCATAAGGGGCAGGAGATAGCACTTGTCATCCCCGAAAAGCGACTTGCCGAGATATCCGACAGGTACGGCTATCCTCTTACCGAATTTGAATCCAGAGATATAGCGGAAAGTATATCCGAAACTGCCGATTTCTACGGTCTTTTCATAAACGAGGAAATGATAACCGAATCGGTACGGGCCTGCTCCATACTTCAGTTTGATACGGACAGATACAAGGGCGGCAATACCGACTACAGCATGATAGAGCAGATATCCGTTCTCAAAGCGATGATACATGAGAAGATAGACGAATATGCTCCGGGTATTGATCCCGAAATAAAGAAATTCCTTGGCTTTAACAAGAGCGAGGACTTTGATGCGGATCTTAAAAAGATACTCGATGAGATAGTGATAGACCTTCTTATCTTCCGTGAGGGCAACTTTGATGACAATACCGTTATTGAAGCGGCATATCTTTTCTTCGCATCCCTTGACAGAAACTACGGAAACGATATAGACGAGTTCTTTGAATTCCGTGAAAAAAAGCCAAAGCCGGGAACAAGCCTCAAGGATACCGCAGATCTTCTCTTTGCGGTGTACGAGGATATGTGCGGCGGCGAGCTTGACTGATGACGGGGAGGATCCCTTGAACAATAATATTGATAACTATTACGGTCTCACACTTACCGAGCTTTGTGCGGACAACCTCTTTTTCTCCCTTGTCGGAAAGTGCAAGGAAAAGGGGATATTTGATTCGGATGATCTTGTATATGTGGATTCACAGCTGAACCGCATGATAGAGGAAACGGCAAGATTCTGCGGCAAAGGCTATATAAAAGAAGACAGCGCAAGAGTCATGCTGAAGAACATCTTCATGATACTTGACGGAGTGTATTCCATTGCGGATTTCCCCGAAATAATAAAAGTAATAAAGTCCCGCACCCTGTGGGATATGTGGCAAAGAGGCACAAAGGAAAGCATCGCTCATTTTGACAGAACACGGAAGAATTTCTATCATCTTGAACACTTTTACTATAAGTACCCCGATCTTCGTGCGGACTTTGCCATAAGCCTCAAGAACGACTACGCCTTTTCCAATATCTATACCCACAGCTTTGAAAATGCGAAATTCACAAAGGCATTCTTTGCTGTATCGGAAAACGAGAGCTTCAGATCGGTATGTCAACGCTCTGAGATGCTCTGTACCGAATGTGCGCTTCTTTCGGGGATCGGGTACAGTGACATATTGCCCATTCTCAACGAAAGGGGCAGCTTCCGTATAGACGGAGGGGTAAAATATACTTCCGTTCTTGTGGATGCGATCATAATATCAATGTGCTTTTCGGCATTTTACAGATGCGAGGGCATTTTCCCGGAAACCAAATACGCCAAAGAGATATTGACTCAGCTTATTTCATCGGATACGGCGGAGCTTTGCGAAGATATAGGATCATATCTGCACATGGTGATAGCACGCTACGGTGTCGAGACAGTCAACAAGCAAGACAGCTACGGTGAAAACATCCTGAATGTCTACGCATCAAGACTTAATGAAGAAAACATAAAGAGTCTTTCCGACTATCTGGTTTCGGTAATATCCGGAAAGCGTACCAACGAAAAGGGACTTCGTAACCTTATTCATTTTGTGTAATATATGTAATCGGCAACCGGGAATTACCAATCCGATCCGAGCAATATTCCGAAGTACAGCACACTCTTGTCCATCTCCCTCTGATTGATGCAGGCAAGAAGTTACTGCAAATTTGCAACATAGCGATAAACAGGATTCCCAATTCCGTATTCCGCATTTCCAAAATAATCTTTCCTCCTTTTATGTGGTAATATGTGATCTTTTCGCATATACTTTACCAATAACAAAAGGAGGTTTTATTTATGCCAAAGATCTTTTTAAGTCCGTCAACACAGGAATTCAACCCTTACACGGGAGCAGAGGGCGGCAACGAG